>JANYKD010000118.1 GCA_025361735.1 Phycisphaerales bacterium
GCAGACTCCTTTCGGATATGGAGACTGGCGGCGGCCGACCCCGTGTCGTCCGTCCGCCGGCCTCTCTGCCATAAAGTCTACACAATCCCGCCACGCAAGGCCCTCCCACGCCCGCCACGGCGACAGCCGTTTAGTCCAACCGTTGCCCATGCGTCAGCAATCCACATTTAATGACTTATAAGAGGCGATAAAACGATCTTTACATCTGTTGTGTTGTTGGATTACAGGCAGTCCGGCGAGGGTCGCCAGCCGGCGTCAGCTCACGACGCGAGGCCCTGGAAGAGCACTGTTGAAAGATATCGTTCCCCGAAACTGGGCAGAACCACGACGATGAGCTTGTCCTTGTTTTCCAGACGGCTGGCGACGCGGGCCGCCACCGCCAGGGCTGCTCCGGAACTGATGCCGACGAGTAGACCCTCGGCCTTTGCCGAGCGGCGCGCCCAATCGACGGATTCCTCCGACGACACCTGCTCGACGGAATCCACAAGCGATCGATCAAGGTTTTTGGGTACGAAGCCGGGGCCGATGCCCTGGATCTTGTGCGGGCCGGCCGCTCCGCCCGAGATCACCGGCGATTCCCTGGGCTCGACGGCGATGGCCTGGAACGACGGCTTCCTCGCCTTGATGAAGCGGCTGACGCCGGTGATGGTGCCGCCCGTGCCGACGCCGGTGATGGTGCCGCCCGTGCCGACGCCGGAAATGAGAATGTCGATCTTGCCCTGGGTGTCGGCCCAGATCTCGGGTCCGGTCGTCAGCTCATGAATACGCGGGTTGGCCGGGTTCTCGAACTGCTGGGGAATCCACGATCCGGGAGTCTCGGCAACCAGTGCCGTGGCGCGGGCGATGGCGCCGCGCATGCCCTCTGACGCCGGGGTAAGCACGAGTTCGGCGCCCAACGCTCGCAGCAACGCGCGGCGTTCGAGGCTGAACGACTCGGGCATCGCCAGCGTCAGCGGATACCCCTTGGCCGCGGCCACGAACGCCAGGGCAATACCGGTATTCCCGCTGGTCGGCTCGATGATCCGCGTGCCCGGCTTGAGAACTCCCTTCGCCTCAGCGTCTTCAATCATGGCCCGGCCGATGCGGTCCTTGACGCTGTGAAACGGGTTGTAGAATTCCGCCTTGGCCAGCACGGTCGCCTGGTCGGCGGAGACCAAACGGTTGAGTTTGATCAGCGGAGTGCTGTAGGTGGTTTCGACGACGTTTGCGTAGCTTTTGCCGTGTGCCATGAGTTTCGACCTTTCAAATCGAAAGCCAATTCCTATTACCTATAAATCCTATAGGAATAGTTAATTCGATGGGGAGTTTATAGCACGTGGCGGGTTTTGCAATGGTAAAAGGACTGTTTTGACGTCTGATTGGCTGGACAATCGGCGCCGGGCGGGGTTGGCGCTGCCGCGCGGATCCGTGAGCACACCCCGGACCGCCGGCAGGATTCGCCGGTTTGACCGCGCGAGCGTCGGACTTACACTCCGGACCGAGGAGATCTGATGAGCCAGTTCCACACGTGTCGATCGTCATCGGTCTGGGTTTTCCCGTTGCTGCTCCTGCTGGGCCTTGCCGGTGCCACGTTGGCCGTGCGAGGTGCACAGGCACCGGCCGGGGTTGAAGTGCGGTACTCGTTGCCGGCCGATGGGGCGCTGCCACGGACGTATCTGGTGACGCTGGCCATCGTCGCCAGGGACAATCCGGACTGGATCATTAGCCAGTTTGTGCGCGGCGTGCCGCGCACCGTGACGGCGGAGAACCAGGGGGCGTTTACGGACACATGGGACGGGTTGGATGAGAACCTCATGCCGGTGCCGCCGGGGACGTATGCGGTGAAAGGAATCTGCTCGCCGGCGCGGAAGTGGGTGGTGGATGGCGAGTACCACGCGATCACGCCGCAGTTCGTGGCCGGGGCGTCGTCATGGATGCCGTCGCGCGAGCAATGGCAGACGCCCGAGCCCTTTGGCGGCGACCCGTGTGGGGCGCCGCTGGGGGATGTGGATGTCGGGGCCAATGGCGCGGCGGTGTTCTACTATGTCTATCTCGAAAACGGCACGAACAACCCGCAGTTTGACCTGAAGAAGCCGGCCGGGCTGGGGCAGTTTGTGCGGGCGTACCCATCCGGCGGCGCGGGCGGCGGGACGAGCACCTGCACCGATGGGCAGAGCGTCTGGAGCTTCAGCACGGACGGCGGAGCGAAGTATGTCTATCGCGCGGATGGCAAGCCATTCGGCGATGGCCGGGCGAACCGATCGGGCGTGTACCTGCCCAGGGGATGGGTGAAAGGGATGGCTTGCTGGCGCGAGGTGGACAAGACGTATGTGTATGTGGCACAGGGCGGGAAGATCCTTGCGGGTGCCAACCGCAGCTATAGCGAGAGCGACAGCGACCGCGTGGATGTCATCACTGTTCACGACGGCGCTTCAGGGGCGATTCTGGCCCAGGTGCCGCTGGAGCGGCCGATCGGCATCGCGGCGCGGGGCGGCGTGCTCTATGCGGTTCATGAAGTGGACGAGAGCAAGTTTGAGGTCGTCACCCAGCCGCTCAAGGACGGGCTGCCGCAGGGTCCGTGGAAGCGACTCTTCGCCGTGGCCGCGGGCGTGAGGAAGGGTGCAGCAACAACTTCCCAGAATGCCCTCACCCCAACCCTCTCCCGGAGGGAGAGGGAGCAGGAGGAGCAAGGAAGTGTTCTTGCACCACCGCTAAGGCCCGCCGATATTGAGGTGGACAGCCACGGTCGCGTTTATCTCAGCGATCCATCGGCCAACCGGGTGTATCAGTTCGATCGGGCCGGTGCGAAGACTGTGACGTATGGCCGGCTCGAGGCTCAGAAGCCTGGCACTTACGATCCGCTGACGCTCATGGCGCCGGGCAAACTCGCCACATGGACGACGCCTGAGGGTGAAGACCGGCTGATCATTGTGGAGCGGGCCGGGCCCAACCGGGCCAGCGAGTGGAGCGCGGACGGCAAACTTCTCCGCGAGTTCACGTCGCTGCAGACCAAGGCGAACGATGGCTACGCCGTGGATCCGGAGCATCCCGACCAGGTGTATATCACCGGGCAGGAAGGCTGGCTGACGCGGTTCCGCATCGATCGCGACAAGGGCGTCTGGGCCGTTGATGCGGTCTGGCCGTCGGTCGGCACGGACCCGAAGTCCCCCGGGCTGGACCATCCGCGGTTCATCCGAGCTAACGGCAACGCGTATCTTGCCTGTGGCCGCAGTAACAACGTCTATCGCCTGGCTGGCGATCGCTGGCTGTTGTCGGCCGCGATCATCCGCGAACGGCAGGGGAACACCTGGAACTGCTTCACCTGGCATGATGCCAATGGGGACGGGCTCATCCAGGAGGAGGAGTATCGCAAGAGTCCGTTGGAAATGCCGGGGGCGATGTTCCACTACCACGGGAATCAATGGAGCGAGGATCTGTCGCTGATTGCGCTCAACCAGGGCGGCCGGGATGTGTGGCGACTGGCGCCGGCGGGCTACGACGCGCATGGCAACCCGATTTTCTCGGGCTGGCAGAAGCTGTTTACGGACCCGGTCTTCACCGCCCGGGCAGAGGGCAAGGCCAATGCCATCAACGGCGGCAATGAACTCGACGACCGGTATAGCAGCGACTGGGCCTCGGTTGATGGGACGATGAAGGACGGGTTCTACGTGGTCGCCCGAGGCGGACATAGTTTCAGCGCCAACGAAGGGGCACAAGTGAAGGTTTCGCGCTATGTGCCCGTTTCCGTAGTGCCGCCGGTGTCCGCACCGACGGAATCCGGGGGCAAGCCTGCAACGCAGAAGACTGCCAGTGAGGGCACTGGCGGCACTGCGGGCCAGGGTTATCGCCTGAAATGGCGCACGGGCCGGGTGGCGCTGCAGGGCGTCGCCAAAGCGGGCGAGATGTACGGCGCGATCCATATCAACAAGCCGATCAACGGACTGCTCAGCGTGGTGGACCAGTCGCGCTGCGGTGTATTGCTCTTCACGGAGGATGGTCTTTATGTAGACACAATCTTCCCGGACGGGCGGCGATTCCCGCACGCGGTGGCCGGCGTTTATCCGCAGCCGGGCGAGTTCTTTGCGGGCTTCACGTTTGCGGATCGGACCAATGGGAAGATCTATTTCGGCATGGGCAAGGTCACGCCGCTCCTGTTCGAGGCCCAGGGGTGGTCGCTGACACAGAACGACGCGCGGCCGATCGGCAAGATTCAGCCCGAGGTCGTCCTCAACGCAACGCAGATCGCGACACCCCCCGAGATCGCCCTGACGCTCCGCGGCGGCGCGGGCTCGGCGAAACTCGCCCGGTTTTCACCGGCCATCGGCGGCGCCGTGCTCGATGGCTCGCTGAGTGGATGGGAGTCGTGCGAGCCCGTGGTCTTCCAAGCGGACAAGGACCAGACGGTGGAACTTCGCGGGCTGTACGATCCCGACACGCTCTACGTGCGCTGGCACGCGCGGCTGGCGGGCAAGGTCGATCCCAAGCCGCTGGCGGCCAGCGATCGCATCTTCAGCCACGACCGACTGGCCGACACGCTGAGCCTTTACATCCAGGGTGATCCGGCCGCCCCATCCGGCGGAGCCGCTGGCGGCCGTCCGGGCGATGTGCGATTTGTCTTCAGTCTCGTCAAGGATGCGGAAGCCGTGAAACCGGTCGTCGTCGGCATGTACCCGCAGTGGAAACAATCCGGCCAGGCCCGGCCCGCGACGTATCAGACACCCGTGGGCAAGGTGGAGTTCGCCCACGTCGCGCCGGTGGCCGATGCGAAGTTGGGACACCTTCTCGACGCCGACGGCAAGGGGTTTGTACTGGTGGCGGCCATCCCGCGCAGCGCCATCCCCGGCCTGCCGGCGCTGGGGAGCAGCGTGCGGACCATGGTGAACTTCGAGGCGACGTTTGCGGGCCACAACAAGTTCTGGTGGTCCAACGCCGACGGCTCGGCCAATCGCGAGACCTACGATGAGCCCACCGAAGCGCGACTCTATCCCGGTTCGTGGGCGCCGCTGCAGTTCCAGGGTTTAGACAAGGGTGTCGTCGTGCGTCACTGGCAGATCTGCGGACCGTTTGGCGGACCCGGCGCCGAGGTCTTCCAGGCCGATCTCCGAGGGCCCGTCCCTGGTACGAACAAGGATTCCAAGATCGCGGCCCGCGAACTCTGCGAAGCGGCCAAGTATCCGCCCGACGATGGCAAGGTGGACCTCAACGCGGTTTTCCAGGGCGAGATGGTGCAGGGATACTGGGCCAAACCGGGCGCGGTGCGCTGGATGAAAGCGACGGTTGCCGATCTGGACACGCGTGTGGTGTGCGGGGCATCCGCGCAGATCTGGTATGGCGCCACCTGGATCCATGCGCCGCAGGATCTGGAGGTGGAGTTCCAGTTCCAGGGCCACGCGCAGACCTACTTCCGCTGGTTCCTGAACGGCGGGAAGGTGCTCGATGGCGAGATCAAAGGCGCCAACGGGAAGCTGACGGCCGCCAGGACACTGACCCTTCGAAAGGGCTGGAACCCCGTGATGTTCCGCGGTTACTGCGTGGGTTATCCCAAGTTCCGCGCGGGGCTTGTGCTGATGGGTCCGGCCGATCGCCTCTGGCAGCTCCGGCTCTCGGCGATGCCGCCCGGCTGATCCGTAGAGCATCACGCGGCCAGACTTATGCCGGCGATGCCGGGGGTGGTGTATTCGATGGCCTGCGCAGGCGGCATCGGCTTGGCGAAGTAGTAGCCCTGGGCGTAATGGCAGCCGAGGGACTTCAGCACCGACAGTTGCCCGGCCGTTTCGACGCCCTCGGCGACAATCGCCATGCGGAAGCTGCCGGCGAGCATGACGATGGCGGTCACGAACTGGACAAAGTCCGGGCCCTTCTCCAGGTTGGCGACGAATGACCGGTCGATTTTGACGACGTCGATCGGGAACTGGTGCAGGCAGGCGAGGGATGAATAGCCGGTGCCGAAGTCGTCGAGGTCGATGCGGAAGCCGATGCGTTTGAGTTCGTTGAGAATGCCGGTGGCCGCGTGGGAATCGCGCATGACAGCGCTTTCCGTGAGCTCCAGGTGGATGTCGCTGGGGTCCACACCGGCCTCCTGGAGAATCGCATACAGACGCTGGGGCAGGTCCGACAGCACCAGTTGATGGCGTGAGAGATTGACGCTGATTGTCGGTATGCGAACGTTGGGCTTGGTCGTGCGCCATTCCACAAGTTGCCGACACGCCTCGCGGATGACCCATTCGCCAATGGGCAGGATCAGGCCGGATTCCTCGGCAACGGGGATGAAGTCAACCGGCGAGACCATTTCGCATTCCGGATGCTTCCAGCGAAGGAGAGCCTCGAAGCTCTCGATCTGGCCGGTCTCCAGCGACACGATCGGCTGGTAGTGGAGTGCGAACTGGCCGGCGTCGAGGGCCTTCCGCAGATCGCTTTCCAGACCCAATCGCGCCTGCACGCGTGTGCGCATGGAAGCATCGAAGACAACGTGTCGGGCCCGGCCGGCATGCTTGGCTTCGTACAACGCGGTGTCGGCGTCGCGCATGAGATCCTCGGCCGACTGGCCGGCGACCAGGCTGGTGACGATTCCAATGCTGGCGCTGCAAACGACCTCGTGCCCCTCAAGCACGTACGGCAGGGAGAGAACGGTCAGCAGGCGGCTGGCGACGAGTTGCGCGTCGGCTTCGCCGGCAATCCCATCCAGAAGGACGACGAACTCATCGCCACCGAGACGGGCGGCGGTGTTGCCGGTGGGTTCGCAGGTCACGGTGTCGATGGCCCGGACTTCCTCGCGCAGCCGCCTGGCGGCTTCGGCCAGAAGCACATCGCCCTTGTGATGCCCCATGCTGTCGTTGATGAGTTTGAATCCGTCCAGATCAATGTAGAGGACCGCGAAGCGATAGCCCGCCACGCGTCTGGCCCTGCTGACGGCCTGGTTCAGGCGGTCAAGCAGGAGGTGGCGGTTGGACAGCCCGGTCAGTTTATCAACGCGGGCCGCGGTGCGAAGTTCATCCTGGACTCGCGTACGCTCGACGATCTCGCGACGCAGATCCTCGTTTGCCTGCGACAGTTGAGCGGTACGCTCGCTGACCCGCTCTTCAAGCAGGGCATGCGCGTTTCGCAGACGTTCCAGGAGCCCGTTGAAGGCTCTGGCGACAACGCCGATCTCGTCTTCCCTGCCCGGGTCCACGGGCGTCATCCAGGGGCTTTGTGCGCCTGCGGCGATGTCGTGCAAATGCCTCGCCATGGCCGCCAGACGCCGGGTTACGACCAGGCGAAACATCAACATCACAAGTCCGACGAGGACGGCAAACCCCGCAATCAGCGTGATCGATTGCCGCCACATGCCGGCGCTGGCGGCGGCGTTGACCTTCTCCAGCGGCACCGCAACCGTGTCCAGCCCCGCGACGTCGCCGACGGCCCGATGAAAGCTGGCTTTGTCGCCGTATCGCTTCAAGAGCGCGGCCGGCGCCTCCTTGGGATCGCCATGGCAGCGCAAACACTCCGGTTTCACGAACTTGGGAACAAAGAACGCCATGTAGTGATGGCCGGCGATCTCGATTTCCTCGACCTTCTGCCCGGCGCCGGGATTCTTGAAAAAATAGTCGATCATCCGCAGTTCGTCAGGGCTGGCTTTGTTGACGGGATTTCGCGGGTCGTTGGACGCGAAACGGATGACGCAATCGGGGAACTTCTTGCGGACCTCCTCGAAGATACTCCGGGAAATGAACGAGGTGGACATGGTCTCGGGATGGAATCCATCCTTGCCCACGACCGGCTCCATGGCCGGCCGGATCTTCTTCGCGGCGTAGTCGCGGATCGCCAGATTGAACTCAGTGATGAGTGCGGCCTGTTGGGTGAGCAGTTCCCGGGCGTGACGCGTGTGCTCCTCGCAGGTCCGATAAACTACGAAGATCGAGAAGACCGCGGCAAGCAGTCCAAAGGGCAGAAGAAAACGTGTTCCCAGGCCGCTCATGAGCCCGAGCCTCGGACGGTCGGCGTGAGTTGGCAAGCCCGCGGACAAACCGCCCGGCGCATGCGCCGCTGCCGGCTCACTTGCCTGCTGGCCGGCGTCTGCAGTCGCGTTGTCGGATCTCGTCCGGGCCATTGGGTATCCTTGCTTGCTTCGCAACACGCTGTGCTCCATACGTAGTTTCGGTGTGCTGCACAGGAGCTTGAGCGAAAACCGTAGGAACTCAGGACGGAATGGTGGTCCGATCACAGCCACAGGCGGCAAAAGCGGCACACTCGTCATTGTCGGAGCGGTTTGACAGGCCGGTGGTGCAGACGGCGGTGGGCAGGGCCCGCGCTCGGAGCCGCCACTCGCCTTCATCAAGGTCCGCAAGGAACGAGGTTTCCCGTGATTCCGGATCACTCCAAATCCACTGCAGCGCCCCCTGTTTCACGCCGAAGAGTGACCGGGCGGGCCGTTGCCGGCTGCGCCCGCGAAGGATCTGTGCGAGGACACAAATGCGCAAACGGCTTATCTTGTGGTGTGCGGCGGCGTCACTGTTCGCTGTGCCGGGCGGGTTGCTGCACGTCGGCAACAGTGCGCTCGCCAATCCGGACGATGACGGCGCCGAGGCGAACATCGACGACTCCATGCGGTTCGTCCTGCCCGGGCGCCCGGATGTGCCCGAGCCGCAGCATCCGCCAATGTCGACAACCCGGAACGTGGATACCGGAAAACCCCCGCATGAATGGCAACGTCTGACTGACGACTGGTTTAGCCTGCGGCCCTGGCTGGATGATCGCGGCATTTCCTTCCAGGCCAACCTCACTGTGGACGGCACAAAGAACCTCACAGGCGGAGCCGATACCGCCGGTGACGCCTGGCGCAACCTCTTCAATGCCAACGTGACGCTGGACCTGGATCGCCTCGCCCATTGGAAGGGCGCCACCATTTTCACGAATTTCCAGAACCAGGACGGACGCAACGGCTCAGAACTAACGGGCAACGCCCTGGGCATTTCCAATATCGACGCCGACGGCCGCACGCAATTGTCGGAGTTCTGGTTCGAGCAGAAACTGTTTGAGGACAAGCTGCGCATCAAGATCGGCAAGGTGGATGCATCCGGCGAGTTCGGCCCGTGCGAGCACGCGGCCGATTTCATCTCGCCATCGTTCACGCAGACGCCGAACATCCTTGGCTTTCCGTCGTACCCGGATCCGGCCACGAGCGTGAACGTCTTTGTGAAGCCGACGGAGCATTGCTACGCAAGTTTCGGCCTTTACGACGGAGCCACGCACAAGGGTACAAACACCGGTTCCTACGGCCCGGCGAAGTTCTTCGGTGCGGGCCTGTTCCTGATCGGCGAAGGGGGCGCGATGTGGGAACTCGGCGAGAAGCTCAACGGCCGGGCGGGCGTCGGCGCGTGGTATGACACCAGCGAGTTCGAGAAGCTCTCCGGCGGCACGGAATCCGGGGCAAGGGGTGCATACCTGATCGTCGATCAGAAAGCCTGGCGGGCAAAGCCGGATGAGAAAGACAACGATCGCGGTATCTCTGTCTTCCTGCGCTACGGATGGGCTGATCCCGATCTGAGCAACATGGAACATCATCTGGCCGTCGGACTGGCATGGGCCGGGCCGCTCGCCGCCCGACCGGACGACATCCTGGGGCTCGGCGTGACCGCGGCCCGGTTCAGCGGCCACGCAGGCACGGACGAGGACTACGAAGTGGCGATCGAACTGTTCTACAAATTGCGCGCACTCAAGTTCCTCGCCATCCAGCCGGACCTGCAATACATCCACAACCCCGGCGGCCTGCGCTCGCAGGACGACGCCCTGGCGGCAACGATCCGCATGGTGGTCGACTTCTGATTCCCGTATTGGGAAGATCGCCTGCGTATGATATCGTGGCGGCCACGGTACACAGTCCTTAACCCGTGTGGATGCCCCTATGACCCATGCACCGCGGACTCCGGCTCGTCGATCACACCAGAACACCCCCAAGCCAGCAGGCCACGCCCCGCCCGACGCGTCGGCCAGGGAACCGTTCCCCCCGCGCATGCCCATGGGGCAGTTCCTCTTTGAATACCTGCACCGCCGCGGCGTGCGACACTCCTTCGGCGTGCCGGGGGATTTCGCCCTGTCTACCTTCGCCTGGCTGGAGAAATCGCCGATCCAGTCCATCACCATGACCCACGAACCTGGTGCCGGCTTTGCGGCCGACGCCTATTCGCGACTGAACGGCATCGGCCTGGTCTGCGTCACCTACTGCGTGGGCGGGCTCAACGTCCTCAACGCCATCGCCGGGGCCTATGCGGAAAAGTCGCCCGTGGTTGTCGTATCCGGGGCGCCCGGGCGCAAAGACCGCGAAACAGACCCCCTGCTGCATCACAAGGTGAAGACCTTCGACACGCAACGGCGAGTGTTTGACGAAGTGACCGTGGCCACCACCGTACTGCTGGACGAACAGCGGGCGGCCGCGGAAATCGTCCGCTGCGTCGAGGCGTGCCTTCGCCACAAGCGGCCGGTCTACATCGAAGTTCCCTACGACATGGTGGACCGGGAGATCCCCATCCCGGCGACATTCGAGGCTGAATGGGTTGGCCTGCCCACGGACGCCGATGCCCTGCAGGCGGCACTGGCGGAAACCGTGGAGATGCTCCGCCACGCGAGCCGGCCGGTGATCCTCGCCGGCGTCGAGTTGCACCGCTTCGGGCTGGCCGATGCGGTGGTGAAGATGGCCGAGAAGCTGCGGATTCCCATCGCGGCCGATCTGCTGAGCAAATCGACGGTGGCCGAGAACCACCCGCTGTACCTGGGTGTGTTCGGCGGGGCCATGTCATCCGATGCGCATGTGCGGCATTATGTGGAGAGTTCCGACTGCCTGCTCATGCTGGGAACCTTCCTCACCGACATGAGCCTGGGGATCTGGACGGCACGCCTGGACCGGGCACGCTCGATCCTGGCGACGAGCGAGGCGATCAAGGTCCGCTATCACACGTACGAACAGGTGCACTTCCCGGACTATCTCGCGGGGTTGGCCAGCGCGGCGATCAAGCCCAAGACATTCAAGCGGCAGAACCCCCCTGCCCCGTTTGCCGCACTGACGCGGTCGGAGTTGACGGACAAGATCACCATGACGGAACTGGTCCGCATCCTCTCGCTCCACCTGGACGAGAACTGCTGCGTGGTCTCGGACGTGGGCGATGCGATCTTCGGCGCCGTGGGAATCCGCACCTCCAAACGGTCGGAGTTTGTGGCACCGGCGTATTACCTGTCGATGGGTTTCGGCGTGCCGGCCGGGATCGGCGTGGCCATCGCCAACCCCGCGATGCGGCCCATCGTCCTCGTTGGCGACGGGGCGTTTCAGATGACCGGCACCGAGTTGTCGACCGCGGTGCGACTGGGACTCAAGCCGATCGTGCTGATCCTGAACAACGAGGGCTACGGCACCATGCGGAAAATCCGCGATGGGGCGTTCAATGTGATCTCGCAGTGGAACTACACGAAAATCTGCGAACTCGTGGGCGGCGGTGAGGCCACCATCGCCGCGACCAAGGGCGAACTCGACGGCGCCATCCGCTCGGCCATGGGCTCGGAAACCCTGCGCGTGATCGAAGTGCGCCTGCCGCGGAACGACATGAGCCCGCAACTTGCGAACATGACCGCGGAGCTGTCCAAGGCACGAGCCTCCAAGAAGGAATAGGGATTTTCGAAACATCGACGATCCACAGCGGCGTGGTCGATTCGTCGATCACGTCATCTGCGTCGGCGCGGCAATTTTTTCGGGAGCACATGGAGTAGCACAGGCGTCTCGCCTGTGTCAAAGTGTTCGGACACAGCCGAGACGGCTGTGCTACGTTCGTCAGCCCTGGCATTCTCCCGAAAACATTGCCACGCCGACCCGCTTTTCCACTGTCCGCGCTGTTGAAAAAGGCACCGGATTGGGGATACTTCAGTCTGGTCATCAGGTCACGTCCCGGAGGAAGAAACCTATGTCGCGCACACAAGACAATCGCGAAGTGGGCGTTTCGTGCCTTCTTGGAAACAACGTGCTCCTGCTCAGCCGGTTCCGCGGCACGGAAGCCCTCGGCCGGCCGTTCGAGTATGACCTAGAACTGCTCAGCGAGGATTTCCAGGTTGATTTCGACCGCGTGCTGGGCCAACCCATGGTGCTGCGCATGCAGCTTCACGATGATCAGAATTCCGAGCAGACCCGCTACTTCCATGGCTTCGTCAGCCGCTTCGAGCAGGCGCCCGTGGCCGGGGCCACCAGCCGGGTGGCGGGATATCGCGCCACGGTCGTGCCCTGGCTCTGGTTCCTGACGCGGCGTTCGGACTGCCGGATCTTCCAGGAAAAGAACGTGCCGCAGATCGTGCTGGAGATCTTCCGCGAGCACGGCGTGGCCGACTTCGAACTGCGTCTGACGCACGACTACAAGCCGCGAGAGTACTGTGTCCAGTATCGCGAGACCGACTTCGACTTCGTCAGCCGCCTGCTCGAGGATGAGGGCATCTATTACTATTTCGAGCACACCAGCGAGAAACACACGCTGGTGCTGTGCGACTCCATCTCGGCCCACCTGCCGTTCGACGGCTTTGACTCCGTGGGCTACAACCCGACCGACAACACCGCGGGCATCCGCAAGGGCCGGATCAGCACCTGGACCCTTCGTCGCCAGGTGCAACCCGGCATCTACTCACACAACGATTTCGACTTCAAAGTGCCGCGCAAGATGCTGCGGACCTATCGCAAGAACCCCCGGCCGCACGCGGCCGCACGCTACGAGATCTACGACTATCCCGGCGGCTACATCGAGGACGGCCACGGCGAGCAGCGCGCCCGCGTCCGCCAGGAAGAACTCGATGCCCAGCATGAGACCATCAAAGGCGCCGGCGACTGCCGCGGCCTGGCCTGCGGATACACGTTTAAGTTCGACGATTACCCGCGCGAGGACCAGAACCGGGAGTATCTGATCACCTCAGCCTGCTACGACCTGCGCGGAGATCCCTTCGCCTCGGCCAGCGAATCGCCGGGTCGCAGCGGCCAGGCCGGGAAGACCGCCGTGGCGAAAGCGGACAAGGGACCGGATTTCGCCGTAAGTTTCACGGTCATTGATGCGGATACGCCATTCCGCCCGGCCCGTACCACGGAGCAGGCCGTCGTCGAAGGCCCACAGACGGCCGTCGTCACCGGCCCGGCCGGCAAGGAAATCCACACCGACAAACACGGCCGGGTAAAAGTGCAGTTCCACTGGGATCGCTACGGCGAACACGACCAGGACAGTTCCTGCTGGATCCGCGTCTCGCAACCCTGGGCCGGCAAAGGCTGGGGCGGCATCCAGATCCCGCGCATCGGCCAGGAGGTCATCGTCGATTTCCTCGAGGGCGACCCGGATCGCCCCATCATCACCGGCCGGGTCTACAACGGCGACAACATGCCGCCGCTGTCCGGCGCCGGCCGGCCGGGCTCACCGCCAGCCCCGAAGAGCGCCGAGGAGTCGTCGCACTTCATGACGCTCAAGTCCAACAGCCTTGGCGGCTCCGGTGGCCATAACGAAATCACCATGAACGACGCCGGCGGCGCCGAGACGCTGTACATCAAGGCGCAGAAGGACGAGACGCACGAGGTGGGGCATGATCGGAAGGATACGGTGGGGAATGACGAGGTGATCGAGATCAAGCATGATCGGACTGATACGGTTGACCATGACGAGACGCGAACCGTTCACAACAACCGGAAACGGACGGTCGACAAGAACGAGACCATCTCCATCGGCAAGAATCGCACGGAGAACGTCGGCCAGAATGAGACGGTTACGATCGCCATGCTCCGGACGCATTCCATCGGGATTAATGACATGCTTAGCGTCGGGGCGGCTCAGGAGATCAGCATCGGGGCGGGGCAGACCGTCAGCGTCGGCCTCGTGCAGATGATCTCGGTCGGCGACAGCCGCATAAGCAAGATTGCGGCCAGCGATTCGATCACCGCCGGGAAAACGTTTTCTGTTAATGCCGGCGACCAGATTATGCTCAAGACGGGCGACGCCAGCATCACGATGAAGAAAGACGGCACCATCGCCATCAAGGGCAAGGACATCTCGATTACGGCAAGCGGTAAGATCGTGGCCAAGGCCAGTGGCGATGTTATTATCAAGGGTAAGAAGATCGCACACAATTAGAGGTCAACATGCACACCACGCTTCCAGTGCTTCCGGCGGAACCGTCGGCGAAAGTCAAACCCAACACACCGCGTGCCAAGGCCGGCGGAGTCATCATCGGCGAAGTGCGCGAGGTTGATGCGGACGGCCGGGTGTGGATCGCGCTTCCCTCCCCCTGGGATAGCCCTGAATCCGCTTTCTCCTGCCTTTGCAGCATCAAGGATCTGACTCCCGGCCGCCGCGTCGCGGTGATGTTTCAGGATGAGAATTCCAGCATGGCCGTGGTGCTCGGCCCCGTCGTGGCGGATTTACAGACCCCTGTTGATGTGGCGCCCAGGAAGCCGCGTACCATCAACCTGGAGGCCGACGAGGAGATCACGTTGCGTTGTGGCAAAGCCAGCATTCAATTGCTTAAAGATGGCAGTCTGCGCATTCGTGGCAAAGAGGTGCTCAGCCGGGCTTCAGGCACAAACCGGATCCGCGGCGGAAACGTCCAGATCAACTGATGCGAGTGTGTCATCATGTGGGCCGTGAACAACCAGACACGATTCAAAGCCGACCGCGCCTTCGCTCGTGATTCCGAGGGTGCGGAGGTCTGGATTGTCGCTGTTCGTGCCACCTTTCAGATCGACAAGCATGGCACGGTGAAAGTGGCCGAGGTTCAGGACGACGTCTGCCTGGCGCCGAAATACCTTGGCGAGCCGGCCCGCAGCCCGTTGCGCTATGAGACCGACCTGATTCGTACCAAGCCGGGCACAGACGTTATCCTGCATGCCCACGCGCACGCACCGGGCGGCCGACCCAGCCGTTCCGTCGACGTTGCCTGGCGAGTCGGATCGTTGGCCAAGCAACTGCGGGTTCTTGGCGACCGTGTCTGGGAGCCGGCACTTCTCGGCGTCGCCCCCGGCGAGCCGCAGCCGTTTGTCTCCGTTCCCATCACGTACGACCGCGCCCTCGGTGGTCCGCTCGCCACCGACGACGGCACTGCTCGTGACGCATGCAACCCCATCGGCATCGGCCGGATCCCGCGGCCTGGTTGGCCGGTCCCCAACATCGAGTACGTCGACGCCCCCATTCGCTCTCCGCATCACAAAGGCCCGCCCGCTGGTTTCGGCCCGATTCCCTGCGACTGGCAGCCGCGCGTCAAACTCGCCGGAACCTACGACGATGCCTGGCAGAAGGAACGGCAACCTCTGGTCGCTCGAGATTTTCAGGATGCCTACTTCCGCTGCGCCCCGGCCGACCAGCAGGTTGACGGGTTCCTCTCCGGCGGCGAAGAAGTCGTGCTCTCCAACCTCACGCTGGAAGGACTCTGGCGCTTCCAACTGCCCCGCATTCGGCTTGGATTCAGTACCCGTATAGACGGCGGCACCATGCATCATCGCGGGCAATTGCACACTTTGATCATCGAGCCGGAAGATCGCCGCCTCATCATGGTCTGGCAGGCCGCCTTGCCGTGCCACCATACCCTCTACACATTGAAGGAGACTGTCGTCATTGAGAAGAAGCGCCTGTCGCACCACGTGATGCAAGAACCGGAGGTCGTCTGCCCATGAGCGTCCCCATGCTCCAGGACGAAGCGATCTATATCGTCGGCGCCGGCGCGCAGACGCCTGTGGGCCGTTATGTCCTCGCGGCCGCGGCGGCCGTGCGCTGCGGCATCTCCGCCTATGCCGAACACCCGTTCATGATCGACAAACACGGCGAGCCCATGGTCGTGGCCCGGGCCGACTGGCTGGACGAGACGCTGCCGCTGGAAGATCGAATTGTCACCCTTGCCGTGGATGCGGCGCAGGAAGCCCTGCACCCCATAGCCGCACAGTTCCCCACGCTGCGCCGGCACATGCGCGTCCACATTGCCCTTTCGGCCGAGAACCTTCCCGACCCGGTGCAACGGCAGAGAGTTCTTGATCGCATTGCCACGGGAACCGACTTCGGGGCCAGCGATTCGAGCATCGAACTGGTTGCCAATGGCCACGCCGGCGGGCTCCTCGCCCTGGAAAACGCCTGCCGCCAGTTGCGCCGGGGTGAAGCCGAGTTCTGCCTCGTCGGCGGCGCGGACTCCTGGATCGACCCGGAACGACTGGAAGCCATTGACTTCGCCGGACGCCTTCACTCCGTGAACTACAGTTGGGGCTTCACCCCCGGCGAAGGCGCGGGCTTCTGCCTCGTCACCACCGGCGCGATGGCCCGCCGCCTGGGCCTCCCGCCGCTGGCCGAACTGCTGGCCGTGGCCACCGCCCAGGAAACCAAACTCATGGGCACGAAGACCGTCTGCATTGGCGAGGGCCTCACGGCCGCGTTCCGGGGCGTGCTCCCCGCTTGCCAAGCGCTGGCACAGCGCGTGGCCCACTGCTACTGCGACTTCAACGGCGAAACCTACCGCGCGGATGAATACGGCTTCACCATCTGCCGCACCCGCGAAGGTTTCGAGGACCCCGGCAGCTTTACCGCCGCCGCCGAATGTTGGGGCGACGTGGGTGCCGCCTCGGGTTCGCTGGCGCTCACGTTGCCCCTCGCCGCCTGGTCGCGCGGCTACGCCAGAGGCCCGGTGACTCTGGCCTGGAGCAGCAGCGCCCGCGCCCCACTCCGCGCTGCCGCCTTGTTGAAACAACCCGCCACCGTGGAGAAATGACGCCATGCCGGTCACGATCAACATCAACAATCTGACGCTCTGCCACAAAGGCAGCAACGGTATATCGACTGCGACGATCCCAGACGTGTGCAAGACACCTTCGCCTGGTGGGCCGGTGCCGATTCCATATCCTAACATTGCCATGTCTAGCGACTTGGCGAAGGGAACCACCACCGTTGAAGCCGATGATGGGAACATGTGCGCCAACTACGACTCTGAGTTCAGCAAGAGCACTGGCGATGAGGCGGGCACGGTGGGCGGGGTGGCGTCCAGCACGTTCATCAAGGAAGCATCCTGGCTCACCTTCTCATTCGACGTGAAGTTGGAAGGCAAGGCAGCCTGCCGGCTCACGGACAAAATGTTTCACAATCACCAGAACACCGTTAACATGGCGGGCCTAATTCAAAAGGTATTGGGTGTTTCTGATGCGGAATTCTGCAGGCTCTGCAAAGACTGTGGCAAGATGGCCGATGGCGAGATCGCCTGGGATAAGAAAATGCAAGGTGAGTACACGAAGGCCATGAACGATCCGAACAACAAAACGGGCACAGACATCGAGAATGCTCTTCAGAAGTCACTGTCGGGTCAAGGGATCAAGACGGTTACAGCCGGTACAACAGATACCAGCGGTAACATCAAGATTGTACCACGCAAGGATCCTTGTGCGAAAGTCTCTGAGGCCGGGACCATGGCTCACGAAAAGATTCACCAAGGCACGCAGCAGGCGATGGAAGCAAAGCTTGGCAAGGGCACGCCGGCCTTTAATAAGGAATGGAACGACGCCAAAAACTGGGCGAGCGACGAGGTAAACGCTTACGGTGCAGGTCAGAAGTTTATGGAGGATTTCAAGAATGAGTGTAAAGCTTCCTGTCCCTAGCGTGAGTTCACAGAGAATTGATAGAAGAAAATGGCTTTTGAGCGTTGTGGTTGCGGCCTTTGCCGGTAACAGTTGCACGTCGTTGAAGAACAATATGAATTCACAGAAAACATGTAAGCTTCGTGTTCAGGTTCTTTCCGCTGTTCTGATTGAGAGATTCTCAGGAGAGGCTCTTTGGGCCGGTGTTCGACCGCGGTATGTGGTCGCCGTGTTGTTGCTAGATACAAAATCTCACTACCAGCCACACGACTCGGATTTTGAGCTCACGACTCACCGCATGGCGTTCTTCGCGATAGACAGCGTTACGAAGGTCTTCAAGGAAAGCGATGTTGTCGGCAAGGAGTATTCCTTGGATGTTCGATCCGAGGTATTCGATCAGACAACGCGGTTCTTCCTGAGCGCCGAATAGGTAGCATAGGTTCTGTAACCGGATACTTCCGCCGTGCATAATTATTCAAAAGCCCCACCAGAAGTACTTGAGGACGTCGTTTGCGAACATATTGCAAACGTAAGTCAGGTCTTTGGCGGAATCCGAAACGCCCCCTTCTCTCCTCAGAGTGGCGAGTCCTTTGACAGCTTGTGCTGCCGTTGTGAGGATAATCTGGATGCCCTCCGAATTGCCGGGGATAAGGCGATCAGCTTCGGGCAGACAGCTATTCAAGACGATTGCGAAGCAGCCAGCGTGGTCGCCCTTCTGCTGGCAGAATCCGACAACGGCCAGCCGGGAGCGTCTGAACAGTCCGTGGCCCTATTGCGTCACGAACCCCCCGAGATCCGCCAGGCTGCCTGGTGGGGTTTGCGGCTCGCCAATTCCCGGCACGTCGAACCGCACCTACGAGGACTGCTGCGAAAATCCAGTTGGGACTTCGCATCCGCCGCCGCGCTGGACGTCCTGGCCTTCCATCGCCTGCCCGTACAAGTCGACCTCGGCAGGCCACCGGATGACGAAGGCGACGAGATCGCGTGGTTGTTGGCGGAAGCAGGCGGTCGTATGCGGGGCGCTTGGAATGCGAGGCACTTGAAGCAGTACGTCGGCCATGCTTCCCCGCGCGTGCGTGAAGCCGCCTTACGCGCCTCGGCGCGGTGCGGACTTGCGGAGCTACCCGCGTTTTGCCGGGAAGCGACTGCTCGCCTGGATCCATTGGAAGCCATCGCGTTTCTTGGGGTGGTGGGTTCCCCGCAAGACGCTTCAATGTTGCAGCGTGCGACGTCGAATCCGGCGGTGTCAAAGGCCGCTGTGGGCGGGTTGGGACGACTGGGATTGCCAACGAGCGTGCCTTTCCTTCTTGACCTGATGGAGTCGCCGGAACTGGCCGAAGCGGCGGCGGCCGCGTTCTGGCGTATCATTGGTGAGAAAGCGCCGCGGGGACCGGCACCCGATCCGCCGCCCGGCCTGACCGAAGACGAACTGGACCTGTGGGAACCCCGGCCGCCAGTGGACCTGCCCCGCGCCCGCGACTGGTGGAAGTCCAACGCCGCCCGCTTCGACCCCGCCAAACACTATCAGGTCGGCCTCAACGTCTCCGACGACCCGCTCGGCTCGGTGTTTGACCAGTTGCCGCTGGCCATCCGCTATGATGTCTATCTGCGCGAGAGAGCTCTCACCCCGGGCACGCCGGATTGGGAGCTCGAAACCTGGACATGGAAGCAGAAGACTCCGGGAGCTTGAATCTGGCCACGCGCCACGCAGGGTCGTTTCCGGGAAATTAAACGGCGCGTCGGGCGCTTGCGGTAATAGAATGTGGACCGTAGTCCTTTCTTACCGAGGTCACCATGTCCGCCAACTACCCCGCCTCGTTCTCTTCTCTCTCCGACTTCCTCAAACAGACCGGCTGGGAAACTGACACCTCCAGTCCCGGCCTGGGCATCGCCTATACGTTCTTCAATCTGAACGTGCCCCTGACCGAACTGCTCGAGGCCGACTGCGATCCCGGGCCGTGGTCGCTCAAGACCAACGGCGCCGTCGTCCGCCTCACCCAGTGGATGCAGGCCATCGACTTCGCCGGTCCGGTTCATTCCGAGTACCTCCCGGCCGGGACGCGGCTCTGGTCCTACCATTCCCCAACGCAGACCCGCCCCGGCAACTGGTTCACCCTTCCGGGAATGCCGGCCAGCGCCATGGCCATCGATCGCACCAAGACCGAGCCCCACGCCTATGTCGCCATTCATCCCTTCCCGGCGCTCATCAGCCGCGTCAGTGACGCCTATGTCGACTGGGCTCGCCAATACGGCGTCCGCGAACAATACCGCGACGGCGGCGGAACCCAGATCTTCGTCTGGAAACCGGAGCAATACCTCCGGCCCGACCCCTTTGTCGCCTGGACCTACCAGCAATCCACCGGCAACCTTTCCTTCGATGGCCAACTCGTCGGCAGCGGCTACTCGGGCGCCGGCACGAGCCTCGCCGCCGGCCGCAACAATCCCGATCTGGAAAACGTGCCCAACATCGGCCCCATCCCGCGCGGCCTCTGGCTGATCGGCCCGTCCTTCTCCCATCCCACCAAGGGTCCCGTCTGCATGAACCTCAGCCCCGTCGGCCACAACGCACTTGGCCGCTCCGGCTTCATGATTCACGGTAACAACACCACGAACGACGCCTCGGAAGGCTGCATCATTCTCGGTCCCGGCCTGCGCGAGCAAATCGCCAACAGTATCGACCGCCTCCTGCGCGTCGTCCGCTGATCCTGCCTATCATTAACCGTTGTTGGAGCTTCGGGGTGCTTGCCAGCCGCCGTCGGTGGTGTACACTCCCTGAGTTGGCGGTCCTGCACGCCGGGCGTTCAGGTTGTCCACGAGAGGCTTCAAATATGGCCAAAAATCAGAAGAGACTTGGCGAAATTCTCGTCGAGTGGGGTATCCTGAATCCCAAAGAGCAGCAGCGGGCGGCCGACTATGCCAAGCAGAAGAACCTGCGCATGGGCGAGGCCCTTCAGGAACTCAAGCTCGCTTCCGAGAACAATGTCTGCAAGGCCCTGGCGACCCAGCACAACCTTGAGTACATCGACCTCGACAAGAGCTCCATTTCCCCCAACGTCATCAACACCATTCCCGACGACCTGATGCGCAAGCATCTGATCCTGCCCATCGGCATCGAGAACGGCAAGCTCCGCGTCGCCATCCACGACCCCCTGGACCTGGAAATCCTCGACATCCTCCGTTTCCGGCTCAACCGCGACATCCGCACCGTCCTGGCGCCCAAGAGCCGCATCAAACGCTACCTCGACGACATCTTCTCCTCCGGCGCCGACAAGACCATCGACAAGACCATCGACTCCACCCTCAAGTCCCTCGACAAAACCCTCGACAAATCGGTCGACCGCTCCATCGACAAGTCCATCGACCTCGCCAGCATGGGCGAAGACGCGGCCAACGACCCGACCCAGGCCCCCATCATCAAGCTGGTGCAGGCCATGATCGTCGAGGCCGTCCGCAATCGCGCCTCGGATATCCACATCGAGCCGATGAAGGACCGCGTCCGCGTGCGCTACCGTATCGACGGCGAGTGTATCGAACGCGACCGCATCCCCAAGCGGATGCAAAACCCGCTCATCAGCCGTCTCAAGATCATGGCCGGCATCGACATCGCCGAAAAACGCCTGCCGCAGGACGGACGCATCAAGCTGGCCGTGGACAAGTCCCAGATCGACTTCCGCGTCAGCACGCTTCCGGCCTACCACGGCGAATCGGTCGTGCTGCGTATTCTGCGTCCCGACTCGGTTCGTATCGGCATCGAAAAACTCGGCTTTTCCGAGGACGACAACAAGATTTTCCAGAAGATCATCAAACGCCCCAACGGCATCTTCCTGGTCACCGGCCCGACCGGCTCCGGCAAAACGACCACCCTCTACGCCGCCCTCAACGAACTCAACCGCCCCGACCGCAAGATCATCACGGCCGAGGATCCCGTCGAATACAACTTCACGGGCATCAACCAGTGCCAGGTGAAGGAAGCCATCGGGCTGAGTTTCGCCAAGATCCTGCGCGCCATGCTGCGTCAGGCGCCCAATATCATCCTTGTCGGCGAAATCCGCGACCTGGAAGTGGCCGAAGTCGCCATTCAGGCCGCCCTGACCGGCCACCTGGTGTTCAGTACGCTGCACACCAACGACGCCCCCGGCGCCATCACCCGTCTGATCGACATGGGTGTCAAGCCGTTCCTGGTCGCCTCGTCCATTCAGGCGATCATGGCCCAGCGACTGATCCGCATCCTCTGTCCCAAGTGCAAGGCGCCGGATACGGATCCCGACTGGAAATGGCTGAAGCTGGCCGGCATTAACGAGAACGATCTGAAGAACAAGCAGATCTTCAAGCCGCGCGGCTGCGACTACTGCACGGGCACCGGCTATCGCGGCCGACTGGGCATCTTCGAGATGATGCACCTGAACAGCGAGATTCGCGAACTGGCCTTCAACCGCGCCCCCACCAACAAGATTCGCAAGGCCGCCCTCGCCGGCGGCATGAAGAGCCTGTTGGAAGACGGCAAGCTGAAGATTCTCAACGGCACCACGACGGCCGAGGAAATCGTGAAAGTGGCCCAGGTGGAGGGACTCAGCGCGTAGTCCGTAGTCAGTGGTCCGTGGTCAGTAGCAAGAAGGCCGATATGATCAGGACGCAGTTTGAGAACTTGCGAGTGTATCGGCTGGCCGAGAGGTTGAGTGATATGGTTTGGACCATTGTGCTTGGCTGGGACCGGCTGGCGCAGGACACAGTTGGCAAGCAGCTTGTGCGGGCGGTTGATTCCATCGGAGCCAACATCGCCGAAGGCTGTGGCCGAGGCAGCTTTAAGGACAACCGCCGGTTTGTACGCGTAGCGCGAGGATCATTGAATGAAACGAAACACTGGTTGAGACGGGCCTTTGTTCGCGGGCTGTTGAATCAAGAACAAGTCGAGCGCTTGCGGAACATCATCGACAACTTCGCCCCGCAATTGAATGCGTACCTGAGTTCAATCGGAAGAGCCAAGACACCACAGACGAGCGTACCGCCCACTACGGACCACTGACTACGGACCACTGACTAACATGGCAATGATTCAAATCGATCGTCTCCTGGAAACCTGCGTCCGCCGCGGCGCATCGGACCTTCATCTGGTTGTCGGCAAGGCGCCGACGCTTCGCCTGCACACGCACCTCCGCGAACTGCAGACCAAAGTCCTCGAACCCGAGGAAACCATCGGCCTGATGAAGTCGATCACCCCCGAACGCATCCAGCAGGAATTCGAAGAACAGGGCTCGGGCGACTTCGGTTTCGCCTACGGCGAGATGGCTCGCTTCCGCGTGTCTGTCTTCAAGCAGAAGGGATGCTGCTCGCTGGTGCTGCGTAAGATCCCCAACAAGCTGCTCACCTTCGAGCAGATCGGCCTGCCCAAGATGGCCGAGCAGATCTGCCGCCGCCCGCGCGGCATCTTCCTGGTCACCGGCCCCACCGGCTCCGGCAAGACCACCACGCTGGCGTCGATGATCAATTTCATCAACGAGAACTACGACAAGCACATCATCACGATGGAAGACCCCATCGAGTATTACCACCAGCACAAGAAGTCCATCGTCGTCCAGCGCGAGATCGGCGTCGACGTGCCCAACTTCTCGGAAGGCCTGCGACGCGCCCTGCGTCAGGACCCGGACGTCATGCTCGTCGGCGAAATGCGCGACCTGGCGACGATCCAGTCGGCCATCACCGCCGCTGAAACGGGCCACCTGGTGTTCGGCACGCTGCACACCTCCGGTGCCGCATCCACCATCAACCGCATCATCGACGCCTTCCCGACCGACCAGCAGGAACAGGTCCGCGTGCAGCTTGCCAACAACCTCATCGCCGTGCTCTCGCAGGTGCTTTGCCCGCGCATCGACACCGAAGGCATGCTCGCCGGCTACGAATTCATGTACTGCACGCCCGCCATCCAGAACCTCATCCGCGAAAACAAGTCCTACCGCATCGACTCCGACATCCAGACCGGCAAGCGCTACGGCATGGAACTGCTCGACGACAACCTCTGGCGGCACTACAAGGCCGGCAAGATCGATCGCGACGAGGCCATCGACAAGTCCAAGAACCCCGGCGCCATGGTCGACCGCATGGAACGCGGCGGCGACATCGTGATGGAGGAAGAGGAAGGCGAAGAAGGCGACGAGGGCGCAACCGGCCAGGGTGCCAAGCCCAAGGGTCCGACCCCGCCCGGACAGCCCCAGTCGGATAAGGAAAAACAAGCCCAGATCGAAGCCAACCGCGCCCGAATGCAGGCGGCAGCCAAGAAGTAAGCCCACGCAGATGCAGGACCGCCGCGGTATTTCCGCCGGCCTGTGAAACGAGGAAGACGTATGTCCCATGGATCGACTCCGCCGGGCGGACCCAACGACCCGAGCCACAAATCGGCCGCCCCAGGCCAGCAACCCGCTGCGGGAACAACTCGCCCAGCGGGGCAGGCAAGCCCAACGCACAACCCTGGCGCAAGCGGAGCACACCCGCCGACTTCCCCGTCACTCAACAAACCAGTCGGTACACCCACTCCAGCCCCACAAGGAGGCGTCAAGCCATCGGGATCACAGCCATCGGCCAAGCCGGCCGGTGCTGGTGCTACGCCGCCGGGAGGCAAGCCGCCCGTCACTGGAGGCGCCCCCGGCGCTCCCGGAGCGCCGGGATCGGCACCAACGGGCATGCCGCCGATTGACCAACTCCAAGGCCGGCCCGTGGGCCGAATCCTCACCAAGATGGGGCGCATCAACCGCGACCAACTTGTCGAGGCCTTGTCATTCCAGAAAAGCAAAGGCGGATCGCTGGGCCGAATCCTCGTCGATTTGGGCTACATCAAGGAAGCCGACCTCAACCTAGCTCTCGCTGCGCAAAAGGGTTATGAACCAATATCCCTCGAAGGCATCAAGATTTCCGATGTCGCGGTGAAGGCGGTTCCGCCGCAAATCGCAACGACGAACAAGGTGCTTCCGCTGTCGTTTGACCCGGCCACCAAGAAGCTGGTCGTGGCCATGGCGAACCCGGATAACTTCCGGGCAGTAGACGACTTACGATCGCTCATGGGCTACACCGTCGTCGTCAAAATGGGTGACGCGGATACCATCGAGAAGCTCATCGGCAAGCTTTACCATGCGCAAGCCGAAGGCATGGGCGAAATCCTCTCGGAGCTTTCCAACGATGATGCGCTGAAGGATCTCGGCAAGCGCGGCGAATCCATTGACCTGGAGACGCTCAAGGAAGCGGCCGACTCCAACCCTGTTCGTAAGCTCATTAACCTGGTGCTCTTACAGGCGATCAAGGACAAGGCGTCGGACATCCATTTCGAGCCGTTCGAGGATGAGTTCAAGATGCGCTACCGCATCGACGGCATCCTCTACGAGATGATGCCGCCGCCGGCGCACATCGCACCGGCCATCAGTTCGCGTCTGAAGGTCATGGCCAACCTCGACATCGCCGAGCGGCGCATGCCACAGGACGGCCGCATCGAGCTGATGGTCAACAACCAGCCGATCGATCTGCGCGTCAGCGTTCTGCCGACGATGTTCGGCGAGAGCGTCGTAATGCGTGTTCTGGACAGGAGTAACGTCAGCCTTGACCTCGACAAGATCGGCATGCGCGACGACGATCTGGTCATGTTCCGCCAGCTCATTCACAAGCCCAACGGCATCGTCATCGTCACCGGGCCAACGGGTTCCGGCAAAACGACCACGTTGTATTCGGCGTTGCGCGAATTAAATGACATATCAAGTAAATTGATCACGGCCGAAGACCCGGTCGAATACGACATCGACGGTGTTGTGCAGTGCCAGATCAAGGCCGAGATTGAGATGACCTTTGGCCGGGTGCTCCGCTCGATGTTGCGTCAGGACCCGGACATCATTCTGGTCGGCGAAATCCGCGATAAGGAAACGGCGGAAATTGCGGTGCAGGCTTCACTTACGGGTCACCTGGTGTTCAGCACGTTGCACACCAACGACGCCCCCAGTTCCATTGCGCGTCTCCTGGACTTGGGCCTGGAACCGTTCCTGGTCACGGCCACGCTGGAAGGTGTTCTGGCGCAACGACTTGTGCGAAAGATCTGCCTGAACTGCAAGGAAGCCTACGACCCGACCGACGAGCAGTTGATGGAGTTGGAGCTCAAGAAAGAGGATGTCGCCGGCCGCAAGTTCTTCTTCGGGCGCGGCTGCGAGTCCTGTAATAACACAGGCTACCGCGGCCGCTTGGGCATCTACGAGATCATGACGCTGGATGACGACATGCGCGACAAGATCATCCAGCACGCCAGCACCCAGGTCCTGCGCGTCGAAGCCCGCAAGCGCGGCATGCGAACCCTCCGCGCCGGCGGCCTACTGGCGATCTACGACGGCATCACGACGATCGAAGAAGTGGTGAGAGAGACGATCATGGAAGAAGACTAGAGCAAGGTAAAAGGTAGAAGATAAAAGGTAAAAGGAAGACTCGAATGGGAGAATCCGATGCCATCGCTCAGGCGAGCAAGCGACTGGTGAGTTTGCCGGATCGGACATTTCAGTTTGGAGTCAGAATCGTTAGATTCTGCCGCTGGATGAACCAGAACGCTGGATTCTCTCGCCGATTGATTGAACAGCTGCTGGCATCTGGCACCAGCATTGGAGCAAATGTCGAGGAAGGACAGGCGGCACAGACTCGAAAGGATTTCATAACAAAATACTCCATCGCTCCTAAGGAGGCGAGGGAGTCGTGCTACTGGTTGCGGCTGGTGAGAGATGCTGAACTGGCGTCGGTAAAGCAACTCGAATCGTTACTGCAAGAAGCACAAGAGATTACGCGCATCTTAGCCAAGTCCGTGATGACCGCCCGCGAGCGGCTCAAAGAAGCTCAGAAGACGGCCGAAAAGCACGCCTGAATCGATTGTTTCTGCTCTTCCTTTTACCTTTTTCCTTTTACGTTTTACCTTCTTGCACCGGACACACCGAATAATCGAGAAGCCAGCAACAGGAGCCTTGAAATGCCAACCTACGCCTATGAAGCGATGAATTCCTCGGGACAAGAGGTCAAGGATGAAGTGGACGCGGGGTCGTCGGAAGAGGCGATCAAGCTCATCCGCCAGAAAGGCTTTTTCCCGACCAAGGTCAAGGAGAAGGCCGCCAAGAAGAAGGTGGGCAAGAAGAAGGATGCCGACGGCAGTTCGGGAGCAAAGAAGCTGCCGTTCGCGATCGGCGGCGTGTCGACCAAGGCCCTGACGGCGTTCACGCGACAGCTTTCGACGCTGCAGGACGCCGGCCTGCCGATCCTGCGGTCACTGCAGATTCTCGAACAGCAGCAGAAGCCGGGGTTGATGAAGGCGATCATCGGCGCGGTGAGCGACGATGTCGAAGGCGGCTGCTCGCTGTCGGACTCGATGTCCAAGTATCCCAAGGCGTTCGACAAGCTGTATGTGAACATGGTGAACGCCGGCGAAGCGGGCGGCGTGCTGGACCTGATCCTGGCCCGTCTGGCCGACTTCATGGAAAAGGCTCAAAAGCTGAAAAAGAAGGTCGTCGGCGCGATGATCTACCCGTCGGTGGTCATTTTCATCGCCGTGGGCATCGTGTCCATGATCATGATCTTCGTGGTGCCCAAGTTCGAGAAGATCTTTACGGACTTCAAGGTCGAACTGCCGGATGTGACCAAGCTGCTTGTGAATGCCTCGCGATTCCTGGCGGCGGGCGGCTGGATGGTGATCCTGTTCACGCCGATCGCGGTCTTCCTGCTGCTGAAACTGGCGAAGATGAGCGAGGGTGGCCGGTATGCCGTGGACGTGGTCAAGGGGAAGATCCCCATTCTCGGCACGATCGTCGGCAAGGGAACAGTGGCGCGGTTCACGCGCACGCTGGGCACGCTGATCTCGGCCGGCGTGCCGATTCTGGACGCGATCAACATCACCCGTGAGACCTGCGGCAACGAGGTTTTTGCCCGGGCACTGGTGAAGGTTCACGATGCGATCCGCGAGGGCGAAAGCATGGCCGAGCCGTTGCGGGCCAGCAAGGTCTGCGACTCAATCGTGGTGAACATGGTGGACGTGGGCGAGGAAACCGGCGACCTGGACAAGATGCTGATGAAGGTGGCCGACAACTACGACAACGACGTGGACGTGCTGGTGGGCTCGCTGATCAGCGTTCTGGAACCGGTGATGGTGGTGGTGCTGGGCCTGATCGTCGGGTTCATCGTCATTGCGCTGTTCATGCCGATGATCGCGTTGATCGGTGCGGTGTCGGGTTCGGGAAAGAAATAAGCGAGAAGCAAAGGTAAAAGAGCAGAATGCGGAATTGATCGCGGTTGATGATGGGTTCGCAATGCGGACCCTGCGAAAGTGGTGATGATACGGATTCGTTCGGCAAGGTCGCGTCGGAGTGGTTTTACGCTGGTCGAGATGCTTTCGACGGTGGCGTTGCTGGTGATTCTGCTCGGGCTGATGGTGTCGCTGGCTCGTTATGTGCGGCATCGCTCGTCCGAGAAGTTCACGCGCCAGGTGCTGGCGAAGCTCGACAACGCGGCCAGGCAGTACGCGTCGCTGGAAGGCGAATTTGCCCGACAGATACCGCCGCTGGTCGGCCGGGGCGAGTCGGGCACGGACGAGGAGTTGATCCGGCGACACGCGCTGGAGAACAGCCAGGCGTTTGTACGGGTCTTCCGGCAGAAGACAGGCAGCGCGGTGTTTGGCGAGTTGCCGTTGTCGGTTTACGATGAGTCGACGATCCGCGATGCCTGGGGCACGCCGATCGTGTACATGGCTTCCGGAGCGGCCAACATCGGGATGGCACCGCAACGACGGGCGTTCTTTCTGTCGGCCGGACCGGATCGGAGCTTCACGACGCTCCTGGATAACTTGTACAGTTATGAGAGAGAGTGGGAGAAGTAGAAGAGAATGCAAAATGCAAAATGAAAAGTGCAAAATGGCGGAGTGGGAAATGAGCAACGCAAACACCTCGTGCCGGCAGGGGTTTACGCTGGTCGAAATACTAGTCGTGATCGGCATCATCGTCGTGCTGGCGAGCATCCTATTGCCCTCCGTGGCTCTGATTCGTGAACATGGGTATGCGACGTCGACGACCGCGCAGATCCATGCTTTGGAATCCGCCATCAATTCATACCATGCCACGTTTCGCGCCTATCCCGGCCCGCTGCCGGACGATGCAGTAGGCAGGTCTAATGCCGCCCCTGGGATCAACGGCAACGTTACTGGCACTGAGAACCTGTTCCTGGCGCTGTGCGGCGGCCTGGACGGCAGCGGAAGATACGACCCAACTCTGGTCGGCTCGGGACCTTTCATGACCGACCCGGTGACGGGGACTTCGAAAAAACTCAAACCTTTCTACGAGAATTGGGCCACCGAAATCGTCAACTCCCGGGACACCGCTTACGGCAAGGACTATCGTTTTCGAGAGGCGACGGGAGGCGGAGCGGCGCAGGCCGACGACAGCAATATACCTGAGTTCATGGATCGATATCCCGAGACTATGCCGTTGCTCTACCTGCGGGCGCGCGTGGGCGCTCCGGGGGTGGCTGATACGCCGGCAGGGTCGGGCTCGATGGCATATCAATACAGCACCTACCAGGTGAATGGTTATACGACGCCGCGGAATCGCAAGTTTTGCCTGAGCGGATCTCCCGGTTTGCCGCCGCAGCATGGTCTTGGTTTTACGGGTAATACTGACGGAAGCGTGCGCACGCTGACCTTGAACGCCTATCTTTCCGTAGACCCGAATAATCCAAGCGGCAACCCCACGGCGGGCGTGTGCCGGGCCAAGGACACTTTCGTTATTATCAGTGCAGGCGCGGATCGTATTTATGGAACAAAAGATGATATTACGTCATTTGGAAGCGTCATGCCCTAGCCCAGCCCGGCGGCGCACGGGCTTCACGCTCGTGGAAATGCTGGTGGTCATCGGCATTCTGATGCTGTTGATTTCGCTGCTGGTCGCTGCTGTCACCATCGCGAAGAAACGCGCCGAGGTGACTCGGATCCGGTCCGACCTGCAGACGATTGCCGCCGCGCTGGAGCAATACCGCGCTGATTTCGGGAAGTATCCCATGCGCACCTCGGGGTATGGTCACATTCTGGCGTGGGCTTTGATCGGCCCGGGCCCCGCGTCAGAAGATGGTGTGGATGGACCTGGTTTTCGGGGGATGGCCGGTGGCAAGGTTTACCCGCCTTATTTGCAGTCGACGTTCGTCACGGTGAAAACCTCGCCATCGACGGGGGACTGGGACATTCTGGACTACCAGGGCCATGTCATTGAGTATTACCCCAAACGCGGGGACTTCGGTTTGGACGCCGGACATGGGTTCCTTGTCGGTAATACCTTCTCGAACAACGGCGCTTTCCGGTACGAGGTCACTGATGGCAATATTCCCAGCAACGTGCTTCAGGTTCGCCTGGGCGATCGAGACAAGAACAACTTCATCGATCGAACGCTTCCGCAGCCAGAGGAGTTGAAGTTCAGCGGGCCGTTCATTCTGGCGAGTCCGGGTTCCAATGGGCGTTGGGAAGATCTGACCCTTCCCGGCCAGAATGATTCGGACGATATTTTCTATGACTTGGAAGCGAGATAGTCTGGGCTGTCCGTTACGCCACCTTCTGGTGGCACGCCAAACAGGTCGTGCCAACGGCCGCCCGGGCACGAGAAACTGGACATTCCGTATGATCCGTGTGGCCGCTAATGTCTGGAGGTTTTTACCGTGAGTAACCGCCGTGCCATGACCTTGGTTGAGTTGCTGATCGTCATCGGGATCATCGGCTTGCTTCTGGCGCTCCTGGTAGTGGGTATCTCCATGTACGCGGCCACTTCGGAAAAGAAGGCGGCCCGCGCGCGCCTTGCAGTGCTCCAGAACATGACCGGGGCCATTGCGGAAACGAAATCGACAGATCCTGACGTGTTTGAGGATTTCTTTTACAGCAACCCGGTGCCACCACCCGACTGGAGACTCACGCTTCGCGGACTCACTCCGGCGCTCACGGCCGGCAATACCGCGGAATTGCAGGCGCGAACCGCCCTGCTGATGCATCGCTTGGCGACAATTCCGGCCAACCGCACCTCGCTCAGCAATATGCCCGTGGACCAGAAGTTGATGCCGGGGACAGCCGGTTATCCCCCCGTGGTGCCTTCCATTACTAATCCGACGATGCCACTGGTGCTGGATAACTGGGGCAAGCCGATGGTGTACGTTTCGCGCGAGGGAATAAGCGGATTGTCCGGCAAGGCCGCGGGGAAGCGCCTGGTCAGCACGGGCCTGATCAATATGAATGATCCGGTGCCCGCCAACGCCCACGGGTTCTGGATTTCGGGCGGGCCGGACAAGGACCTGTCGACAGGCGACGACAACATGTACTCGTTTGAAAATTGACGCAGCGAAAGAGGCAGTCTAATGCTTGTGGAATGGAATAATCTCAAGTGGATGACAGACGGGAATGTCTGTCCCGCCGGAGTAAGGATGACAGACAAGAATGTCTGTCCTACCGGAATGAGGATGACAGACAGGAATGTCTGTCCTACGGACTTTCGCGGCGGCTTCACGCTGATTGAACTCCTCGTCGTCTTCGCGATTATAGCGATTCTGCTGGCCGCGTCGGCGCCGATGCTGCGGATGTTCACGGGAACGCGGAGCATCGAGGCGGGACAGAACCAGGTGGCCGCCACCCTGGAGGCGGCGCGGTCGCAGGCGATCACACTGCACGAGATTCGCGGCGTGCTGTTTGTGATGGAAGGGGGCCAGATGGATTTGAACGCGAGCGGGTATCCTGTCCCGAGCCCACTCGATGGGTCGAAACCGACAATGAAGTTGATGCCGCCGGGGCGGGTCAAGGCCATCATCGTGCGGGCTTCCGCGCCGGTGCAGGGAGATGCGAGCTTCATGCAACAGCGCGGCATGGAGGTTTATCTCGACGGGGCGGGCATGGAACCCGTTGTGCTGCCGCAGGGCGTGCTGCTGCAAACCATCGACAACTGCACGCTGAATACCAACAGCATACGACAGGATGACAACTACATCGGGTTCAACCATTTTCTTGCCAGTCCGGCTAACCCCTTGGACACGTCGATTCCCGTTGGCGGAGTGATTCTATTTGATGCCGACGGACGACTGGTGACGATGCGCTATGGCTTCCGCCTGGGTTATGTTGATGCCACGGGGGCGTATCGTCGCAGCGAGCTTGCCGACATTCTTTTCCCTGGATTGGTGATTGACAACACTCGCCGCTATGTGGCGGGCGCTCCGTGGGTATACATCGGCGATGGCGCCGCAACGAATACGCAGGCGGCGGTGGCGCCGTATTCCAATGTGGGGCTGGTTCTATGCGACCGGGAGCAGTTCGACGCCATTGGAACACTATGGGATCCACAGTTTTCAAACGTGAAAAACGTGCCTGCCGGCAAGCCAGCACCCTCTCCCGGCGATGAGTACCAGAACGGCAAAGTCTCGAATCATCCATGGGGCAACGAAGAACAGTGGCTGGACGAGCATTCGGTGCCCATCCTCATCAACCGGGTCACCGGCACCGTGATCAAGGGAGAATAGTACATGATTCAGACTCCAAACAATCTCCGCCGCCGCGGTTTCACGTTTGCGGAGATTCTCTTCGCGGTGATGATCCTGGGCATCGGTTTCATCATGATTGCCGGCGTGTTTCCCGTGGCCCTGCAACAGGCGCAGCTCACGCGCGCCGACGCCGCGGCCGCGGCGATTTCCGAGTCGGCATCGCGCTGGCTCAGCAACAACAGCAATGTATTGCACACGGACGATTTCCCGACCACGGCCGGCTATTTCTTCGGCCCGCCGCTACTGACACCCGGGCATCCCCCGGACAACCTTTCGACGTGGGAGCATCTGCGCGGCAACCTGATTATCAAATCCGATCCGCGCTACGCCTGGGTGCCCGTCATCTTTCGCGAGCAGAACGCCTCGGAAGCCATCGTGTTCCTGTTTGTTTGCGAGTCGCAGCTCGACGCGTCGTTCATCAATGCCGATGTGAATACGACAACATCCTTGAAATGCACGCTCTATCCCCGCGTCGCCACCGTGACGCAGCTTGCCGCGGCCAAGCCGCTACTTGGGCAGTTGGCCGACCGGATCACGTTTAAACAGCAGAACGCAACTGACCCCTCCCCCAATATGCTCGCAACTGGGGCGTATGTCGTCGTGAAGCGGTCGGACAAGACTTTCCCCAATATCTACCGGCTGGGCAATCCCGTGGATCCGACTCTCTCCACGCCGCTGGAATGGGAATTGATGCCCGGACACGATCTGGCGGGCGACGTCGACCTCACTAACGCCACATTGCCCGCCTACATGATTGGCCGTCGGAATATCACGCCGGATCTCAACCAGAATTCATTCACCGGTCCGCCACAGGACATCGGCATCTATCAAACCACGATTCACCTTACGAGCGAACATGGAAACCAGTAAACCCATGGCCTTTCAATTTCAAACATCGCGGCCGGTGCGGGCCTTCACGCTCATCGAGATGATGATCTCGCTGGTGCTGGTGCTGATGCTGATGATCGGCATCAACCAGATATTCAAGATGAGCAGCGACGTGGTGGGCGTCGGAATGTTCATGGGCGACGGCGCCGCCAGCCAGCGGGCCATCGGCGACAGCCTGCGCCGCGACACCGGCGGCTGGATGAAGGATTCGCCGTTCTTCGTGATTCACTGCCAGCAAATCACGCTTCCGGATGGCTCGACGGCCCGCCGCGATTATTTCAGCTTCTTCGCCAACGGTAACTTCCGGCGGCAGACGGCCGACGACGGTTCGTACAGTTCGAACACCACGTCCAACGAGGCCTTTGTCTGGTATGGTCACCTCGATCCCTGCGAGCACTATGCCCCGGATCCGCTCGCGGGCCAGCTTGACCCCATTCACGACACGCTCGGCCGCGTGGCGATTCTGCTTTCCCCGCAGACTGCCGCCAACGCCGCGATGCCGCAGAGCTCACCCGTCGCGGCGCAGGCGAACTATCTCCAGAAGAGCGGAATATCCTTCAGCCCCATCGGCCGCGGCAGTCAGTCGACGACAGCGTACGGCTCGCGCCGATGGACTGTCGAGGAGAGTCGCTTTGACCTGGCGGATACGACGGCCGATGCGCTGCGGCGCGAGGCCGCGAGCTATATTGAGCTCAACGGCACGCCGATCACGAACCCCAGCGCAGTCGGCAGCATCGACTATCGGTTCAAGGCGATCAGCCAACTCTCCCGGCCGGTCACCAGCGAGCTGGTGGCCCGCAATGTGCCGATCATGCTGCCCGCGTGCAGCCAGATGATCGTGGAGTTTGCCGAGGACTTTGCGGACCAGACCACTCCCACCAGTCCCGACTTTACCAGGCAGGACGGCATCGTCGATTTTATCCCGGGCACGGCCGGCAACGCGGCAAGTCCGCGGACGACGCAGTGGTATGGCCCGACGAACCGCAACGCCTACGACGTGAAGGCAGTTCCGAACACGCTGCCGCCGGCGGTATCGGCCCGCTTTAGAAGCACCGCAAGCGGCGGACTGGGCACATATGTCTGGCTGAGCAGCGCGCCGAAGATGGTGCGCGTGCTGGTGAAGATGGAAGATCCCACCGGCCGGGTTCCGGACGGGGTGTGGTTTGAATACATCCTCGGGCCGAAATAGCGCTGTGGACAAAGCGAACAGTTAGACACGAAGACGCGCAACGGGATGGCGGGGTGGGCGCGAGTTGGCAAGACGAGAGAATGTCGTTGTTAAGAATTGAAATTTGGAATGTGAAATTCGAAATTTCAGATTTCGGATTTGAGATTTTGAATTCGCGAGATGGAAGGCCAGGAACGAAATATGAAACAGGCTCGAAGAAAAGGTTCTACCGGCCGCTCGACAGGCGGACGGCGCAAGGCATCGGTGATGATCCTGGTGGTGGCGCTGCTGGCGCTGCTGGCGCTGATGGGGGTTGCCTGGCTCTCGACGGTGCGGTCGCAGCGGCTGATGTCGCAACAGGGCGTCCTGAGCACCCGTGTCGATCAGAATCTCACCAGCGCGGTGGATGCCATCAAGGGCGCCATCATCGAGGGCATTCGTGGGCGTGACGCGGGTTCGGGCAACCCCTCGACGTATCGCCGGGCCAGCTATGGCGGGAATACTTCCACCTACCTCAACGCCGACTTCGACGGCATCTACTGGAACGCCCCGACGAACGCGATCGGCCTGGAGATCGCCGCGGGTAATCAGTACCTGGCGTCCCGCGTGCCGCTGGTGAACACGGCTGGCACCATCTACTGGCCGACGATCTCGGCGCCGCTGGTTTCGGCCAAGACGAACACCTTGGTGGTGGAAGAAGCGCAGCGGTTTTTCGAGTCGCCGTGGCAACCCGTCGCGGGGGCTCTGCCGCTCAGGTATCAACGGCGAGCCAGTCAGCCATCCGGAACGGTTATTCAGCCCACGTTCGTCACGTTCAATGAAGGCTCCCCGGGCGGACCGTTGCACACATATCCTGCGTTTATCATTAACAACGTGCGATATCTCGCCGCCGACACGATGGGCAGCGGCATCGCCGACGCCGGATTGGGCCGCCTCGTGCAGATCGGCGACATCACCTACTACGTCGCGTATCGCGTCCTGGACAATAACTCGGCAATCAACCTCAGCACGGCGTGGAAGCCTTGCGACACGGACATGAGTGCGAGCGGCCCGGACAAGACGGTCACACCCTGGGGGAATTTCTTCCCGAGCAATATCAATCTGTTTTCACTGCTGACAGATAACGGTCTGAACACCACGACTTTCCGCACGGTTGACAGGCAGATGGATGCGCTCAACACGTTCCGACGCGGCAACCTCAACAATCCGTCGTGGGGAACGATGCTCAACGAAAACGGCGGGTCGGCCGGCTCGACTTCATCCCCGTACGAAGCGATGTGGATGCAGCTTGGGCGCAGGGTAGACTATCCAGGGCAAATCGCGTCAAACGTGTTCTATAGCGCGGTCAGTGCCGGTGAGACGGGCCGAATGGCTTCGGGTTCCGTGCTGGCGCCCTACGGCGATCCGTTGCAGTTGGTTAATTCCAACCAGATTGATTCCGCATTGTTTGAGACGCTCTGTCTTGGCCCGACGGCGCCTTACAACTGGCCGCGTGAGTTCGCAGTTCCGGACGACTCGCATGTCCAGCGCTGGTACTACCAGAATTTCGACTACTCGCAGCCCGGGGTGGGTTACTCCGTCTACAATAATCAGTCGAACAAATGGGCCGACAATCCGGGCTTCTCCCGACGCCCGTTGCTGGTGGCACGGAATGGCGTTTCGCAGGGCGTTCCGTCGGTTCCGGAACAGAACGCATCGTATCCAATGGCGCCGCTGGGCCAGTGCCCGACGCCGGGTGATATGCCGACCAAGGCATCGCTGAACACGGCCGACTTCAATGAACTGTGGCGGGCGTATTTCATGGTGATGGCGGGGGATCCGACTGCGGCGGATCCGAATCCGTTTGTCAACGTCGCCGGTATCTTGCCTAACATAGACAACACGCTTTACAAGGGACAGAATTTCGACCCTGCTGGCACGCCCCTTGCCGGCGAAAGCCGGTATCGGATGTTCCGCAACGGGGGGCGCGCGAATGTGATTGCTGGAGGCACGGCGCCGCTCACGCCGGGCATGATGGTGCAACTTCGTTCGGCGCTGGCGGCGATCAATACGCGGGCTCTGCGCGACGGAAGCCCGACTTACACCGCCAACAACACGGCGAGTGTTGACCTTACCGATGCATCAGGAGCAACCGTATACAAAGCACAGGTCTTTGGAATCAAGCCACAGGTGTTCATCACCGAGGTCTATGCGGAGAACGACTGGGTCAGCGATCCTCAAACCAAAGGCGCCAACCCCAACGGCTACGTGGCGTTCGAATTGCAGAACCCCAATACGGCCGCCGTGAATATCACTGGATGGAAGATCGCCGCACTGGACCGCAATACCAAAGCCTTGACCGCTATCCACACATTTGCCAACCGGAGTGTACAGGGGCGCGTCGCCGGAAGTAATACGAATCTGATCTTCATTGAGAACTTTGACGAGGCTGGGACCGCGACGGGCAAGGCGGCGAAGTATCGCCCGCAGGTCATCGGCCCAAGCACGATGACACTTGGCGACAACACCAAGCCGGTCTACGTGGAAAAGCTGAGCGATGTCCTGGGTCAGGAACTGGTCCTGCTCCGGCCGCCGCCGGCTGGCGCAGCAGCCGCGCTTGCCGACTGGATTCCGGTCGACTCGTTCGACTTCACGACGTTCAGAACCAAGGCGAAGCTGTATCTGGAAGCTCTTCCCGTTGGATCTGGCAACTGGGTCCAGAACTCGGGTCCTGTGCCGACCCCACCCTTCGCGCAGTTAATGAAGACGGAAGTCACGCTCTGGCACTATGCCCGGAATTCCAACAATAACGAACCGTTCAAGTGCGTCTATCCCGGCCGCTACTACGTCTCGTCCATTACCGCCGACGACAATGCCCCGCGACAGCAAGGAACGCGGACGTATACATGGAATTCAATTAGCTATCCGCCGCCCGCTGTACCCGGCGATCCCCAGGACCCCACCAAGATCACGTACCACGGTGCCATTCTCGGTAACAAGGCGGCCGATCCGCTGGACGGTGGTCTGGACACAACTCGGGCTGCCCAGACAACGTCGCACGGCGGCCCCCCAACCGTTGACACAAGCTTCGGCGATCAGTCTGTCTCGTCCTATCGGAACAGCGAGTTCACCATTCAGTGGGGCGACTTCAATGTACCTGGTGGAACATACCCCTATGGCGGTTTTGCCCGCAATCTGGACGCATTGGATGTGCCGTTCATCGGGGCCTATGTGATCAAGACGCCGGGCAGCGCGACGGTCACCGAGATGAACGCCGTAACCATGGATGCGGTCGCGGCCGAGGATACGGATCCGACGGACGATCCCACCCGGATCGGTAATGTGACGCCAGTGACTGCGGTCAAGGGAAACTTCAGACTCGGGGAACAAATCGGCCGCTTTTCGCCGGTGCGAGCCGTTCCTGATGCCGGCGGCGTCGCGGGTTTGCCCAACGATTTTGATGCCAATCCCGCTTCCAATGTGGCATGGCGTTATCGCTGGGCGATGAAGCTGCCGGATTATCTGACGGTGCAGGCGCCTTGGGGCGATCACCTGCCTGATGCACCAACCGAGTATGGCGTGGGCGCGGCCACGCCCAACACCACTGGCGGAACCGCGGTTGCCAATCAGGAGGCCGAGCGCTCCGTGGCGGTGCAGGGACTCGTGAGCATCAACACGGCGCCGGTGCCGGTGCTAGCGACGGTGCCGTTCCTCAACTGGTCGCGGAGCAATGCCGCCGCTCCGCCGTATCAGCAGTGGCTGCTCGATTCCCAGCCCGACGAGCGGCTGGTTCCGATGGACGATAATGGCACGGCCATCACGCTGCCGGGGACGAGTCCCATCTACAATCGCACGATATACGCTGCCGGGCTCAGCAATCTCGATATTGCCGAGTACATTGTGTATTACCGTGATGTAGAGGATGGCACGGGAAGACCCCACGGGCCGTTCCGATCGATCTGGGATCTGTACCAGGTCACAGCGCCAACGGATATGGCGAATCCGAGAGATCCGACAAAGCGCTATCCGCTTTTCCACAGTCTGGCCAAGGCCATGCTTGTGGCTCGTGGAACAACGGGCCCTGGAATAGGCGATGGATACCTGTCGCCGTACATTAACTACAACACGCCGCAAACGCAGTTCCTGCTGCTCAACCGGGTCAGCAACCTGATCACGACGCGGTCGGATTCGTTCACGGTGTACATCGTCGTGCAGGGTTGGCGCAACGCGGGCTCGCCCAATCCGGAACTGGTTTCACAGCAGCGGATCGGGATGGTGGTGGATCGATCGGGCGTGACACGGACCAAGCATGATCCGAAGGTAAGCGTGTTTCCGTTGAAGTGAATTGAACCGTGGCCGCCTGTTGTTGGGGCTGGCCAGATTCGAAGTTGCGAGCGGGCATCAAGTGATGCCCGCTCGCTTTGTTTGTGTGGCCGCGATCAACAATCGCATTACGCTTGGACCTTTGAACTCTTGAACCTTTGAACCCTCCTACCGGGGGCGGAAGAAGGCGAAGCTGGCGGTGTGGCCGTGGATGAAGTTGCGGCCGCCGACGGGGCCGAATTCACCGGCGGCGAAGAAGCCGGCGACGGGAGTCTGGGGGAGCACCTTCTGCGAGGTGGCGATGTCGTGGCTGGGCTGCTCGAACATGCGCGAGCCGCGGCCGTTGCAGGAAAACAGCAGGCCGCCGGCCGGGGGACGCAGGCGCTGCGGCAGCAGCAGATCGGTCATGTCCTCGTCGGCGGTGATGGCGTCGCGGACATGAAACTGCACAGTCTGGCCGGTGCGGACGTAGTCGGTGATGGCGATGGCGCCGTTGGAGCGGTTGACGCGCATGACACCGCGGACGAGGAAATCGCCGCGGCCGAATTTCTCGCGGTATTCGTCGATGACGCGGCCGACAAAGAGGCCGTTTTCGAGGAGCTTCTGTTCGCCAGCGCTGAGCTCGACGAGGACTTCCTGGGCGACCTCCATCGCGGGGCGGCCGCCGAGTTGTTCGATGACGTTGTCCTTGCCGCGGGTGATGACGAAGGTGCTGCCGACC
>JANYKD010000119.1 GCA_025361735.1 Phycisphaerales bacterium
CTACGGACTACTGACTATCCTTCCAATTCTCCAGCCAGTTCACGATTGTCTTTGAGATCGTATCGGCTTCGATATTGTACGGCCAGCCGATCTCGTGGTTCCCCAGTTGTGTAATTTGCAGGGTTGTGGGGATCAGCGCCATCTCGAAAGTCGTCTTGTGCAGCCGGGCGATGGTCAGGCTGACGCCGTCCACCGACACCGAGCCGCGCGGGATCATGTACTTCATCATCTCCAGCGGCGGTTCGATCTCGATGCGGAACTCGCCTTCGCTGTGGATGGCCACCAGTTTCGCGGTGGCGTCGACGTGTCCTTGCACGAAGTGCCCGTCAAACCGATCGCCGACGCGCATCGCCCGCTCGACATGGGCCTTGTCGCCCGGCTTGAGCAGGCCGAGGTTGGTCTTGGAGAGCGTCTCAGGAATGGCGTCGAACATCAATCTGCCCGGCGCCATTTCTGCAACCGTCAGACAGCAGCCATTCACAGCGACCGAATCGCCGTGTCGCATGTCCGCCCACTCGGCGGCCAGAATGATGCGGCGGTAGCCCGGCCGGTCTTCAATGGCCAGAACGGAGACCGATTTTTCGACAATTCCTGTAAACATGCGCAATAGCCTAATCGGAGATCGGCAAAATTTCGATCGGCGATTGGGGCACAACGCGGAATTCGGGATTTCAGATTTCAAATCTCAAGTTTCAGATTTGAAATTCATAATCTCCGGTCAACAATACTTCCATGTCGATCCCCGCATCGCTCAGCGTCGCACTCAAAGAATGGGCCTCCGTCTGCCATGCCCTGGAAACCGGCCGGCAAATTCTGCTGCTCCGCAAAGGGGGTATTCACGAAACGGCCGGGGAATTCGAACTCGAACACCCGGAATTCCTGCTCTTCCCGACATACCTGCATCAGAACATCCGGATGCTCAAGGCGTCCGAGCACGCCGCTTTCACGCCGCTGTCGGCCGAGCCTGAGAAGATCACCCTGTCAGCCCTCGGTGTGGCGACGGACATCATTCGCCTGGGCTCACGCCGGCAGATGGACGCCCTCGACGACGCACACATCTGGACCCCGCCGCTGATCGATATGCGTTTCGCCTACCGTCCCGAGAATCCGCTCTACCTGCTTCTGGTGCGCGCGTACGTGCTTTCCCAGGCGGTGACGATCGACAACACGCCGGATTATGCCGGCTGCAAGAGTTGGGTGCCACTGACGCAGGCGATCGATACAACGGGCGCCACGCCCGCAATTACTGACGGGGACTACGAACGTCGGAAGGACGTCATCATGGAACGGATCGCATAGTAATGACGAAATCCGAAACCCGAATTTCGAATCAATAACGAATGAGCGAATGACGAATAGCACGCCCCATTCGGATTTCGTCATTCCGGCATTCTTTCGGATTTCGCGTTTCGGAATTCGGGCTTTGCACACTCCGCGTCCGCGGCCCTACGCATGCGGCATCTCAGGATGCAGCCATTCCTTGCCGGGAAGATGCCGCACCAGCCAGCCCCAGGTTTCTCCGCGCACCCATCTGCGGAAACACCTGAAGCACCCGCTCTCACGAAACTCACGGTCGATGGCACACACAAAGAGCGCCGACGTCGCCGCGTCGGCCGGCTGTATCTCGATGCGGTAACAGCCCGCGAGATACTCCGTCTCCTCGCGAATGAGGATTTCAGTACCCGTGGAAGTTTGCCGGGCGTGCCATTTGATGACTGCTTCGATCCGGTCGATGTCCGCGCCCTCGCCCAGGAAGACGACTTCGCCCGCGGTCGAGACTTTGACTTGGTAGGCAGCCATCACAGTTCGCTGGTTGACCTCATCTTGCGATATTCTGTCCCTTACCGATTAACGATACAATCCCCGGAGATGACTGTTCATCAAAAAAACGACCGCGGGGTTCGAGTGAAGCCCGCGCTCGTCTGCCGGAAAACAGGATGGATCAACGCCTCCGGCCGGCGAGTTCAGCACGGGCGGCCATGACTTCCGAGGCCGAGATCTGCTCCGGAGAGAGATGTTCGATGAATTCGGGGTACCCGGGAGCGCCAACTTCGGGCAGGTCCAGGCCGGCGATTTCCACATCGGCCGGCACGCGGTTGCCCACCGTCTTGCCGATGATGAAGAAGACCAGCCCGCCCACCGCGACATTCCACGCGACGCAGGTCGCCACGCCGATCGCCTGTGCGAAGAACTGTTTGGAGTCGCCGTAGAACAGCCCGGTAACTCCCTTGCCTGCGACGCCCAGGTACTCCGTGAAGCCAACGGCATTCTTGCCCGCGCCGTAGGTGCCGTCCGCGAAGAGGCCCAGCGCCAACATGCCCCAGGCGCCGTTGACACCGTGAACCGAGATGGCGCCAACCGGATCGTCGATGCCAATATTCTCGATGAAGAAAACGCTCCATGCCCCCAGCACACCGGAGATCCCACCGATCAGGAACGCCGCCCACGGAGCCACGTAGCCGGAGCAGGCGGTGATCGCGACCAGGGCGGCCAGCATGCCGTTGCAGCACATGGAAGGATCGGGCTTGCCAAATCGCATCCACATGTAAACGCACGACGTCAGAGCACCGGCCGCCGAAGCCAGCATCGTGTTGGTCGCGGCCACGCCGATCCGCCCATCCGTACCGGCCAGAGATGACCCCGCGTTAAAACCGAACCAGCCAAAGGCCAGGATGAACGTTCCGAGCATCACCATCGGCATGTGATGGCCCAGGATCGGCCTGGGTTTGCCGTTGGCGTCGTACTTGCCAATACGCGGGCCAAGCAGCAGACAGGTGATAAATGCCAGCGCCCCACCCTGCAGATGCACGACCGACGATCCGGCGAAGTCGACCACGCCATGAGCCAGACCCGACCGGTAGCCGAGCTGAGAGAGCCAGCCGCCACCCCAGATCCAGCAGCCGTAGATCGGGTAGATAAACGCGCCGATGGCCAGCGAGAAGTAGAAGAAGCTCTTGGAACTCCAGCGCTCGGCCAATGCGCCGGTGGGAATTGTCGCCGTCGTGTCCATGAACACCATCATGAACAGGAACCATGCGACCGACATCCCATCGTAGCTCTTGCCGGTGAGGCAGAATCCGGTCTTGCCAAAGAGGCCCCAGCCGCTGTCGGTGACCGAGCCAACGGTAACGGCAGAGCCGACACTACACATGTCGGCGTTGCCGGGGATTCCGCCCAGCATGCCCGGGCCGCCGATGGCGGTGCCGTTGGCGCCGCCGCACATCAGTGCATAGCCACAGAAGAAGAACCCGGTGATGCCCAGGGCATAGACCATGAAGTTCATCCACATGGTGTGGGCCGCGTTCTTCGCCCGGCACAGGCCGGTCTCCAACAAAGCGAAGCCGGCCTGCATGAACATGACCATGAATCCACAGACGAGCATCCAGACGAGATTGATGGAGTAGAGCCCCTTGGTCGCGACTTTGGCAACCTCCTCCACAGTTGGCTTGTCGCCCGCGTACGGCTTCCAGGTGCCTTTGATCGGATCGCCGGTCCCCGTCGGCCAGCCCGTCAGATTCGCGTTCGGGGTGAACAGCGGCTCGGTCGATCCGCCGCTGAACCCGGCCGGGTCTGGCACGTAGGCCGGTGCGGGCCGGGTGGTGGGTGTGTCCGCGCGCGCGGAGCGCGCAAGAGTCGATGTGCTGATGATGAAGGCTGCCATCAGCAGCAGTGGGCACCAGCGACTGGTGAAACCTGAAACGCTCATGTCCTGCTCCTCACGCGTTGCGGAACAGGACCCGCGGCGGCCATAAACTAAGCCAACGCGAGTGGTTCCGGTATTCGTGCCAATCCAAGACGCACGGGTTGCGCAAGACGTATGTAGCAAAGCCGATGCCAAGCTGGCATGCCGGGATTTCGGGCTGGAAACAACGCCGCCAATGGCCCAGAATCCGTGTATTTAGGCAATGACATGCAAACATGCATGTGACTGCTCATCCTGTACGCGACGCAACGCACGTTCCAGCGGATCAACCGATCCGATATGCGGATATCGACATGCGTAATTCTGGGCCAATCTGACGGGATTTGCGCGATTACCTGCTGCTGCGGTAGTGAATATCAGGGCTTCGGCATCCCATTTGCTTTCGACCATATCTACACAGTGAGTGTGTCTGAACGTCTGCTTCTATTTTGGGAGTCTTCCATGTTGATGATTGAAGCTGTCGTAAAGCCGAGCCGGCTGGATGCCATCAAGATCGCCTTGGCGAAAATGGGAATCGTGGGCGTGACGGCCATCGAGTGCAAAGGCTTCGGCCGGCAGTTGGGACACACCGAACGCTACCGCGGGGCGAAGATGGACGTTGGCTTTGTCCCCAAGGTACTGCTGAAGATCTGCGTCAAGACCGTGGACCTGCAGAAGGCCCTGAACACAATCGTCGATGCCGCCAAGACCGGCGAGGTAGGCGACGGAAAGATCTTCGTCTACCCCGTCAGCAAGGTCGTCCGCATCCGCACGGGCGAAACCGACGAAGCTGCGATATAGTGGCCGCAGGAATCCGCCGCAACGGACCATCGGCCGCGTCTTCGCGGTTGCATGTGCCCGTTTGCCCGGGTTCGGAGTTCGACTTGGCCACTGCAAGAGGAGATCCAACTTGTCACGCTATCCCTCGCGTCGCTCCTTTCTCGCCGCCGCGGGCTGCGCGGCTGCGCTGTTTCCGGCCTGCAACGTCCTCGGCGCCGACGACCCTGTCAACGTCGGCTCGACCGACATCGGCTTCCCTCTGATGGATCTCCACGTTCACCTGGACAACAGCACCATCGACACCGTCATCGAGCTGTGCAAGCCGCGCAACGTGAAGTTCGGCATCGTCGAACACGCCGGCACCAAACTCAACGTCTACCCCAAGGTCCTCAGCAACGACCAGGAACTCACCGCATATCTGGCGATGCTCGACGGCAAGGGCGTCTACAAGGGTGTCCAGGCCGAGTGGACTGACTGGATGGGCTGCTTCTCCAAGCCCGTCCTGGCCAGGCTCGACTACATCCTCACCGACGCCATGACCTACCCCGGCAAGGACGGCCAGCGCGTGAAGCTCTGGGAAAAAGGCGTCGAAGACCGCGTGGAGATGTCAAGCAAACAGGTCTTCATGGATCGCTACGTCGACTGGTACGTCCAGACCATGGCCAAGCAGCCCATCGACATTCTGGCCAACGTCTCCTGGCTGCCGGCCGACATGATGGCGGACTACGACGCCTACTGGACGGCGAAGCGCATGCAGACGGTGATCGACGCTTTCGTCAAGTACAAAGTTGCCATGGAGATCAGCTCCAGCTTCAAACTTCCCCGGCTGCCGATGCTCAAGCAGGCCAAAGAAGCCGGCCTGAAATTCAGCTTCGGCTCCAACGGCCGATATCCCAAGATGGGCCTGCTCGACTACAGCATCGCCACGGCCAGGGAACTGAAACTCACCGCCGCCGACATGTTCACGCCCGCCCCCGACGGCCAACGAGCGGCGCAGCGGCGGGAGTGGCAGTGAGCTCCCTCGTGGCACGGGCTTCCAGCCCGTGGCCATGGTACTCCACGGCGCCAACTCTCCCTCTCCTTTGGGAGAGGGCCGGGGCGAGGGTTTATCGCGGCCGTCTCGCTCGCCCCCGGCACATGCCCCACCCGCCTCCAAGACACTGAACGCCTCATCGACAACCGCTGCAACTTGCCAACTTTCGCATTGTTGCCACAGCGCCCCGGGGTATACTGCGTCTGCAATTCCAATTTCTCTTTAGACACCATGATGTTTGGAGACAGCCGATGCGTGCGTGCTCCGGGCTTCTGCCAGCCTTCCTGTTCTTTGCTCTTGCGTCGAGTGCCCGCGCGGATGCGGTCGTCGCTGCCGACGGCACCGGCGACTTCAAGACCGTCCTGGAAGCGATCAACGCTTCACCGCAGAACGCCACGGAGAAATCCCCGTGGATCATTCGCGTCAGGCCGGGCACGTACAAGGAACGCATCTACGTCCAGCGCGAGAAGCGCTTTGTCCGCCTCGTCGGCGAAGACGCCGCGAAGACCATCATCAGCTTCGGCCTCCACGCCAACATGGAAGGCCCCGACGGCAAGATCATCGGCACGTTCCGCACGCCCACCGCTCAGATTGATGCCGACGACTTCACGGTCGAGAACCTCACCTTCGAAAACTCCGCCGGCCGGCAGGGCCAGGCGCTCGCTGTCCGCATTGACGGCGACCGCGTCGCCTTCCGGCGCTGCCGCCTTCTCGGCTGGCAGGACACGATGCTCGTCAACCGCGGCCGCCATTACTTCGAGGATTGCTACATCGCCGGCGCCTGCGATTTCATCTTTGGCGGCGCCACGGCCTGGTTTGAGAACTGCGAGCTTCACCTGGCCGGCACCGGCTACATCACCGCCGCCTCGACGCCCCAGGACCAGCCGTACGGCCTGGTCTTCTCGCGATGCAAGGTGACCGCCGCAGCACCGGACGTGACGAGCTATCTCGGCCGACCTTGGCGCAAATATTCCAGCGTCACCTTCCTCAACACGGAGTTGCCCGCGGCAATCAGGCCCGAAGGCTGGGACAACTGGCGCGATCCGACCCGCGAAACGACCGCGCGCTACGCCGAGTTCAACAGCAAGGGTCCCGGCGCCGGTCCGGCCGCACGAGTGAAGTGGTCCCGGCAGCTCACCGCCGCCCAGGCCGGCGCCATCACCATCGAAAGCGTGCTGCACGGACCCGACAACTGGAATCCGCGGACGCAGCTTGATTCCACCAACAAATAGAAGATACGCCCTTTCTGGGGAGCCATCATCGCATGGCCGCTTTCGCAGCTTCGGCACGGCGGCGACGGTCGGGGTTCAATGGGTTCGAGGGTTCAAGAGTTCAAAAGGCAACTCATGAGCGGGATGTCAAAGGCGGGCCGCTGGCGCGGGGCGGGTCGCTCCATATGCATTCGGAGGTGCTGGGTGGCGATGGGGCACGAGAAAGAAGGTGTTTGGGTATCAGGGGAATCGTAAGCGGCTGTGGAACAAGTGGTTAAGCGATGCGGAGGGGATTTCTGGGGCTGAAGAACCACGTCCTTTCCACGTCCAAACCCCGTCCCGATCAGTCCCCGTTCAGTTCCGATCAGTGCCCAGTTCAGTTGCTTTTCGACGCATGCGATGGAGAGCGATTCGGGCATAAGCGACTGGCTTCAATGGGTTGGACTAAACGGCTGTCGCCGTGGCGGGCGTGGGAGGGCCTTGCGTGGCGGGATTGTGTAGACTTTATGGCAGAGAGGCCGGCGGACGGACGACACGGGGTCGGCCGCCGCCAGTCTCCATATCCGAAAGGAGTCTGC
>JANYKD010000150.1 GCA_025361735.1 Phycisphaerales bacterium
TGGAGCCGCTGTTTCCGGATAAGTATCTCGACGGGGCGATGACGTTCCTGCTGGATGAGGTGCAGGAATACGATGTGCTGCGCGATGGCAAGGTGGTGGACCGTCTTGTGGCGACGGTGAAGATGGCGATTGACGGGACGCTCTATTTCCAGTCCGGCCACGGCGTACTCTACTTCGGAAAACACGAGGGGACGTTCTATTTCTATCGGCTGGAGGGAGACGACCCGTGGTTGCGGGCGATGTTCCTGGCGCTGCCGCGGTTGCCGCTGGCGCACCGGGAGAAGCTGGCATGGCATGACTACGTTCCGGTCGGCCTGGCGACGTCGGGCGTGCGGCGGATGCTGGTGCGGTTTCTCAGTTCGTTCTATCCGGATCTGGCTCGCGTGGAGGTGGCACAGACGTTTGAGGGGCAGAGGCGCGTGCGGTCGGAGATCGCGCCGCGATTCCTGGGAGCGAGCCGCGTGGCCGAGGTTGAGTTCGATGCGAGCAAGGGATTTAAGTGCATACGCATCGATGGCATTGAGCTGAGGAGGGTGGGCAATGGCCAGGTGGCGTAGAATTAGCCGCGAAAGCGCGAAGACGCGAAGACGGACGCGAAGACAATCCATTCGTTTGTCTTGGCGTCCATTGTCGCGCCTTGGCGTCGTGTGGCCGCTCTTGCTCGTTTGTCTTTCCGCGCGAGCCCAGCAGAGCCGGCCGATCACGCAGACGGCGGCCGAACCGCCGTTTGATCTGCCGGATATCCCGCTCCGGCCGGAAACCCGGCCGGCGGTCGAAGCGCCCCCTGTCGTGGGGAGCGCGCGCCTGTTCCGCTTTGGGGTGACGCCCTATTTCGCGCATCTTGACTATCACAACTCGTCCGTGAAGCAGCAGGCGAACGCCGGCGGCGTGTACGGTTATGCGAGCTATGGCACGGAGCATCTTCTGGAAGCCGAGGCCGATTACATCAATCGGTCGGATCGGTTCGTTCCTGACCTTCACCAGTGGGACTACACGCTGGTCTATTCCAATTTCAGTATCCCCGGGTGGAAGTTCCGCATCGGCGGGCACTACATCGACACGAACGACGAGCCGTCGGATGGGGCGTACACGGTGATCGCGGGCGCACAATACTACGTAACCGGGAAGTGGGACGCCGGGCTCGATGCGTACTATTCGAGGTACAACGGTTTTGACCCGAAGATGGATGTGTACCAGTTATCGCCGCATTTGGGCCTGGAGTTTCTGCGGAGCGGCGAGCATCATTTCCGCAACGATCTCAAAGTCCACTGGATCGACCTGGGCGAGGACGTCGGCGTGGGACGGCACTTGTTTTCCGTGGATGACCGGCTGGCGTTTATGTGGAAGCAATGGACCTTCGGGGCTTCGGGCTGGATCGGACGGCAGACGTTCGCCGTGCGCAGCGACGGCTTCAGTGTTTACAACCTTGCCGAACGGCACAAGGGAGGTTGCGGGCTGGATATCGGTTACGGGCTGGGCGATCACGCGAGCGTGACGGTGCGGGCCACGCGAGAGTTCTTTGTCGAGCCGGGCGTTCGCGGCGAGTCGTGGTCGACCAGCATCATCGCGATGCTGAGTATCTCATTCTGATGGCGAGAACGGAGCGGAACCATGAAGACACTCATCCTGCTGACGGCGTGCGTCGCACTGGTGGCATATCTCGTCCCGGATGCCCCTTCGCCGGCGGCCGGGAATGGAGCCGGCGCGGCGCAGGCGCGTGAGAGTTATCAGAAATCTTATGCGAGCGAGAAGGCGAAGGATTATGCCGGGGCCATCGCGGCCATTGAGTCGCTGCCGGTGGATTACCTGCGGGCACTGCGACTCGGTTGGCTCTGCTACCTCAGCGCCAATCAGCCCAGGGCCGAGGAGCATTACCGGGCGGCCATCAAGGCCGAGCCGAAGTCGGTCGAGGCCCGGCTCGGATACACGCTCGTGTTGATGGCGCAGGAGCGGTTTGCCGACACCGAGACTGTCGCCCGGCAGGTGGTCGAGTTGGATCCGCTCAATTACTACGCCAATCTGCGGCTGGTTTATGCGCTGCGGATGCAGAAGAAATATCCGGCGGCTGATGAAGTTGCGGAGCGGATGGCGCGATGTTACCCCGCCGATACGGGGGTGCTGGCAGAGGTGGGATGGCTGGCGGCGGCGCAGGGCCGGCCGGCCAGGGCGCTGCCATCGCAGGAGACGCTCAACGGCTACGCCGCGTCGTACCAGTTGGAAACGGCCATGAAGTATGCGGAGGCGATCAAGGCGCTGGAGCCGGTCGTGCAGGCGAGTCCGGCTGACTACGCGGCGAATCTGCGCCTGGGGTGGCTGTATTACCTCAACGGAGAACAGGTCAATTCCCTGCGGCACTATGCGACGGCGGTCAAGAGTGCGCCGGCTTCGATTGAGGCACGGATCGGCTACACGCTGCCGTTGATGGCCCAGGCGCAGTATGCGGAGCTTGAAAAGGCGACACGGCAGGTCGTGGCGGCCGACGCGGGCAATTACTACGCGAACCTGCGGCTGGCCTTCGCCTTGCGGATGCAGAAGAAGCCGGACCAGGCGGAGACGGTCGCCAAGGCATTGCTTGAGCGCTATCCGACGGACGTGTCGGTATTGACGGAGTTGGCGCTGGTGCGCGTGGCGCAGGATCAGAAGGAAGAGGCCGCTCGTTTGTTTGAGCAGATACTGGTGCTCGATCCGGAGAATGCGACGGCGAAACAGCAACTCTCCAAGGCGCCGGTGGTGCGGTAGTGCATTGCGATGGAATGACAGGTGTGAATCTTGATTCCATCGCACGGGTGGCATGGGCAAGTACGCTTGCCCGTGTCTCGCGGGCAGGGCGCTGCCGCTGTTGCGCAGCGACGAAGACGTGTCGGAGTACCGACCGCACGGGCGAGACGCCCGTGCCACGGGATTCCGGCGGCCAGGGATGGCGTCCGGGCAGGTACGCCTCGCACGGGCAAGTGTACTTGCCCATGGCACCCTGATGGGAGAATCGCCAGGGCCGTACGCGGTGTGTAGTGAAGTTCCATGACGCGGCCGGCGTGCCGCGGGAGAAGACCATGAAACGTGACTCAATTGGCGGGCGGCGAAGTTGGTTGTTGCAGCGTCGTGGCGATCGTGAAAAGGGGACATCGATCGTCGAGTCGCTGGAGCCGCGGACGATGTTGACGATTCCCATCGCGCCGACGCTTGCGGTGGCGACGCCGGTGTCGTCGCTGTGGGTCGGGTTGCAGTGGCAGGACAACTCGACGGATGAGACTTCTTTCAAGATCTATCGGCGGACCGCAACGGGGCCGGATGTCTGGGAGGTTCAGGCGTTTGTGGACGTGAACACGACGAGTTGGGTGGACCCGATCCAGCGCACGCCGGGCTTGTCATACGCCTACGAAGTGTCGGCTGTCAATGCCAGCGGTGAATCGGCGCCGACGAACATCGCCAGTGTGACGTTGCCATCGGCGCCGGCCAGCCCGTCGGGCGC
>JANYKD010000152.1 GCA_025361735.1 Phycisphaerales bacterium
ACTTGCCCATGCCACCCCACAAAGCGCGTGATATGCAATCGGGAAGTCATTTCGGCCGCGTTCCTTGGGAACGACCGGAGTCCCTGCGGCCGTTGTCGCGGGACCGCCGTACCGGCCGTGCGGAAGCACGGCCCTCCCGTGTTTCGGGTCACACTGCATCGTTCGACATTCCGCCCGTCATTCCCATGGGTGGCGACGATCGTGTATTCTTACGCGACATGAGACACCTCTTACCCCAATCGCTCATTCTGCTCGCCCTAGCTTTGATCGTCACGCCGCTCGTCGCGGCCGAACCCGGGGTAATCAGCAGCGAGTTCATCTACGACAACGCCCCGTTCCCCCAGTGTCACGCCTCGACCATCGCGGAAACACCTGCCGGCCTGGTGGCCGCCTGGTTTGGCGGAACCGGCGAGGGCAAGTCCGACGTCAACATCTGGTCTGCGCGTCTGGTCGACGGCAAATGGACTGCTCCCACCTCCGTCGCCGACGGCGTGCAGAGCGATGGCAAACGGCATCCCTGTTGGAATCCCGTGCTCTTTCAGCCCAAGACCGGCCCGCTGCTGCTCTTCTACAAGGTCGGCCCGAGCCCAAGCAAATGGTGGGGCATGCTCCGCACCAGCGAGGACAGCGGCAAGACCTGGAGCGACGCCCGCCGCCTGCCCGAGGGCATCCTCGGCCCCATCAAGAACAAGCCCGTGCAACTCGCCGACGGCACGATCCTCTGCCCCACCAGCAGCGAGCACGACGGCTGGCGCGTGCACTTTGAGCGAAGTGCCGATGGCGGCAAGACCTGGACCGCCACCGCGCCGATCAACGATGGCAAGACCATCGGCGCCATTCAGCCGAGCATCCTCTTTCATCCCGGCGGTAGACTCGAAGCCATTGGCCGGACGCGGCAGAAACAGATCTTCGAGACCTGGTCGGCCGACAACGGGCTGAGTTGGGGACCGATGACACTGGGCGTGCTGCCCAATCCCAACAGCGGCATTGATGCGGCCACGCTCAAGGATGGCCGGTTTCTGCTGGTTTACAACCACACCGCCGGCGGGCGAGCAATACTCAACGTCGCGGTCAGTGACGATGGCAAGACCTGGCAGGCCGCGCTGGTGCTCGAAAAGGACGCGGGCAAGGAGTTCTCCTACCCGGCCGTGATTCAGTCGGCCGACGGGCTGATCCATATCACGTACACCTGGCATCGCACGCGGGTGAAGCACGTGGTGCTCGACCCCGCGAAGCTCGTGCTCAAGCCGATGGCAAACGGGCAGTGGCCCGGGTGAGTGTAATCTACACGGCCCGCCCAAGCTCCTGCATCAGCCGGTCGATCATCTCGGGCGTATGGGCGGAGAAGACGGCAATGCGCAGACCCCCCTGCTCGCCCGTGCCCGCGTAGTGCGGGATGTAGTCGATGGCGATCCCCTGATCCCAGATCGCCTGCTGGATGCGTCGCATGTTGGCCGCATCGCCGATGACCAGCCAGGCGATGGGCGATGGAGATGCCTCGATGGCCAGCCCCAGGCCGGCCAGCCGGCATTTCAGCGTGGCGGCGTTGTCGAGCAACCGTTTGCGCAATTCCGGCTGCGCCATCAACACGCGCAGGCCCGCGGCAGTGCCCGCCGCCACGGCCGGCGGCAGGGCCGAGGCGCCATTGAGCAGTTCGCTCGTCCGCATCGCGTCCACAAACTGCTGCGAGCCTGGGATGATGCCGCCGTAGCCGCCGACAGCCTTGCTCAGTGTCGCGCAAAGGAGCAGCGCCGAACTCCGCGGATCCGCGTTCACGGTCCCATCCCACAGCCCGGCATGCTCGATGGAACCCCGGCCCAGCTCGCCCAGCACGCCGATGGCGTGGGCATCATCCACAACCACGGCCGATCCCTCGTACCGGCGGGCGAACCCGGCATATTCCCGCAACGGCGCGAGCGTCCCCAGCACCGGGAACACGCCGTCGGTCGCGATCAGAAACTTCTCGTGGGCGCCGAGGCGTTTACGAATCAGTTGCTCCAGCGACTCCGCGTCGCGATGGGCAAATGGCTCCCACGGCAGCCCGCACGCCCTGGCCGCGTCGATCACGGCATAGTGCGTCCGTTCATCGAAGAACACGCGGTCAAATCGCTCCCGCAGCGTCCGCATCACCACGCCCGCCGACATGTAGCCCGACGGCAGGTAGAACGACTGCTCCATCTCAAACCACTCGGCGGCTGCCGACTCCACATCCAGCAGCGGCGGTGTCGTGCCAAGGCGGCCTCGCGACGTGCCGCTGCCCATGCCGTATTGTCGCAGCGCATCACCGGCCGCGCCCAGGACGGCCGGATGGCCTTGTAGACAATGATACCCGGTGCCCACAAAATACAGCATCTCCCGCCCGTCAATCAGGCAAGTCGGCGAAGGAGGGGATTGCAGGAGGTGCATAGGGAAAATGGAAAGTGAAAAAGGCAAAATGCAGAATGCAGAATCAACGCCCAGTGACACCTATCCGATGTTTTTCATTTTGCACTTTGCACTTTGCATTTTGCATCTTCCCTTGCCTTCAACATATCCGCCGACTCGGTCGCCGCGAAATAGACCTCGCCGCGCGGGTTCAAATATTCGGTCAGCCGGTCGCCGGCAACATCCAGTTCCGCCACCCCCGGCCAATCCACCACCGGGGCCGCCGGCGCCGAGTCATGTTCCACCCGTTCAGGCGAACGGATCACCCACAGCCGATCGGCCAGATTTGCCTCACAGAATGCCCGGATCATCCCGGGGCCCGGCTCCACAAGCACATGGGTTGCGCCCCGCTCCGCCAGCCGCTCCAGCACGCTCCGCAGGTGCAGGTGATCCCGCCGCAGCGGATCGGAATCCACTGGCACAATCTCCACGCCGGGTCCGATGCCGTGTATGGTCGCGTACTCGGCCAGGCAGAAGACGAGTACGGGGTCTTCCGCCGTCGCCGTTCTCACGAGTTGGCGCGTCGGCGGCAGCCGTCGCTGCGGATCCAGCACCACGCGCAGCAATCGCCGCGACGATTTAGCCCTTGACGTCAACAGCGGATCATCGCTGACCGCCGTTTTCACACCCACCACGATCGCATCGCATCTCGCCCTCAGGTCATGCACCAGCCGGTTCGATGTCGCGTTGCTGATCGCCATCCGCCGGCCCATCGGACCGGCCATCTTGCCATCGGCGGTCTGTGCCCATTTCAGCGTCACGTATGGCCGGCGATACGTCGTCCGGGCAATGAACGGCGCCAGAAGCTGCCGGCACTCCTTCTCGAGCACGCCCGCCTCGACTTCAATTCCCGCCTGCTGCAGCAACGCCAGCCCCTGACCATTGACCATCGGGTTCGGGTCCATGCACCCGGCCACCACGCGCGCCACTCCGGCAGCGATCAACGCCGGCACGCACGGCGGTGTCTTCTTCCGCTCATGACAGCAGGGCTCCAGCGTGACGTATGCAGTGGCGCCTCTGGCGGCGTCGCCGGCCATGCGCAACGCCAGTGGCTCCGCGTGCGGGCCGCCGAATTGCTCGTGCCAGGATTCCGCGATTGTCTTTGCCCCCGCAACCAGAACGCAGCCCACCATCGGGTTCGGCTCGACGCCGCCCCGGCCGCGCATCGCCAGCTCGATCGCCCGCCGCATGAATGCCTGGTCGGCAGTGGATGCCATGGCTCACCGCTTTTCTTCAGCCGCGGGTATCACGTCGAAACCCCGGCCATCTTCCTTCGGCGAAAACAGACTCATCACCACCAGCAGGCCAACACCCGTACACAGGAGCACATCCGCCACGTTGAATATCCACGGAAACAGCGTCGGCCACTGGGGCAGGGCATGAATCATGTCCCGCACATACCCAAACTGGATCCGGTCGTACATGTTCCCGAGCACGCCGGCCAGCAGCATGCCCAGCACAAACTCATACATCCGCTGCCGCCGGCTGTTCGCAAAAAGATATGTCAGAAAGACGATCGCCCCGACCGAAACCGCGAGAAACAGCATGCGCTGTCCCTGGCCCAGCCCGAACACGGCACCACGGTTGGTGGTCACCTCAAAATGCAGCCAGCCGGGAATGAACTGCACGGATGACCGGGAACCGTTGAAACGCCCGTCCATCCACAGCGACAGGTGGTCGAACGCCGCCCGCTTGCTCCACAAATCCAGCAAAACCCCCACGATCGTGGTGCCAAAGAATCTCGCCAGCGCCCACGGCCGAAGGAAGTTTTCGCGGGAGAAATGCTGCACGATTCAGCGCCGTATCAATCCCTTCTCGACCTTGAGTGTATGCTCCAACGAGTAGCGAGCCCACGGCTTGGCATCGAGCCTGGCCTTGGAGATCGGCTTGCCGGTTCCTTCGCAGATGCCATAGGTGCCCTTCTTGATCTTGTCCAGGGCGAGATTGATCTCGTGGAGCATCTGCCGGTCCTTCTCGACCAGGCCGAGCGTGAACTCCTGCTCGTAGTTGTCGGTGCCCATGTCGGCCATGTGCATCGGCAGGTTCGACAGGTTCGAGCCCGTCGTCGATTGGAGTGCTTCTTCCTCCATCGACTGCACATCACCCAGCAGTTCCCGCCGCTTCATGATCAGCATGTCACGGAATATCTCCAGATCCTTGGGTTTCAACGGTGAGACGACCTTGGCGCCGCGGGCTGCCGCCTCAGCCAGATCCGACCCGCCCGCCGAACCCGGCTTGTCCACCACCGGGCCCTTGGGTCCCTTGGCCGATACGGGCGCGGGCTTCACCACCACGGGCGAGAGCTTCACCGCCACCGTCCCGGGCTTCACAGCCGCGGGCACAGGCTTCGCCGCCACGGGCTTGACCGCCGCCTTGGCTGACTTGGCAGCCACCGGCACCGGCTTGGCCGCCGCCACGGGCTTGGCAGGAGCCACCGGCGTCTTCGGTTTTGTCGTTGTCGTGGCCTTCTTGGAAACCTTCACGGGTTTTTTCTTCACGGGGCCTTTCTTTGCAGCCGGGGCTTTGCTCTTGGCGACCTTTTTCGCGATCGTTTTGGCCACGATTTTGCCTCTGGTTCAAGTCAACTGATCCGGCGCCGGCCGTCAATCCGGCGAATTGGATAAACGGCCCGCCATGTTATGAGAGCCGGTCAATTCTGTCAAATATTCGGCAACCAAACTTCACAGAGAAATTCGACGCCAGGAATCCTTATTACACGAGCGATATGCGACCTGCGCCTGCCGTATCGGCCCAGGCGACGGACCCTGGCAGGTGCCCGGATCCGCAATCGGGCGGCGCGAAGGGAACCGCGATCAACGATCGCGTCGCCTCACGCCATTTGCAGAACGCTCGTCCGGCATGGATAATCCCTCTTCCCCCTCTCCTTCCGGGGAGAGGACTCGGGCGAAGAAACGACGGACAAGAATGTCTGTCGGACGACAGGCAGGATGCCTATGGGACGACAGACAAGAATGTCTGTCCTACCGATCGCCCGTTCCCGGTTCGGACGCCGGCCACCACGGAGAAGGATTTCCATGAAACGCGCCGCCATCTTTTTTGATCGTGACAATACACTCATCGCCAGCGACGGTTATCTCGGCGACCCCAACAAGGTCGTGCTCATCGACGGGGCGGCCGACGCGGTCGCCAAGTGCCGCCAGTACGGATTCAAGGTCGTCATCGTCTCCAACCAGTCGGGCGTCGCCCGCGGCATGTTCGCCGAGGCCGACGTGCAGGCCGTCAACACCCGCATGGAGGAACTGCTTCGCGGCAAGAACGCCAACGCGATCGTCGACCTCCACGAGTACTGCCCCTTCCACCCCGAGGCCAGCGTCGAGCAATACCGCCAGGACAGCGACCTCCGCAAGCCCAAGCCCGGCATGCTGCTCAAGGCCGCCGACACGCTCAAGCTGGACCTCACGCGCAGTTGGCTCGTCGGCGATGCCCTCCGCGACATCGAGGCCGGAAAGGCCGCCGGCTGCCACACGATCCTTTTCACCGCCCCGGGACTTCCGGCATCCCCCGAAGCGTCAAAGGCATCCGATGTGCAACCCGATTTCACGGCCGACTCGCTGAAGCAGGCGATGGACATCATTGCCCGGGAAGTCTTCATCAAAGCCGCGCCGAGGCCGACAGCAACCGCCCCGATCGCGTCCCCCGAACCAGCCGCCGGCCTCGCGGTACCGACCGCCTCCGCCGCCGCGCCGGCCGCACCGCCATCATCGCCCGCCTCCGCCGAAACCGGCCGGATCGCCGCGATCGCGCCTGTTCCCGCTGGCAAGCAGAGCACACCGGAGAGCGCACAGCCCAAGCCAGATGCTGGTGCAACAGCCACCATTGCAAGTGCGCCCCGATCACCCGTCGTCGCAAATCAACCTTGTTCCCAGACCGAGAAACTGCTCGAACAGATCCTGGCCGAGTTAAAGCAGCATCGCGAGGCCCCGGAAGGTGTTTTCTCAATCAGCAAGCTCATGGCCGGAGCGGTGCAGGCAGTCGCACTCGCGACACTGCTGCTGGCCTATTTCAACCGCTCCGACGCCGGCGTCCAGGCGATCCTGCTCTTCGCCATCGCCCTGCAAACACTGACCATCGCCCTGCTGATCATGGCCAGGCAAAAATGAGGGGTGGCGGGGCAGGAAGTACATCCCCTGATCCGGCACCAGCGGCAGGAAGATCACGGCAACCGACATGCCGACCTGCAGCAAGATCGAATGCACGACTGACTTGGCTACGCTCTGACGCCCAGAAGTCCAGCCTCTGATTGCGTATCACGCATGGCTGGATCGGAGTGCTCTCGCTGGTAATGAGCGACCTGCCCGCAACCTTCCTCACTTGCCTTGCCCAAACAGCTTGCCCGTAACGACCTGGCCAACTTTCACGGTGATCGTTAACGCATTCCCGGCCGGGGTCGTGCCTTTGTATCCCTTCTTGGCCACCACCCGGACGACATACGTCCCCGGCGACAGTTTGAAGGAGAAGTTGCCCAGGGAATCGGTCAGGATGCTACTCTCACCGCTGTTCCGCACACCGTCCTTGTTGGTGTCGACGAAGACCTGCCATCCTTTCAGGCCGGCTTCGGCCGCGTCCTTCTTTTTATTCTTGTTCGCGTCGAAGAAGACCGTTCCGCTGACCAGAGCCTTCTGGGTGAACAGGAAGTTCTTTGCCGTCACGATCTGCCCGTCGGTCAGGGTCAGATCGTACGTCGCCAGCGTCGGAGTCGTCATGCGATAGCCGCTGGGCGTAAGAATGTGTACGTGCTGCGTCCCGGCCGGCAGGCTGGCGAACGTGTATCGTCCCAGCGTGTCCGTTACCGCTTTGGGCTCGCCGGCGTCGTATTTGCCGTTGTTGTTACTGTCCAGGAACACCGTCTGTTTCCCCAGAGCGCCCTCGCCCTTGTCCAGGACACAATCGCCATCGACATCGTGGTAGACGGCGCCACAGATCTTTGCCGTCTTGATGATCGGCACGGGTTCGCCGTACCTCCATAGTTCAGACCCATGGACGCCGTCGTCGGCCGTGAAATAGAGGGCCTGGCCGACCATGGTTGGATTGAACTCGAAACTGACTGAGTTCCGGCCGCCCGGATCGATTTCGCGCAGCATCTGCGTCCCCTGGGTGGTTCCATCGCTCTTCCAGGGATCCCTGCCACCCTGTGGACCGTAGCCCGAGAAATAGAGCGTGCCCGCATTGTTGAGCAGGCCCGTGGGGTAGAGGCCGCCGTCATCCGGCAGGAGATTCGTGACAGCAACAGTTCCGGCGCTGCTGCCATCGCTCTTCCACAACTGGGTTCCATGCGTGCCATCGTCGGCGGCGAAGAACAGGGTATCGCCAACAGCAGTGAGCCAGGTCGGCGAGGAACTGCCGCTGGGATTGATATCCTGCACCCGCTGGGTACCCGCTTCCGTACCATCGGTCTTCCACAGCTCGGTGCCGCTGCTGCCATCGTCGGCGGTGAAGAACAGCGTGGTCCCAACCGGTGTGAGAGATGCGGGTGATGAGTCTCCGGCCGGATTGATGTCAGCCACCCTCGCCGTGCCATCGGCGGTACCGTCGCTCTTCCAGAGTTCCTTTCCCGTCACGCCGTCGCTCATGGTGAAGAAGAGCGTGGCGCCCATGGCCGCGAACTCGTAGTTGTTGAACGACTGCGGCGCGGGATCGATGTTCTTGACCATAGCCGTGCCGGCCTCGGTCCCATCACTCGTCCACAACTGGTTGCCGTTGGTCCCGTCATCGGCAATGAAGAACAGGGTACTACCCACGACCGTCAATTCCCTTGGATACTCGCTCGCGGAATTGGGATTGATGTCCTTCACCATCACCGTGCCGGCGGACGTGCCATCGCTCTGCCACAACTGATCGCTGTTGGCGAAGAAGAAGAGCGTGTTGCCACGGGGCGTCAATTGCATGGGCGACGAACTGCCCTGGGGATTGATGTCCTTGACCATCATCGTGCCCGCCGCTGTGCCGTCGCTCTTCCAGAGTTCCCAGCCGTGTTGCCCGTCGTATGCCTCGAAGAAGATCGCATTGCCGCACACGGTCATCTCGGATACGGCGTATTCCGTTCCGGCGAAGATGTCCGCCACCATCGATGTCCCGGCGCATGTCCCGTTGCTCTTCCACAACTCCCCGCCGTGATCGCCGTCGTCGGCCGTGAAATAGACCGAGCCATTGATACTCACCAGGCTCGACGGCTCCGATCCATCCGTGATGCCCGGCCGGACATTGATGTCCTTCACGACGGTCGTTCCCGCGGTCGTCCCATCGCTGCGGAACAGCTCGGCGCCCCGGCGGGTATCCCTGCCCGGGAAATAGAGCTTGTTGTTCATCACCACAAACTCGGAGGTCTGTGTTTGCCCGTGTCCCAGTGTCGTCACCAATGCGTTGCCCGACGGTGTCCCATTGGTCTTCCAGACCTGCGTGCCTCCGCCGACGTCGCCGAAGATCGTGAAATAGACATTCGCGTTGTACACGCCCAGTGCAGTCGGCGCATAGCCCAACCCATCCTTGACCAGCACAGTGCCGGCCTCGCTGCCGTCGCTCTTCCACAGCCCCTGCTGATAGTTCTTGTTGCGGGCAATGAAGTACAGCGTGCCGTTGTTGTTTGTCAGGCGCGCGGGCCAACTGCCGTAGATGGTCGTGGTGTTCCCCACCGTTTCCTCCGGCACAATGTTCTTCACCATCACCGTGCCCGCCGGCGTGCCGTCGCTCTTCCACAGTTCCGGGCCGTTCTCCCCGTTGTCGGCGCTGAAGAAGAGCGTGCCATTGACGTCCGTCAGGTCATCCAGTTGAGAACTCGACGGCCCGCTATAGATGTCCTTCACCATCGACGTGCCGGCGGGAGTCCCGTCGCTCACCCAGAGTTCCTGGCCGGTGCCGTTTCCCGCTGCGGAAAAGAAGAGCTTCGTGCCGCTGACCGTCAGATATCCCGGAGAAACCGCCTGTCCGACATCGAGAACACGACTGGTGCCGCCGGCCGTGCCGTCGGTCTGCCACAGCGCATAATTCGCGACGTCGTCGTCGGCCGTGAAGAATATCTTTCCATTGAAGTTCACCAATTCCGATGGGTAGGAGCCGACGGACCCCGCTTCAATTTCCGTCAGGAGAGTGGTCCCGGCTTCGGTGCCGTTGCTTTTCCACAATTCCCGGCCGTGACTGCCGTCGTCCGCGGAAAATAGCAATTGCCCGCCATAGTTAACGAGACTGTTGGGTGAAGAATTGCTGGTTGGGCTGATGTTCTTGACCATCAGCGTTCCCGCGGTGGTTCCGTCGCTCTTCCAGAGTTCAATGCCGTTGGTGCCGTCGTTGGCGGAGAAGTAGAGGACGCTGCCGATCCTCGTGAAGTTGGACGGCGACGAGCCATTGACCCCCGGACAAATATCCTTCACCAGCAGCGTTCCGGCCTCGGTTCCATCGGTCTTCCACAATTCCTGGCCGTGTGTCTGATCTTCCGCCACGAAAAATAGCGTGTTTCCGACGGCCGTAAGCTGCTGCGGATTGGAGGAATCGGGCGGTGCATACGGGTTGATATCCTTGACCAGTTCGACCGTCGCGGTGAGCAGGCGTCGGTCGTCAAGCGGCTCAAGCCATCCCCTGACTGCGGCTCTTTCCGCTTTTCTGCTCCGCGAAATCCGCTGTATCCGCACCGCCTGCGCATTTCGTTGCCGCGACATGCTTCTCCTCTCCGGAGCCCCGGCCCAACAAGCCCACGGTTCCTGCGTCTGAAATGTGTTTTGAACCAGGCTCTGGGCCGACCACGGCCGCTCGCATGACGAGCCTGTCATGACTCGAATCTACTTCGCACAAATTCTGATATCAAGACAAAAACGTCTAATCTTATGGAAGACGGCGCGGTGGTTCTGTGGGGCGAGGGTGCAGATGAACGTTTATGGCGGGGAGTGAACGAACGTATGGCCAGCGTATACCCGATATGTCATCACGCGAAAAAGGCACGCGAAGCGCGAACTCCGAACAGGCAATCGGCCGCGTCGCTCACCCGCCGATCTCGCGCAGGCACCACTTGATCAATCGCTGCTCCTGCTCGGTGGGCGCGCTGACAAGCGCCTGGGCGACCCGGGCCTTTGCCTTCGCGGCGGCCGTACCCATGTAGCCCAGAGCGACCACGGCTCGCTCACGCTGGGCAAAATCCTTGTCGGAAAGCCCGGCCACCAGGATAGGGGCGGCATCATCCGGATAGCGGGCCATCAGGTGATACCCATACGTGGGCACGTCGCCGGCGGTGCCATCAATAATCTTGCGTGCCAGGGCCGCTGACGCAGGCTTGAGACTGTCGCCCAACTCGTGCAAAAAGGCCTCGAAGATGAACCGCTGGAACTCGGCCTCGCGCATCATGGCGATGGCCGGGTCGCTGCTGATCCAGGGGAAACGGACTTCCGGTTCGATGGTCCACATGGCCATCAGGCGAAGCGGGCGGTTCTTGATGCGGACGTTTTCCAACGCCGGCAAGGCGGGCCTGGCAACGGGGCCAAGCAGTCCGATGTAGAGCATCATGTTGTAGCCGTCGACCTCCGACGGGCTCGTCAATTGGCCAATCATGAAATCGACGGCCGGAGCCGCGTCTTCGCCGCCGATCTGGGACATGGCTCGAACCGCAGTCCAGCGAAGCGCGATCGGTTCGGCCTTGAGCAGTTCGGCCAGTCGCTTCTGCGCCGGCCGGGCGGCGGGACCCATCCGGCCCAGGGCGTCGGCCGCATCAGATACCATCGCGGGATCGTCCAGGAGTTTGACGACAGCATCGCGGGCAACCGCTGCATCAGGGCCGAGTGTGGCAATGGCCTGCAGTGCCGCGAAGCGCGTCAGTTCGTCCGCATCCGTCAGCAAGCCGACGAGTTTCGCCGCCAGCGGAGCCGCGGCCGCCCCGGCGCATCCCGCGGCCTGGGCGGCATGTCGGCGCACGCTAGCCTCGGCGGCGGCCAGACCACGGGCCAGCACGTCGAGTGACCGGGCATCCGCAGGCGCGATGTTCAATAACGCCGCCGCCGCGGACATGCGGACGAGCACGGCCGGGTCATCGAGCAATCTTCGCAGTTCGACAACAGCAGCGGCCGCTTTGGGACCGAGTCCCCGCAGGTCGTCGGCCACCTCGGCGCGGATCGTGGCATCGGGCGACTTGAGTTTCTCGATGAGCGAAGGGATCTGTTCCCCACTCGCGGACCCCTGGCCCACGAGGAATGCGGGATTGGCCGAAACCGCCATGACCACCGCCGGCATGTGCAGGTTGGCGCGAATGCGTTGCACGGTGACCAGCCCCGGCAGATTACCGCGATTGAGCGCCACGTCGAAGCTGGCGCCCTCGTCGGCGCCGTGCGGCATCGTAGTGATAATCGCGGTTTTACCGGCCAGCATCAGCTCCACCGCATCGCACAGGCGCGACACCGGGCCGTAGTATCCAAGGGGAAGATCCGGACGGATGGGACCGAGTTTCCACCAGCCATCCAGCGACGACTGCACCTGATACCACCCCTTGCCGATGCACACCAGGACCGTTCCCGGCGTGGCAAAGACGACGGCACGCGCACCGGGCTCGGCCCACTCGCGAATCTGCCGCGGCACGGCCATGGTGCTCTGAAACGGTGCCACGAGGTGCTTGATGGGTCCGGGTTTGGATTGGCCTTTGAAATCTCGCAGATTCTTGAGGATCACGATGCCCTTGTCATGATCGAAACGCTCGACTTCGACCAAGCTGATGCTCGACGCGTCGTTGATAATCTTGGCGAGCGTCGGGGCAAGGTCCACATAGGCCTGCGCCCGCTGCGAAAGACACAACAGCGCGACGAGAGCAAACAGTAACGAGCGGACGGACGACATCGACATACTCCAGTGTGAACATCAGTCGAGATAACCGAGGCTGACGAGAATGGCTTCCTGTGCGGGGGTGATCAATTCAAGCAGATCTTTGGCCGCGGCATCCAGCTCGGCACGGGCCTTCTGGCGTGCCTCGCGGACGGCTTTGACTTTCGCCTGAATCTCCTCGGGTGTTGTCTTCGGATCATCAATCGCCGCACGCAGATCCAGGTAGGCCTGGCTCACACCATCGGCCTGCCAGCGCCCGCCGCCTCCGCCGCCACCCCGACCGGCAAAAGCAGCCCCCGCCGTGGCGCGATTGGCGTCGTATATCTGCCGGGCGGTAACGACTTTCTGGAGCTTGGGCCCAATAACCTTCCACTCTTCTGCAGTGGCGTGCACCTTGATCCTGATGTCGTCCATGAACCGGCCACCGCCGCGGCCACCACCGCCGCCAAAGAGACCGCCAAACACCCCTCCAGCAGCCACGGGTCGGGTGGTCGCGGCCGATTCACGGCTGGGGCGCGTGGTCTGGGCCATGGAGGCCCGGGTCAGCGGCACAATCGCGGCAATTGAGATCAGTAACATCAACCTGCGAGACAAATGATTCTCCTTTTGCGAAGCGAGTCGCACCCTCTCAAACTCCGCTTCCCTCGTTTTTATTGTCGGCAAAAGCAATCGGAGCACTGCTAAACCACGCACCGCGTCCGCCCGATACCCGAGTATTCGCGCCCCGATTCCGGGTGCGACGGCGCCGGCCGCAATGGAAGGACCGCGCCAATCGACTGGAACCAAGGAGACCAGACCATGCGTTCAGGCAGTTCGAAGGTTATCGCGGGAGCAATCGGCGCCGTGCTACTCACTGCCATGGTGGGGGCGGCGGTCCTCCGGCATGTGGCATACCAGCAGGGCATTGAGCTTACGAAGAACACGATGCGCGCGGCAGTGATTCAGGCGGAAACCGGCCGCCAGGGCATGGCCAAACTCAACGACGGCAACGCCTTTGACCGGGCGAGGTTGCTCGAGGAACTGAAGAAATCCAGTGACGTGCGCAGCACCACGTTCTACAGGACAATTCCGGTGGTGTCGGCGTGGCTCGGCATTCAGGAAGTGGCGAAAAAGGAAGGCTTTGAGTTCCGTGTTCCCAAGCTGCATGCCCGCAACCCGAAGAACAACCCCACGCCGGAGGAGCAGGCCATCCTCAAGTATTTCGATGATCAGAAGGCCGAAGAGTATTTCAAAGTGGAAAACGGCGTCATGGTCTACGCCCGTCCTATCACGCTCTCCACCGACTGTCTCTCCTGCCACGGCGACCCGGCCACCAGCCCGACCAAGGATGGCAAGGACTACGTTGGTTTTGCGATGGAAAACTGGAAGGCCGGCGAAGTGCACGGGGCGTTTGTGCTGAAGTCGGGACTCGGCAAGATTGAGGCAGAGGTCCAAGGCGGCTTCATAAACATGCTGGAATGGATCATCCCGCTGACCATTGTGGCGGGCTTCGGGATATTCTTCCTGGTCAAGCGTACGGTCATTGGCCCGATCCGCAGCCAGATTTCCAATCTGGACGAGACGGCCAGCAGCGTCGCCAACAGTTCGACTGAGATCGCCGCGGCCAGTCAGTCGCTCGCCCAGGGTGCCAGCGAACAGGCCGCCAGCCTGGAAGAAACCAGCGCGGCACTCGAGGAACTCTCCTCGATGATCAAGCGGAATGCGGAGTCGGCAGACCGCGCCAGAGGACTGGCCGGGGAAGCCAAAGCGGCTTCTGAGAGGGGCGATGGCTCGATGCAAAAGATGAGCGTGGCCATCCACGATATCCAGAAGTCGGCAAGCGAGACCGCAAAAGTGCTCAAGGTCATCGATGAAATCGCCTTCCAGACCAACCTGCTGGCGTTGAACGCGGCCGTCGAAGCAGCCCGGGCCGGCGAAGCAGGCAAAGGATTCGCCGTGGTCGCTGAAGAGGTCCGCAACCTCGCCAACCGCTCGGCCGAGGCCGCCCGCTCCACGGCCCAGATGATTGAGGAATCCGTGAGTTCGGCCGGGAATGGCGTGCAGATCGCGGGCGAGGTCGCCAAGACGCTCAACGAGATTACCCAGAACAGCGTGAAGGTCGACGCGCTCGTCAACGAGATTTCGGCCGCCTCCAGCGAGCAGGCGCAGGGCATTGCCCAGCTCACACAGACGGTCACGGAACTCGATCAGGTTACGCAGTCCAACGCGGCCGCCGCGGAAGAGTGCGCTTCAGCGGCCGCACAACTCGAAAGCCAGGCGGGAGGCCTGGGCGAATGCGTGAATAATCTTTCCTCGCTCGTTGCGGCCACGACCCAGGCGAATGCAGCTCCCTCAACGGAAACACCGCAAACCACATCGCGCATGCCGCGAACCTTGACCGGCACGGCCGCCCGATCGACAGTCAAGGCAACCCCGACAAAACCGCCTCGCAACGCTGCTCCAGCCGCAAAGGCGAAAACCGATCGAAACAGTATTCCGCTGGACGCCGAGGAGTTCTCGGAGTTCAACAGAACCAAAGTCTAAGACACGATCGAGAATGAGGGAACAGGCACCTGTCGGACGCAAATTCGGCAGGTGCCTTGCTTATGCGCCACTGCGTTTGCACCGGAGGAAATCAGGCTCGCTCGATGTCGCCCGTGCGTGCGGCGGCCACAGCATCCACGCAGGTCTGACGGCGACCAGAAAGTACCCTGTCGAGGAGCGGACGCAGACAGGCAATCTGCTTCAGGCGGATCATCACATCCCATACCGGTTCGCACTTCTTCCAACCGCCGGCATATGCAAGGTGACGCAATCGCTCCGGAAGCGATGGCTTGGTCCAGGCGCTGCGGAAAATCGATCCCCAGCGATAGAACTCCCGGTAAGCCCGCCAGTAGCCTTCTTCAAGCTGTTCCACGGACATCCGGGCGGGCCGGAAGACCGCATGACGCGTGTCGTATTGATCCCAGTTCCTGTGGAGAATCCGACCATCGGCTTCCATTCGTCGATAAAGAGCCGTGCCGGGATAGGGCGTGAGGATGTGAAACGTGGCGGTCTCCAGGCCGTTCTCGACGGCCCAGTGGACGGTCCGATCGAAAACCGACGGGTCGTCCTGGTCAAACCCGAAGACAAAGCTGGCGTTGATCATCACACCGGACTCATGCAGGCGGCGGATCGCCAGCGTGTACTCCTGCGGTTGATTGTGCCGTTTGCCCTGGCCCTCAAGGCTGCTTGCGTCAAGCGTCTCAAAGCCCACAAAGAGGCTGCGTAATCCGGCGGAAACAGCCTTGTCGAGCAAATCGGGTTGCAGGACCGCGGCGACGGTACCGGCGGCCTGCCAGAGGCGCTTCATGCCCCGCATGCCCTCGAACAGATCCTCGGCAAAACGGCGGTTGCCGAATAGATGGTCGTCGAGAAAGAAGAGGTGCCGGCCGGGCAAACGGTCGATCTCGGCCAGCGCCCGATCGACCGCCTGCGTGTAGAACTTGCGACCGCCGGCGAAAAAGGACTCCTGGTAACAGAAATCGCAGTTGTGGGGGCAACCACGACTGACGACGATGGAATTCGGAACCAGGTACAGCCAGCGGCGGATGAGATCACGACGAACGGGCGGCACGCCGTCGAGCGTGCGGATCGTCGACCGATAGAGCGTCGCGGGACGGCCGGCACGGAAATCATCGAGGAACTTTGGCCACGTGTCCTCCCCGGGTCCGACGAAGACCGTATCGGCATGCAGGGCGGCCTCCTCCGGCAGCGAACTGGCGTGCAGGCCGCCGATGGCGACGTGCACGCCACGACTGCGGTAGTGGTCGGCGATGGCGTACGCCCGCGTCGCCGATGTGACGTAGGCCTCAATGCCGACGAGATCTGGCTGGTCGTTAAGGTCGAGCTTTTCAACGTGCTCGTCGGTGAGAGTGATCTCATCGTCCGGCTTGAGATACGCAGCAAGAGAGGCAAGACCCAGCGGAGGAAAAAGGGAATACTTGATCGGCCGAAAGTATGGGCTGACGGCTTCGGTGAGCGCAGGGAGAATGAGTTTGACTCTCATGCGGGGTTGTGGCGATCAAGGTAAAGGGAAAAGGGACAAATGGGAAGGAGTGCGGCGATACGACAGGGCGTGCAAATACATACACACTTTTAATGGACACGACATCGATTGCGATGTATACATATTTCAGTCATGGTCAACTTCATCTGGCAGGCCGGCAACATCCAGCACGTCGGCAAGCATAATGTGGCGCCGGACGAGGCCGAGTACGTGGTGGTCCATGCCGCCGGGCCGTATCCGGAGTACATCGGAGACGGGAAGTTCCTGGTCTGCGGACAAACGGCCGATGGCTGGTGGCTTGCGGTTATATTCGTGCCCGCACATAAGGCCGCTGGCGTGGATTGGACAGCAGTCGACTTGACGCTGGTGGATGATGACTCACTGTTCGTTATTCATGCGAGGCCGCTGAAGCCGAGCGAGAAATCAAAAGTACGCAAGCGGTTGGGAATTTAGTATGAGCGTTAAAGCAAAAAAGAACTGGACACGGATGAGCGAACGAGAACTGGCCGCCGAAACGGCGAAGTTTGACCGGGAAATGCCGCCACCGGCACCGATGACCAAGGCGATTGCGGCCATGCGAGATCGTCTGGCAGCCAAGCTGCACCATCGGGCCAAAGCCGATGCCGCGGGGGCGAGCGGGCGCGGCCGGCCACCCGTAGGCCTCGGCGCCAAACGCATCAACGTCACCGTGGAACGAGCGTTGCTCGCGGAGGCCGACGCCTATGCCCGGTCGCGCGGACTGACGCGCGCGGACATCATTGCCAAGGGACTACGGACCCTGTTGCACGCGGCCTGATCACGCACTCACTTCACCGCTTCAATCTTGATCGTGTGTTTCACCGGCACAACCGCGGCGGCGGATTCACCGAAGAGCGTGGTGTCGCGCTTGATCGCGGCGGCAGTGACCTGATCCAACGCGTCCTTGACCTCGGGAAGCTGCACCTTGTAGTTGGCCATCTCGTGCAGAAGCTGCTTGTGCAGAGTGGTCTCAAAATTCTGCTGCTTGCGGATGACCTGCTCCACCTTGGCAAACGGTTCGGAGAACGGATTACCCGCCGCAAACTCGGCGGCCAGGTTGACACCCTTGGCCAGATCGGCCGCGGCGAATTCCTTGGTCGCACTGCCCCAGGTGACCTTCACCTGGCCGGCCGGAGCGCCCTTGACGACGAGCGTAAGCCGATTGAGATCCTGATTGAAGGGGAAGAACTCGATGATGCCGGTGGTGGCGTTGGAATCCTTGGGATTGCCCTGGAAGCAGAAGGGGTAGCGTGAGGACTCGATCTCGACCGTTCCGCCAGCCGCGGACAGCACCTTGTGGCCATCGGTGGCCTCGGCCTTGTTGGCGGTCATGTCCACCGTGATCGTGCCGATGTTGCCGTCGATGCCCATCGCCTTGAGGAAAGCATACGCCATGACAAGCTGGCCATTGCGGCCGGGGTGTACGCCATCACCGCCGCAGACGGCATAGGTGTTGCCGTACTTGGCCTTCGCCTTGGCCATCGCGTCGATCATCGGATCGTGGACGTTGGCGAAAAAGACGCCCTCGGCCTTGGCCACATCCCTGGCGATATCGCCCAGGCTGGCCAGGGTCTTGTTGTACATCGTGGCGCTTTCGGGGCTGTTCCTGAAAGTCTGCGTGTCCACCGCGCCGGGCGAGCCGACGATGATCGTGCGGACGCCGGCGTCCTTGAACTTCTTGACCATGGCAACCGTGTTCTTCGTATAGAAGTCCACGGTGCCTTTATCGAGCGGCTTGTAGCCGCCGTCGTTCATCCCGTAGCAGGTGGTCGCGACGGTGGGCTTGAGCCAGAGAACATCGTTGATCATGCGGCTCTGGAACCCGGACGCCGTTTCGCCGCCCCAGCCAAACTGGGCCGCCCGGATGCCCTGCGCGGGCTTGCACATGAGCAGGTAGTCTTCGATATAGACGGAATATTCCTTCTGCTCGGTGATGGAGTCGCCGTTGATGGCGACGATGTCGTTGTCCTTGAGCAGCGGACCGGCCGCGAAAACGGCCGGGGAAAAGGCGAAGCACGCGGCGACGATGGCGAGAGCGAATTTCTTCATGATGGTTCTCCTTGTGACGGATGATACCGCGGAGAGACGGAAGTGTGGTACGATATCCAACGTGAAACACTGGCTCTTCACCTTCCTCTCAGCCCTGTCGCTTCTGGTATGCATTGGGCTGGGGTACTTGTGGGTGCGGAGTACACACGTATTCGATGGCGTCAAATACACTCGGCCGAGCCAACTGATATGGCTCAGCACAAATCCACGCGGGCTGACGTTTGGCATGATAACCATGTGGGGGGATGACGTCCGTTTCGACGGGATTGGCTGGGAGTATGGCACTACACGAAACGACCCCGAAAACCCGTACTTCGAAGCGCCATCGAAAGAACCCTGGCTTGGCTTCAAGTGGAAACTCGGTGGTGATTCGAGAGCCGGTCCTCGGGGATATCCTATTGAAAGAAATCCGACTTGTGTGGCCATGGTCCCGTTCTGGTTCCCCATGGCATTGACCACGGTTCTTCCTCTGTTCTGGCTACGGGGAAGGATGCGCCAGCGCCAGCGTATCCGACACGGGCTCTGCCTCGATTGCGGCTACGACCTCCGAGCTACCCCTGATCCGATCGGATCACGCCTGCCTCGCTGCCCGGAGTGCGGCCGCGATAGGTCTGAGTCGACCAAGCCGGATTCCGCAATCCGCAGTTGAAAAACTGCGACAACTGGAGAGAATGTCTTCCACTATGAGACTAGGAATCAACACCTTTCTGTTCACGTCGCCGTTTACTGACAAATCAACCAAGCTGTTCCCCACCTTCAAGAAGTGGGGATTCAAGTCGGTCGAGATCCCCATCGAGGATCCGTCGCACATCACCCCCGCCAAGGTGAAGGCGGAGCTGGACAAGCTTGGCCTCGTCTGCGGTTCGGTGTGCGCCTGCCTGGGTCCCGACCGCGATCTGCGCGGCACGCCCAAGGCGCAGCAGACCGGCATCAAATACCTGCTGGCGATCATCGACCAGGCGGCCGAGCTTGGCGCGCACACGGTCGTCGGACCGGTGTACAGCGCCGTCGGCCGGGCCGAAGCCGTACCGCCGCAGGAATACAAGAAGCAATGGAAGACCGTGGTGAAGAATCTCAAGCTGGTGTGTAAGCATGCTGAGAAGAAGGGCATCGTCATCAGCCTGGAACCGTTGAACCGCTTCGAGACCGACTTCATCAACACCGTCGATCAGGCGATGAAGATGGTGAAGGATGTCGGCAGCCCGGCGCTGGGCCTGCTCCTGGACACGTTCCACATGAACATCGAGCAGAAGAATCAGGCGGCCGCCATCAAGAAGGCCGGCAAACTGATCACCCACTTCCACTCCTGCGGCTCGGACCGCGGCACGCCCGGTGGCGATCACATCGACTGGCCGAACATCGTCAAGGCCCTCAAGGCCGTGAAGTACAATGCGGACGTCGTGATTGAGTCCTTCACGACCGACGTGAAGGTCATCGCCAAGGCCGCCGCCATCTGGCGCAAGATCGAGCCGAGCAACCAGGACATCGCCGTCAAGGGCATCAAGTTCCTGAAGAAGGCGTTCTCGCTGTAAAGCACCGCTCGCAACCTCACCTTTGAATGGTGCGGCATGGGCAAGTACGCTTGCCCATGCCGTCTTTGTTGACCGGTATCCCTATCGACTGCGGAAACAGAATCGCCTAACATTCAGTTGTCATGATCGATACCCAGACCCTTCCCGACAATGTCCTCACGACGCAGCTCAAGAAGGTCGTCAACTGGGCCCGGCGATCGTCGCTGTGGCCGATGCCGTTTGCGACGGCCTGTTGCGGGATTGAACTCATGGCCACGGCATCCTCGCGATATGACCTGGCCCGCTTCGGGGCCGAGGCCATGCGTTTTTCGCCGCGACAAAGTGACCTGCTCATCGTGGCCGGACGGGTTAGCATCAAGATGCTCCCGGTCCTTCAGCACATATATCAGCAGATGACGGAGCCCAAATGGGTTATTTCCATGGGCGCCTGCGCCAGCACGGGCGGCGTGTTTGACACGTATGCCACGGTGCAAGGCATCGACCAATTTGTACCCGTCGATGTGTATGTCCCCGGGTGCCCGCCTCGGCCGGAAACGCTCATCGAGGGGATCATGGCCATTCAGCGGATCATCGACAGCGAAGGTCTGCCGGCGTCCGGCAAGCGCCGGCCGTTGCGGATGGCGGTTGAACCCAGCTTCAAGCCGCAGCCGCAACCCGTGGGCCTGACAGTAGGCGGACGAACCGTCGGCCTGTAACGCCAGTACTAATTTTGCGGATTTCACTTGAAGTGCTGTGCGGCGCTTATAAACTCATGCGTTAATCCGAGCAGTAGGTGGCCGAAAATCATTTCACAGGTCAGAATTTGAACAGCAACAGACGACAGCATCAAGGCGGCCAGGCTCTCCGCCATGTCATCGCCTTCGATGAGGCTGACCGGGCGATCTGGCCCGTCGAGGAGATCCAGCGGATGTTGCGGATGCAACTTGGTGCCAGGCTGCATCTCGAACTCGACCGATCCGGACTCTTCGGCCGCGACACCCTGCTGGCACTGACAGACAAGGCCAGCCCGCCGATCCAGAGCGTCGCCGATCTGCTCTACCATCCCCGGCCACCAATGGATCTGCTCTGGGCCATCAAGGATTTCTCGAAGAACTGCAAGGAAGACTCAACTTCCGACGTGGCACCGGAAGTCGCACTGGCCATCTACTACGCGAGCATCGCCGCCGCCCTCACACGATGCGGCGAGCGGATTACCACGCTCAGCAACGATGAACTGCACGCCGGGTTCAACTGGCTGGTCAAACAAACCTGGCTGCCCAGCCGGATGCGGCACCTCGTCACCCGGGCCATGCTCCATTTGCGCCTGGGCCGGCATCTGTGGCGGAAGCCGTAGTCCTGTCGGTCCTCGCGACGGGTCACCGCGGCCCGCGACCGCGATCGGCGATCGCGCCTACAGAGAACCGTCTTTCTTGATCTCTTCCAGCAATTCGTCGTACAACTGTGATATCGCCTCGGGTACGATCCGCACCTCGCCGAGCACATCCATGAAATTCACGTCGCCGCTCCAACGCGGCACAATGTGCTGGTGAATATGCCCCGGCAGCCCCGCCCCGGCGCAGCGGCCGATGTTGATGCCGATGTTGAATCCCTGCGCCGACACCGTTCGCTTCAGCAGCTTCACTCCCGCGGCCGTCTGCCGCTCCAGATCGAGCATCTCCTCAGATGTCAGATCCTCCAACTCCGCTTTGTGGGCTCTGGGCGCGATGAGCAGGTGGCCGTTGGTGTAGGGATAGAGATTCATCACCACGACAGACAGGGGCGTGGTCCAGAGGATAACGCGCCGACGTCGCTCCTGAACGTCATCCGGGCACCCGGCCGCATCGCAGAGAAAGCAACCCGATCCGGAGGCCGCCGGTTTGTCAATTGAGCGGATGTACTGCATTCGCCACGGGGCAAAGAGGTTCTGGCGTTCCATGGGTGCCGATGGTACGCGAGGGCCGCAGTGGAGGAAAGTTCGTGGTATCGCCGCCAGGCGGTTCGCGCACGCCCGTCTGTTGTGGCAAAGGTAGGGCGGTTTCGCCGAAACCGCTGTCTTGGCGTGCGAAACAGCCCGCTCAGCGAGCGGGTCCTACCTTAGTTGCCAAAAAAGGTGGACACGCCCAAGCGGTGCTACGAAGCTGCGTCAGGTTGCACCGTCGTCGCTGGCTCAGACGGCGATGGCGTCGCCGGCGTCGCCGGCTGACTCATGATCGGCGGCGCATCAGGCGGCACAACCACAGACGCTGCCACCGGGGCGACAACGCCGCTGCTCTGCGTCATTTCCAGCACTTCCTTCGCGAGGGCCCGGTAATCGGCCGCGCCGTTGGAACTGGGCTCGTAGCGGAGGATGTCCTGCCCGAAGGATGGGCTCTCGGCCAGCTTGATGTTCCGGCGGATGCGCGTATTGAAGATCCTGGCGCCCGACCAGGGCAGGTTTTTCCCCACTGCGTTGTCGACGAAGCCACACAGGTCGTTGACGACCTCGGTCGAGAGCTTGGTATTGGAGTCGAACATTGTCAGCACGATGCCCGTGACGCGCAGGTGCGGGTTCATCCGCCGGTTCACGAGCTGCACCGTCTGGAGCAGTTTGCCCACGCCCTGCAGCGCCAGGAAGTGCGGCTGCATGGGGATGATGACCTCGGTGGCGACCGAAAGTGCGTTGATCGTCAGCAGACCCAGCGACGGCGGGCAGTCGAGCAGGACAAAGTCATAGTCGAAGCCGGAGGCCTCGAGCTGGCGCTTCAGAAGGGTTTCGCGGCCGATGATCGAAACCAGTTCAATCTCGGCGGCCGCCAGGTCGATCGAGGACGGCACGAGCGTGATCTTGTCGCTGACGCGGCGCATGGCCTCGGCGATTGGCTTGTCGTCGACCAGAACCTCGTAGAGGCTGGGCAGGCCGCCGGTTGTTTCCACACCATAGTTGATCGTGAGATGGGCCTGGGGATCGAGGTCGATGAGACAAACCGTCTTCCCGGCCTCGGCCAGCGCCGCCCCGAGGTTGGCGGTGGTGGTGGTCTTGCCGACGCCGCCCTTCTGGTTCATGAACGCAATGATTCGCACGAGGCGTCTCCCGGGTTTAGGCTGGCATGGACAAGCGTACTTGTCGATGCCAGCCAATCAACGAGCCTGGAAGTCATTCCGGCCGCGATGATGAGGCCGTTTCCAACGGGCTGGATTCTCACGGATTTTGGCGATGGGGACAAGAGAGGAGGTGATCAAACAAAGAAAGCTTCCGCCGTGGCTGGGAAGCTTTCTTTGTGTTCCAGACCTTTTTGGAGCCGAGGTCCGGGAAGAATTTTCGTGTTCGGCAATTCAGTCGAACCGTTGTGCCACGGGTCCGACATCATCGCGCCGCCGGGTTACTTGCACTTTGATTTGCAAGCGGCCATCTTCTTAGCGGGCTTCTTCGCAACAACCTTCTTCGCGACTTTCTTTGCAGCTGCCATAGCGTTAGTACCTCCTTTCCATTCTCACAATTTATGTCTGATGCAAAAGTTAGTCAATCTTTTTCTCGTTTTGCGCGAGGGTATTCCGCGGATTTTTTCTCCGCGCCGACCGCAAGCTCGACGAGATGCCGGCCGCGAAGTTGTCCGCAGGCGGCGTCGACGTCCTCGCCGCGCGTGCGGCGGAAGTGCGTTACAACACGGCGGGCGCAGAGTATTTCGATGAAGCGGTTGAGCCGCTCGTTCGTCGGCCGCGCGTAGATCGTGCCGCTCACGCCCTGCCCGATCGCGTTGTAGGGGATCAGATTCACATGCACGCGAAATCCGTCGAGAATTTTCGCAAGCGCCTCCGCATGCACGTCGCTGTCGTTGATTCCCGCCAGCATGCAATACTCGATATTCACGATCCGGCCGGTGTGCTTCTGGTAATCCTTCGCCGCCTGAATGATCTCCGCGACCGGATATCGCCGGTTCGCCGGCACCAGTTTCGCCCGCGTGACATCGTCAGGTGCATGCAAAGACAGCGCCAGGTTCACGCCCAATCCGCTGGCCGCCAGCCGCTCAATGCCGGGCACGATCCCCACCGTGGAGATCGTGATCAGCCCGTGACCATGATCGCCCAGGTCGGGCGAGCACATGCGGCGGATCGCGGCCATCACATTGTCGAGATTGTGCATCGGCTCGCCCGTGCCCATGAACACCAGCGTGGAGAGCCTCCGGCCGATATCCGCGGCCAGCGCCCGCAGGTGGAGGAATTGCTCGACGATCTCCCCCGGTTCGAGGTTGCGTTCCAGTCCGCCACGCGTGCTGGCGCAGAAGTCGCAGCCCATGGCGCAGCCGATCTGCGAGGAGATGCACCCGGCCGCCTTCACCGGATCGAACGCCGGCATGAGCACTGTTTCGGCCAACCCGCCGCGTGTGAAACCGAGCAGCAGCTTTACGGTCTCGTCAGCGCTGTCAGATCGGCGAAGGATGCTTGACTGCCGCAACGGAGTATTCTTGCGAACATGCTCTTCGACGACTCGCCCCAGTCGGAGCGAAGCAACATCAACATCGCCGTGCCCGCGATAAAATCGCCGCAGAAGCGTCTTGGCGTGAACCGGCCGCAACCCGGCCGCCGTGAATTCGGCGGTGAGGGAATCGAGATCCTGGTCGGTCAGCGCCGGCATATCTGTCTACTCGATTGAGGGGTGCGGCACGAAGATATCAAGAAAGGTAACCGGGTCGGCGATTCGCAGCGCAGGCCAACGTCTCCGAAACTCGGTGGCCTCGGGAGAAGAGGAAGTCATCAAATCCAGTAGATCCTTGTCGCGAGAGATGACCCAGCCAGCTTCGGCCGACAAGGCGAGATTCACGTAGTGAGCATCGTCCGGATCGCGCTCGTATGTCCAGGCATTACTGACAGCGGGTAGGACAATCGCCACACGCGGGAGGTTCTCAAGCATGAACTGGACTCGCTCCGGGCGAAGTCGAAACTTGGCAATCAACTTGGGCCGGGTTGTCACATCGCGGACTTCATCCAGCACCTGTGGCGAGAGAAACAACGACACTCTACTTTCAAGAGCCAGCGCAACACATCGCCCGGATGGCCCTTGGGGGTTGGCCAGAGCCTGCAGGAAGATGTTGCAGTCGAAGACGACCTTTGGCGGCTGGCTCATGAGGCTCGGCGAGCCCGTTTTTCGGCCCGCATCTCGTGCTTGACCTCTTCGAGCAGGTCACCCAACTCGTCCTCGGTCATGCCGCTCTTGGCGAAATCAGTGGCCACGGGACCGCTGATCTCCTCCAGCGAAAGCGGCGGCTTGGCGATCTGCTCGACCAGCGCTCCGACATAGGCGGCCACGGCAACGCCAGCTTGGCTGGCCCTGGCTTTGAGGCAGGCTTCGGTCTCCGAAGATAACTCGATGCTCAGTGTCATCGCCTTCATTATACCGCAGAATACCCGCTGAAGTAGCGAGAATTCCGGTCCTTTGGCATCCAGAACTGACCAGGTCGAACGCATGACGGACAGGAATCGGTGAGTCAAGCGTTCCAGCTTTTCGTTAAGTACCCCGTGCGTGCAGGGTTCGCTTCATGATGTCAAAGAGACGTGCGACCGCGTGGCCGGTCTCGTGGTGCTCAGACGTTGGCGCAGCTCCTGCGATGGTAAACCATTCGACATGCCCATCACCAAACAGCACGTTCGCGCCCTCGTTCTCGTGATTGGCCGGATCCTCCGTGGCCATCGGGGTGTCATTGGAGAGATCGGCCAGACGAACGCCGGGCGTCAGATACCGATAGGAGCAATGTCCCGGCTGTGCAAACTGCGCCGCGAGTGGCTTCTTCGGGTCCGCAGGACGATCATGCGTGTAGGGGCAAACCAAGACCTCCGGATTAAGATTGGTGGCGATAATGATCTCTTCAATCTTCGCGGGGCACAGCCCATTGTGGCCCTTGGCGTGAAGAAAGATCGCCTGGCCGATCTGTCGCAGGTTTGAAGCGCCCGGAACACGACTGCATCCTTCGAGAGCTCGTTTTCGGATGATCGGCAGAAGAATGGCTACGCAAAGCGCAGCAACGCCCAATGCGACAAGTGGCTGGACGGTGAAGCGGCGGCCAGCAAAGCCGACCACAAGGCTGGCGAGAATGAAGAAAGCCGCCAGAACGGCGAATCCAAGCGCGAAGTTGAGCTCCGAGGAACCGGCGCCTTTGGCAAGCCCGGTCGCCAGTACGGCCAAGGCGGAGATGACCATGCCGGCGACGCTGATCCAGGCGATGTAGAGCAACACCGTGGCGGCTCGCGATGGGGCAGGTGCTTTCGGCATAGGGGCATTTCAACGCAAGGGCCACAGTATACCCCTGCGGGCACGGCGATAGAATCGCCGAAACATATCATGCGATCTCCAAACCCCAGCCAGCCAATCAAGAAGGGCCGCGGCTCAGG
>JANYKD010000154.1 GCA_025361735.1 Phycisphaerales bacterium
CCCGGCACGCCAGCACCTCGTGGCACGGGCGTCCCGCCCGTGATTCCGCCTGCGACGTCTGCTCGTACTGCGGGCGTGCCGGCCACGCGCGGCGATCTCGGTGTGTCATCAAGCGCCCCGCAGGGGCCAACGCACGGGCGAGACGCCCGTGCCACGGGGGGCTTGGCACCTCGAACACAACCCGGCACGCCAGCACCTCGTGGCACGGGCGTCTCGCCCGTGATTCCGCCTGCGGCGTCTGCTGGTGGCCCCGGTGTGCCACCCGGGCAACCGGCCGATCCCCGTTTCGCTTACGTCCGCTCGCGGCTGGGCATCGAGGATGGGGCCGAGTTGGCGCTTGAATCGCCGTTTGACTATCCGACACAGGCGACGCTTTATGTCGAAACCGGGTTGCCGGAACCGAACGATCCGCTGTTCCTGGCGGCCGCGGCGGGGCGGATTTTGCACTACATCACGCTGACCCACGGCGGGGCATTCGTACTGTTTACGAGCTTCTCAATGCTCAAGCAGGCGGCCGGCCTACTGCGTGATGAACTGCGCGACATGGGGCTGCCGGTACTCGTGCAGGGTGAAGGGCCGCCCGTGCGGCGACTGCTCGACCAGTTTCGCAACACGCCCAACGCCGTCCTCTTCGGCACCAACAGCTTCTGGCAGGGCATCGATGTGCAGGGCGAGCAACTTCGTAACGTCATCATCGTCAAGCTGCCGTTCGCCGTGCCGGACGAGCCGGTCGTCGAGGCCCGGCTGGAGGCCATCAAGCGCAGCGGCGGCAACCCATTCATGGAATACTCCGTTCCCGAAGCAATCATCAAACTGAAACAGGGATTCGGCCGGCTTATCCGCAGCCGCGCGGACCGGGGAATCGTCGTCATCCTCGACAGCCGGGTCACGACCAAGCGCTACGGCCGGATGTTTATCGACGCCCTGCCGCCGTGTCGGAAGATCGAAGTACGTGGGAAGCCGGAGGAGTAGCACGGCGCGGCGGGGTCTCAACCCAAGGGATTGAGGCACGAAGGCACGTAGGCACGAAGTGAGAGAAAGAAGGGTCGCAGGCAAGATGCGGCAGGACACTTCGCTGCCTGCGATGGCACTTCAGGCCGGATGTGCCTCGACTGCCCACGTTTGTCCTAACCCGAAGTATATCCCACAGGAGTTCATCCATGAGAAACACCCTGTTCCTGCTTGCTATCGCCGCCCTGCTGCTAGCCCCTCGCGTTCTCCGCGCCGACGACATCATCATCACCGATTTTGAGGGCGACACCTACGGCGTCTGGACCGTCGAAGGCACAGCCTTCGGCAAGGGCCCGGCCCGCGGCACATTGCCCGGCCAGATGCCCGTGTCCGGCTTTGCGGGCAAGGGCCTGGTCAACTCCTTCAATGGCGGCGACAACAGCACAGGCACGCTCACGTCGCCGGCGTTCGCCGTCGGCCGCAAATACATCAGCTTCCTCATTGGTGGCGGCGGAACGCCTGGGAAGACCTGCATGAACCTGCTCGTTGATGGCAAGATCGTCCGCACGGCAGCCGGGCCGAACACCAAGCCGGGCGGCTCGGAGGCGCTCGAGCCCGCGTCTTGGGATGTGCAGGATCTGGCCGGGAAATCCGCACAAATCCAGATCGTCGACGCGGCGACCGGCGGCTGGGGGCACATCAACGTGGACCAGATCGTGCTCTCCGACACCCGGCCGGCGATGGTTCTAACCAACCCCATTCTTCGCCTGACGGCCGAGAAACAGTATCTGCACCTGCCCGTGCGCAACGGAGCCAAGGTCCGTCATGTGCGGTTCGCGGTCGATGAGAAGATCGACCGTGAATTCACGATCGAACTGGCCGACGACAAGCCCGACTGGTACGCGTTCATCGATATCTCGGCGTTCCGCGGCAAGCCGATCACGCTCACGGTCGACAAACTCCCGGACAGTTCCAAGGGGCTCTCGCTCGTCGAGCAGAGCGACACGCTCAAGAACGCCGACGATCTCTACGCCGAAGCCAACCGTCCGCAGTTCCATTTCACCTCGCGCCGCGGCTGGCTCAACGACCCCAACGGTCTGGTCTTCCACAAGGGCAAGTGGCACCTGTTCTACCAGCACAACCCCTTCGGTACACAATGGGGCAACATGCACTGGGGGCATGCCGACAGCGACGATCTCTTCCACTGGCGCGAGACCGGCGATGTGCTCGTCCCCGACTCGCTGGGCACAATATTCTCCGGGTCGGCCGTCGTCGACCCGAACAATACCAGCGGCTTTGGCCGCGGCGATGAGAAGCCGCTCGTGCTCATCTACACGGCCGCCGGCAATCCCTTCACGCAATGCCTCGCCTACAGCGCGGATGCCGGCGCCACCTGGACCAAGTACGACAAGAACCCCATCCTGAAGAACATCTCCAACGGCAACCGCGATCCCAAGGTCTTCTGGCACAAGCCGACCAACCGCTGGATCATGGCACTGTACGTCGGCGTCCGCGAGAAACAGGCCGACGGCAAGGACAAGGAGATTCACACCATCCAGTTCTTCGCCTCGCCGAATCTCAAGGAGTGGACGCTCCTCAGCCGGCTTGATGGGTTCTTTGAGTGCCCCGACATCTTTGAGCTGCCGGTCGTTAACCAGGCCGGCCAGTCGCGCTGGGTCGTTTTCGCGGCCGATGGAGCGTATATGCTGGGGCAGTTCGACGGCACCAAGTTCACGCCCGAAACCCCCAAGCTCCCCGGCCATTTTGGCGGCCAGTTCTACGCCGCCCAGACCTACAGCGATGCACCGGACGGCCGTCGAATCCTCATCGGCTGGATGTCAGGCGGCAAGTTCCCCGGCATGCCGTTCAATCAGCAGATGTCGCTGCCGATGGAATTGTCGCTTCGAAAAACGGCGGACGGGCTGCGGTTATGCAAAGGCCCCGTCGCTGAGGTCGACAAACTCGCCGGCAGCCCACGCGTCGTCAGCAATATCTCCGTCACGCCCGGCCAAAACCCGCTGGCCGACACTGCCGGCGACACCTTCGATATCGACGCGGTGCTCGAGCCCGGGCAGGCCAAGAATATCGGCTTGGATGTTCGCGGCCAGCGCCTCACCTGGTCAAGCGCCGACTCGAAACTTCACCTGCTGGGGAAATCCGCGAGTTGTCCGCTTGTCGAAGGCCGGCTGCGCCTGCGGATCTTCGTCGATCGCGCTTCGATCGAAGTTTTCGCGGCTAATGGTGAAGTCTACATGCCGTTCTCGATTGCCTTCAGGCCGGAAGACCGCGGTATCGGCTTCTTTGCCGAAGGTGGCGATGCGAAGATACTCGGGATGGAGGTCAGAATCCTGAAATCCGTGTGGCCAGCAGGGAAGTAGTTGAGAGGGTAATCGGTGAACGGTGATCGGTCCTACTGATCACCGGTCACCGATCACCAATTACTCCGACGACTACACCCCCGTCAGCTCGCACTCCGACTTGCCCGCGAAATACTTCACGAGCGTCACTTCGTTGCCCTGCTCGTTATACTTCATCTCATCCACCAGGCCTCGCGCCAGCAGGATGCCGAAGCCCCCTTCGCGCAGGCCGTTCTTGGCGCGGATATCCATGTGGGCCATGGGATCTTCGCCGTTGGCCGCGTGGGGAACATGCGCGGGGTCAAAACCCGGTCCGGTATCGCGGATGGTGATGACGATTTTGTCGTCGTCAATCCGGTAGGTCACGGTGACCACCCGTTCAATCTGCTTCTGGTGTCCCCATTCGATTGCGTTGGCCCCGAGTTCGCGAACGGCCGTGGTGAGTTGCCTGGCCTTGTCTTCCGACAGGCCGCTGAAAAGGAACAGGCCCGCAAGGAGCTGGTTCAGTTCGTCGAGGTAGCGGGTATCGCTCTGCAGCTCAAAATGAATCTCCCCCTGGACCCCGGAGTCTTCCACGCGCTCCCGCCACTGCATGGCATGGTCGATGGCGGCGTAGAGCTGGTCGATCGAGAACGGTTTGGTCAGATAGAAATTCGCCCCCACCTTGAATCCCTTGACCATGTCCCGGTGCTGGTCCCGTGCCGAGACAATCACCACCGGTGTCAGATTGGTCTCGCGTTGCAGCTTGATTTCCTGGCAGATCGTGTAGCCCGACCGCCCCGGCAGCATCAGATCGAGCAGCACAAGCTTGGGCCGGTGCGCCCGCACCCACTCCGTGACGCCGTATCCCTCGTTGATCACGGTCGGTTCGAAACCGCGTTGCCGCACGATCTCGGCCAGCAGTTCGCCCATGTAGGCCTCGTCTTCAACGATCAGGGCCTTTGGCATCATCGCAAAACCTCCGCAGGACACGCGGCCAACCGGCCGACGCATCATTGTTCCATGTCAAATGCCGGGGTTCAAGAAAAGAATCAGCGTAATATCAGCCACAACCCCACCAGGAGGATCGATTGCACGGCCAAGGCGACCGAGGCCATCACGACCTTGGATAGTCCCCGCTGTTGCCGGAGCATGGGACTCGTGGTTCCAGCGGTCGCCTGATGCTGGGCACTGGCGATCAGCAGGTTTGCATCGAACCGGCCGATGCCCAGTGCTTTGGCGCGACGGAGTAACTCTTCGCGGCAGGAGTATCGCAGGATCCTCCCGTCGAGCCGCTGGCGTACTTCGTCGATGAACACGATTTCCGCGGCGCGGCCGGTAGGACAGACACTCGTGTCTGTCATCCCCTGACGACTTCCCGTGTCTCTCCGCACGGGCCGGTACGACGGGCGTTCCCGTATATCGATCCTCTCGCTGGAACAGACCTGGTTGCTTGGCGGAAGAACTCCGGCCGCCAGCTTCCCCAGTTCTCGCTGCATGTCCGCCGGCCGGTCGCGCAAACGCCAACGCAAAGAGCGCGCGCGCCGACGGTATTCGTCGTTCGCCGCATCCTTGCTCGCGTCAACATGTGCCCCGGTCGTTATCACTGTCTATACTTTACCAGAAATGCTTATTGGACGTTAGAAAAAACCGGCCAGTTCAACACCCCGCCAGATGACACCGGGCCGCTTATGCCGATAATCGGGCCTGCAACATGCTCAAATGGATCAAACGACTCCTGTTCCTCCTGGCCGTGTTCCTCGTGGCACTGCTCGTGTTCCTCGGCGTTCTCTTCCATTATGTAAACGGAGAACCGTCGTATTATCGGACCTACCGCTGGACGTCCGAAGAGCGGGCCATTCTGAACCAGCAGGCCGCCGACAAATTCACGGCGATCCACAACCTCGCCGCCGCCGCCTGGTCGGCCGAGGTACGCGCGCAAAATTCCCGCACGAAATCCACCCAGCCGGCGCCGGCTGCCATGGCCATCACGCTCAGCGAGGAGCAGCTCAACGCCTTCCTGATCCACAATTTCAAGGCCGAGATGGATGTCTTCGTCAACAACCCCGGCATCTTCCTTAGGGACGGCCGGATCATTCTCAGTGGGCAGCCCAGGGAGCTTAACCTCGGCTATCTACTGAGCGCCCATTTTGTGCCTCAGATAACCAGCGACGGCGGTTTCCAACTGGCCACGGAGAAGGTCCTCGCCGGCCGGCTCTCGCTGCCGCAGCCGCTGATCGACATGCAAATAGACCGCGCCCGCAACATGGTTCAGCGCCTCATGCCCACATGGCAGCGTTCGGCCACCATGGATGCCCAGGGCGCCTGCAACACCGCGTTTGTCGAGGCAACCCTGGCGCAGACCCTCGTCGCTGGCTTCGATCGCAAATCCGGGCCAGCCGTGCTCTTCATGCCGGGCGAAAAAGGCAAGGCGCTGCCCTTGCGACTGACTGCCATCCGCATCGACAACGGCCAGATCACCTTCACCGTCCGTCCGATGCAGAGGGCCGAACGCGACGAACTGCGGCGGACCGTCATCCCGGAACAGCCGCGCTGATATCAATGCCACCGCCGTCGCGCCAAGCGACAAACTCTCGCCTACACTCATTCTGGTGAATTCCCACCGCGACGCCGGGCACACTGGGTGGCCGGCGAGCCGGTGGTACGTGGGTGCCCGCGCGGCTCCCCGATTTCTTCCACAATGAGGTCCTGACATGAATCGTGGTCTTCTCTCGCTGGCGTTGCTGGGTTCGGGTCTGCTCACGGGTTCGCTGCAGGCGGCCGACTATCAGGTCGATCCGGTGCATACGGCCCTGATTTACCGCATTAAGCATCTGCAGTCGTCCTATTCCTACGGCCGGTTCAACAAGGTCGGCGGGACATTCTCCTACGACGCGACCGCGCCGGAAAAGACGGCCTTCAACATGTCCGTCGAAACCGCCGACATCGACAGCGGCAATCCCCAGCGCGACGCGCACCTGAAGAGTCCTGATTTCTTCAACGCCAAGCAGTTCCCGACCATCAGTTTCAAGAGCACGGCCGTGAAGAAGGTGGGTGATGACAAGCTGGAAGTAACCGGCGCCCTGACGGTCCACGGCGTGACCAAGCCAGTGACGACAACGCTGACGGTGGTCGGCACGGGCAAGGGAATGGCCGGCGAAACCCGCACGGGCTTCGAGGGCACTCTCGAGATCAAACGCTCGGACTTCGGCATGAAAGGGCTGGCGGAAGCTGTCGGCGACGACGTGCGACTCATCGTGTCCATCGAAGGGCTTTACAAATAGCCACGGCGCCAATCCGGTTCACCTGCACTGCAGCCGCGATCGTTGATCGCGGTTCTTTGTCCCCCACGGCGGTGTCGATGCGCGTCAGTGAACCGGATTGGGAATGAAGGTCTGTGAATCTGTGAGTCTTGCCCATGTTTACCCCGCGCGAAATCCTCTGGCTGGCAGTGCTGCCCGGCCTTGTCGGCCTCGTGGCACTGTGGTTGGCATCGCGCCGATATCATGGCACGAATGGGAACCCGGCGTCCTGGCCTGCCGCGCTCGCTATCGGCGGCGCCGTGTTGCTGGCGGGCGTACTGACAACTGGCGTACACGGTCCCCCGCGCGAGGCGTTTGACTGGCTCATCCTTCTGCCCGCAACGGCGATCGTCGTCGGGACGCTCGTTCAGTGGATGCATGGATGGGGCGTGGCACTGGTGGCGATCGCCGGCGCGCTGGCCGCGTGGCTGCTGGCCGTGCCCGGCATGACGATGGCCGATGCGGTCGCAACGGCTGCGGCCCCGGGTGTGGTGTATGCGCTACTGGTCCCGGCGACCCGACAACAGAACAGGTCCACTCTTGCCGCGTCGTGGCTGATTGTGGCTGCGGCGACCACCTGCGTCTCGATGGCCTCGACGGGGATCACCTTCGGCAAGTACACCGTCGCGCTCAGCGCCGTGCTGGGCGGTGTTTTGCTGGCGACGCTCCTGGCGCGTCAGGCCAGTCTGTCGCCGGGCGGCCTGGCCGTGTTTGTGCTGATCTGGACACCGTTGCTGGTCTATGGCTATGCCTGGGTGGACGTCCCGCGCTGGCGCGCGCTGGTCCTGCTGGCCGCTCCGTTGGCACTGTGGCTCGGCAGATTTCCGGGTATTCGCGGCCGTGATCCCCTTGTCCGATCGGCCGTAGTACTTGCTGGCGTGGCTGCTTTGGCCGCAATCGCGGCCGTGCCTGCGGCGATGGAGCTTGTGACCACGCTGCGAAGCCAGACACAAGTCGGGGAATATTAGGCGATGTGATCGCCATTCCGCGTGGCATCATAACGCTGCTGTTTGGCGCGATCCCATTCCTTGTCCGCACGCCGTCCGCCGCTTAGACTACGCGCATCTCGTGACGCTCTTAAATCTCTTGGGAAGGAGAACAGCAAGTCATGACCACCGCGCAGCACCAACCGGCCGCTTCCGCCATCAGTACTCGTCTGTCCATCATGATGTTCCTCCAGTTCTTTATCTGGGGCGCCTGGTATGTTTCCATCACGGGATGGATGAACAAGATGGGCATCGAGGGGCTCACAAGCTGGGCCTATACCGTTGGCCCCATTGCCGCCATCGTCTCGCCGTTCTTCCTCGGGATGATCGCCGACCGCTTCTTCGCCAGCCAACGCATTCTCGGTGTCATGCATCTTCTCGGCGGCGTGGCGCTCTGTCTCGTGCCCATCGTGGTCGAATCCACGAAGCCGGCCGACGTACCCGTTGTTGCCAGCGCAACGCCGACAACGCAGGTGGCCGCGTCAGCCACCCAGCCAACAGTGCAACCGGTGATGAAAGCCGCCGTCAAGCATGTGAGCCCGACGACCTTCTGGCATCCCTTCGTCCTGCTCCTGCTGGCCCACATGTTGTGTTACATGCCGACCCTCGGGCTGACCAACAGCCTGTCGTTCGCCCACATGACCGACCCGCAGAGCCAGTTCCCCAGGGTTCGCGTCTGGGGCACGTTTGGATGGATCGTCGGCAACCTCGTCGTCGGGGGCAACCTCAAGACATTTGGCCTGGATGTCGTCTGGATCGCCGAGGGGGACGCGTCCGTCATTCAGTTGTATATCGCCGGCGTCGCCGCGCTCCTCCTGGGCGTCTACAGCTTCACCCTGCCGCACACACCGCCGCCGGCGGCCGGCAAGCCTTTCTCCGCTCGCCAGGCACTCGGCCTGGATTCGCTGAAACTGATGAAGCAGCCGGCCTTTGCTGTCTTCGTCATCTGCTCCTTCCTCATTTGCATTCCCCTCGCCGCGTACTACCAGCAAGCCCGGAATTTCGTGGACTTCTCAAAATTCAGCAACGGCCCGCTGACAATGATGTTCGGGCAGGTTTCCGAACTCTTCTTCATGTGGGCGATGCCTCTCTTCTTCATCCGCCTCGGTGTTAAGAAGATGCTTGCCATCGGCATGCTCGCCTGGGTCGTCAGGTACGGCCTCTTTGCAGGCAGCGCCGTGCCGAACATCAAGTGGCTCATCTTCCTGGGTATCCTGCTACATGGCATCTGTTATGACTTCTTCTTCGTCACCGGCTTCATCTATGTAGACAAGAAGGCCCCGGCGGACATTCGTGGCCAGGCACAGGGTTTCCTGGTCCTTGTGACCCAGGGCCTCGGACTCGGTGTCGGAGCCCAGGTCATCGGTGCCCTTATTGGCCACTATGGAGCCAGCGCCAAGTCCGCCTCTGGCGAGCCTTGGCAAGGGTTCTGGTTGGTTACCTGTGTCATGGCCCTGGTGATCCTGGTCATCTTCTATGCACTGTTCCGCGATGACGCCCAGAGCAAAGCGACGGAAAAAAAATGACGATTTAGTCATGTCTCCAACTACACCGATCAGGCCATACTATATGGTGCGCGCAGGCAGATGGCCGCGCTGGCTGATAAATCCCGGCGCGGGTCTGATTCGTGTGGTATATTCGGTGCAGGTGAAGTGTTTCATTCCAAGGCCGTTCTATGGATGACATGCAACTGCTCCGCGATTACGCGGAAACAGGCAGCGAGCAGGCCTTCGCCGAGATTGTAAATCGTAATCTCGGCTGGGTTTACGCTGTTTGTCTGCGCGGGGTGCGTGACCGGCATCTGGCTGAGGATGTGGCACAGGCGGTGTTCCTGTTGCTGGCGCGCAAGGCCAGGCAAATCAACGAGAATACCATTCTCCGCGGCTGGCTCTTTAAGACCAGCCGTTTTGCCGTGGCCGATGCACTGAAGAAGCGCACACGCGAGAATCGAAAACTCGTCCCTTTCTGCGAACTTTCCGAAACCCACCTGGCTCAAGAAGAAGAGGCCGCGTGGGAAGAAATCGTGCCGGTCCTGGACGAGGCCGTCTCCTGCCTGAGCTCCGACGACCGACAGATCGTGCTCCTGCGGTTCTATGAAAGCCTCAGCATGGCCGAGGTTGGCCAGCGGCTTGGAATCTCGGAAGAAGCGGCCAAGAAGCGCGTGTCGCGGGCCGTGGAAAAGCTGCGCGGGATCCTCTCGCGACAAGGCGCAAGCATCACCGCCGCCTTGCTTCTGGGCTTGCTGCTGGTTCGGTCGGCCGTGGCCATGCCGAAGGAATTGGCGTCGGTAGTCGTCTCGCTGGGCATGGGGGAAGCGGCCGCGTCGAGCTCCGCCGCGGCCATTGCCGACGGCGCGGCGACTGCCATGCTGCAAACCGCGCGACGCCTGCTTGCGGCCATAACGGCCGGCGTGACGGCGGGTCTTCTGCTGCTCGCCGGCGGCGTGATGATGCTGATGGCAACGCCGGCGCCCAAGCCGACGCCCGAATATGTCGAAGTGGCGGCCAGGCCGGCGCCTGTCCAATTCGACATGGATCGGGTTCAGAAAGTGCTCGTGGGGTCGAAGCAGAACATCTTCCTGAGCTATCGCGCGGGTGAAGACCTGAACTTCGACGTGGCGAAGGTGCCAATCAACGAAGACGCTACGTTTGCCGTCATACTGGATACGCAAGGGCGGGCATGGTCAAAGCAACTGGACCTGGCCCCGCTCACACTCAACGACTGGGAAAGCGATGCACCGGGATGGGCTTCGCTGACACGACGTTCCGCGCGGCAGCCATCAGACGCGGCCGCGGTATTGTCGATGCTGCTTGGCGATGCGCCGACGATGTTGTCCAAGGCCGTGATGGCCGACGCCGTCTTGCCACTGCCGCCAGTCCGCGAACTGTCCGGACCCGAGCCGATGGACACACCGGCAGGCGGCTGGATTCAGCTTCCGACACACAAATCCGGCGGCCATGTCATCGTCGACCACAACCCCCTGCCACACGACAAGTTGTATGACCAGAGCTTGCCGAACGACCTGAATGCACAGTTGGATTTCGCACTCGTGCCCGAGCCCGGGGTGCTCTTGACGACACTTGCGGCTGCAGGAGTATTGTTACAGAGACGGCGGAGACGGTAGGCCGGGACGGGATTGATGTGCCAGCCCCACAGGGGCGATAGACATTAGCCCACGGCGTAAGCCGTTGGTGACAATAGTCGTAGTCATCCAAAGCCCCGTAGGGGCGACACAAATTGTGTCGCCCCTACGGGGCTAGTTCTTCCCGCCACCTCGTACTCCCATGGCTTACGCCATGGGCTACAATGTGTCTCCACTACGGGCTGATTGCGGACGGCGCGGGTCTGCGGCAATGGCCGCCCGGCAAGAAACAAACAGCCCGCCGACCTGCGTCGGCGGGCTGTTGTTTTGTTGTACGCACGGGAAACAGATCAGGCTTCCATCGCCTTCTCGCGTTCGGTGATGTCGATCGAATCGCGAATGAGCGTGGCGCCGCCGGCATCCTCGGTGTTGTAGCCGGACTCGCCGTGCTGGGTGATATCCAGGCCGTCGTATTCCTCTTCTTCACTCACCCGCAGGCCGACCAGAGCGCCGACGAGTTTAAGCAGGATGATGCTCCCTACGGCCGCGATCGCCCAGGTGATTACCGTGGCAATCAGTTGGTTCACAAGCTGGCCAGGGTTGCCATCGACCAACCCGCCCAGTTTTGCAGCCGTACCGGTGGTAATGCTCTCGTTGATCAGTTTCGTCGCGAAGACACCCGTCAGAAGGGCGCCAACCGTACCGCCGACACCGTGCACGCCGAATGCGTCGAGCGAGTCATCGTAGTTGAATATGTGCTTGATGGTTGTGGCCGACGTGAAGCAGACGATGCCGCCGATGAAGCCCATGGCCAGGGCGGCCATCGGCCCGACGAAGCCAGATGCCGGGGTGATGACGACCAGCCCCGCCACCGCGCCGGAAATCGCACCGAGCACGGTCGGCTTACCCGACTTGAGCCATTCGATGAACATCCAGCCCAGGGCTGCCGCGGCGGCGGCAAAGTGCGTTGCGACCAGAGCGCTCGAAGCGAGCCCGTTGGCCGCCAGGGCCGAGCCGCCGTTGAAGCCGAACCAGCCGACCCACAGCAAGGCCGCGCCGATCACCGACAAGACAACCGAGTGCGGGGCCATGGGCGTGCGGCCGTACCCAAAGCGTTTGCCCATGACGATGGCCGCCACGAGTGCCGACACGCCGGAGCTGATATGCACGACCGTGCCGCCGGCGAAGTCAAACGCCGGGAACCGTCCGCCCATGAATGCGTTGAACAGGCCGCCCTTGCCCCAGACCATGTGGGCCAGCGGGCAGTAGATCACCAGCAGCCAGAGCACGCTGAAGGTCAGCATGGCCGAGAACTTCATGCGTTCGGCATAGGCACCGCTGATCAGGGCCGGCGTGATGATGGCGAACATGAGTTGGTAGACCATCCAGGTCGTGTGCGGAATGGTCGGCGCATATTCGCAGGCGGTGGCGCCCACATCCCGCATGAACGCGAAACGGAATCCGCCAATGAACGCATTGCCCTCGGAGAATGCGAGCGAATAGCCGATGATCGCCCAGACCACGGTCACAACGGCCATCAGGATGAACGACTGCATCATCGTGGCCAGCACGTTCTTCCGCCGCACCAGGCCGGAATAGAACAGGGCGAGCCCCGGGCCGGTCATCATCAGCACCAGGCCGCTGGAGATGAGCATCCAGGCGGTGTCGCCGGCGCTAATCTCGCCGGTGCCGCCCTTGTCGATGGCGAATCGCTCGTTGTCGAAGATCTTCACCTGGGGAACGTCGGCCGATGCCGGCTGCGTGGTCGGCTTCTTTGCCGGTTCAGCCCCAGAGGCCCAGCCGGCCAGGAGACACAAAAGCACAGCCGGAAGCACAAACGTCCGTGCGGACGCCATAAGAGCGCGCAGAATCATAGTTCCTCCTCGGCCACCGGTTCTGCAACCGGAACGACCGATGTTACAATGAGCATGATGCCGCCGGTTCAGAGCGGCAATCTTGCGGTTGGTTTCAGGGCACGAGCATTGGCCGGAATTATGTCCTGATGTCGTCTTGGGGTGGCATGGGCAAGT
>JANYKD010000155.1 GCA_025361735.1 Phycisphaerales bacterium
ACTTGCCCATGCCACCCAATCAATGCGGCGGGACGGCGTCCCCGTCCTGTTCATTCACTGCCGGCAGACGCATGACAAGACGCGAGCCCTTGCCGGGGCCCTCGCTCTGGGCGGTGATCTGGCCGTTGTGCGCCGCGACGATCGCGTGGCTGATGGACAGCCCGAGCCCGGTGCCCGGCCGGCCGGCACCGCGCCGGGTCGTGAAGAACGGCTCGAAGATGCGGTCCAGAACTTCCGAGGTCATGCCCTTGCCATTGTCGGCGACCGTCAGCTCGATGCCATCGCCATCACGGCGGAGGGACACGTCGATTTTGCCGGCGCCGGAGTCGGTGGCTTCGATGGCATTGATGAGCAGGTTGAGCACGACCTGCTTGATCTCGCCGTCGCACGCCAGCACGCGCAGTTCGTCGCCGGCCGGGGCATCCAGCCGGATGTGGCGGTCGCAATGCTGCTGCAATGCCGCGACGCTGTCGATGACCGAGCGCGCGAGTGTCGCCAGCGACACCGGCCTGCGGGCCTCATCGCCGGGACGAGCAAGGGAAAGCAGCTTCTCGACGATCGCCTTGCAGCGGAACGCTTCGTCGGCGATGACGGCGAAGGCCTCGCGGGCGTTGGCCAGCGCCTGCTCGGGCGGGAGCTGCGGTGCGCCTCCGCTGATGGAGGACGTGCCGGTGAGGGCACCGGCACCACTTGTTGCTGTCGGCGGCAGCGCTGCGGCCATTTCCTGAAGGGCCAGCTCGGCATGTCCGGCGATGATGCCGATGGGGTTGTTGATCTCGTGGGCCACGCCGGCGGCCAGGAAACCGACCGAGGCCAGCCGCTCGGACCGCACAAGCTGGCGGCTTTTGTCGGCGACTTTCTGTTCGAGGCTTTTGTACAGCCCGTCAAGCTGGTCGGCCATGGTGTTGAAGTCGCGGGCGACCTCGGCGAACTCCTCGGGGCCGGCGGTGTCGGCGCGGTGGTCCAGGCGGCCTTCGGTCAGTTCATGCACGGAGCGGTTGAGCCGCCGCAATGGCCGCATGACGGTGCGATAGTGCCACACACCCAATGCAACGGCGGCCACGAGCAGGACGCCGCAGACGCCGGCCGAGGCGTAGAGCACGGTCTGGTGCTTGCGATGGGCCGCCTGTTCGCGGGATTGGATGCTTTGGCGGACCTCGGTGCTGATGTCGGAGAAGAGCCGGAGGATCTGGTCGAGCGGCCGGGAAATGACGGTGACGTCGGTCCGGCCGGCGGTGATGATGTCCCAGAGCTGCGTCTGGGCGTCGGCCAGCTTCTGGCGTGCGTCGGCGCAGAGCCCGGCCATGCGCAAGCCGGTGGTGTGCGGCGTGAAGCCGTGGAAGAGCGTGGCGGCGGCCTGGATGTCGCGCATGACAGCGCGGGCATCGGGCTGTTCGAGGTAGACGAGCTTGCGGGCCGAGGCGACATTGGCGCCGATCTCGTAGAGCCCGCGAAGGTCTTCATAGCCGGCGAAGGCGGAGGAATAGTCCTCGCGTTGCGAATCGAGCCCCCAAAGGGCAACACCGCTGAGGACGATCAGTGAGACGATCATCAGCGCCATGTGGGCGGCAACCTGGGAACGGAATGTCATGACTCGCAGGATTGTACCATCGACAGGCGTTGTGTTGACGGCGGCCGGGCATGGCGGGCGCGTTTGGCCACTAAGAGTACCGGCAGTGCACTCACTGGCTGGATTTGGCGTTGTGCATACGGTTTGGATTCCGCCGGTGAGGACACCGGCGGCACTGAATGCAGCTTTTGCATCTTTTTTGCCGCTTTGCCGCGAGCGAGTACTCTGCGCCCTGGATTGTGATTTGTTCACACGAAACTTCGCTTGGAGAAACGACTTATGTTGAATATATCGAAAATCGCGGCGGCGATCATTCTGGCTGCGGTGGTGGCGGTGCCGGCGGGTCTGGTTGGGGCACAGGAGACGACGGCGAAGATCGCCGCACCGGCAGTTGATCCCGCGGCCAAGGGCCAGGCGCTGATCGCCAAGGGCGTGGATTATCTCAAATCCAAGCAGCTTCCCGATGGCGGCTGGGCGGCCGGGCAGCAGCCGGTGGGCATCACGGCCATGTCGCTCCGCGCCATTGTCGGGTCTGGTCTTCAGACCAGCAAGACCGATTGGGTGAAGAAGGGGTTTGACAAGTTGCTCACCTATCAGCTCGACACGGGCGGGATCTACAAGGATCTGCTCGCGAATTATAACACCGCCATCGCGGTATCCGCGCTAGGGTCGGCCAACGACGAAGCGTTCAAGCCTTCGATTGCCAAGGCGGTTGCGTATCTGAAGAGCATCCAGTGGACCGAATCAATCGAGGGCGGACCCAAGGGCGAGGGCAAGATCACCCCGGATAATCCGTGGTACGGCGGGCTGGGCTATGGCCGGCAGGGCCGGCCGGATGGCTCGAACACGCAGATGATGCTGGACGCGCTGCACGACGCGGCGCTGCCGGCCGACGATCCGGCGTTCAAGGCGGCGCTCAAGTTTGTCACCCGCATGCAGAACCTGTCGGAAACCAATGATCAGAAATGGGCCGGCAATGACGGCGGCGGCATCTACACACCAGCCAACAACGGCGAGTCGATGGCCGGCGAGTACACGGATGCCAATGGCAAGCGTCTGCTGCGTTCCTATGGCTCGATGACCTATGCCGTGCTGAAGAGCTATGTCTACGCGGGGCTGACCAAGGATGATCCCCGTGTGAAGGCCGCGTGGGACTGGATCAGCAAGAACTGGACACTGAACGAAAACCCCGGCATGGTGGGCGGGAACCCGGAGAACGCCAAGGCCGGGCTGTTCTACTACTATATGACGCTGGCCCGCGCCCTGGATGCGTACAACCAGCCGATCATCACCGATCCGCAGGGCAAGAAGCACGACTGGCGCGTGGAACTGATCGCCCGGATGGCCGAGTTGCAGCAGCCGGATGGAAGCTGGGTTGGTGACAAGCGCTGGCAGGAAGACAACCCGGTGCTGGCGAGTTCCTATGCCCTGGTCGCCCTGGAGTGCGCCGTGAAGGACCTTCGCGAGAATCCGGCCGGGAAGTAGCGTGCGCCGTGTCGTGGGGCGGAACGCATGAAGCGCAGGGCGTTTACGTTGGTGGAACTGCTGGTGGTGAGCGGCATCATTGCGCTGCTCATCTCCATTCTGGTGCCTGCGGTGAGCAAGGTCTATGAGAACGCCAATCGCGTGACGTGCGCGAGTAACTTCCGGCAGGTCGGGGCCGGGATCTCGATGTATCTAAACGACAACAAAGGGGCACTGCCGGTTCCCCCGGGCGTGGCCGCCGATGCCAACGACGCCTTCTGGTGGCAGCCTTCTCGTATCGCGGAGATCGGGCGGCACACCATGGGTCCATATCTTCATCTCACGCCGACCAACCTCAGGATCCTGCAGTGTCCGACGGACGAACAAGCCGCCACGCGGCAGGCCGCGGGAAAATATCCGTTCACTTATGTCTTCAATGACAACATGGCGGGCATCGGCCTGAATTCGGTGAAGCGGATTGGCCAGGTCAAGAGCACCTCCGAGAAGATCTTCGTGTATGAGGAGAACGGACCCACGATCAACGATGGCAACGGCCAGCTCTGGAACGTCCACGGATCGTGGGGGAACATCAGCATGCTGGGGCTTCGCCACGACCGCGCCAATCGCACGCAATACCCGGACGCCTCGTCGGCGACGACCGGCATCACCAACCCGAATGGCCGGGCCAACGCCCTGTTTGTGGATGGGCATGTAGAGTACGTCACGCGCACGTACGCCCACTCAAAGTCTCACGCGTTGCCGGACCCAGGGGCATTTCCCAACGAGCCGGAGATCGGTCCGTAGTCATTTCGTCGGAATCGCCGGCCGGCTCGGATCGGCCGGCGAAAAGCCGTTCTTGAGGAAGACGGCCATTCCCTCGGGCGAAGCGACGAGCTCCGCAAACGCCCGGGCGTCGTTGCCCGCGGTCGAGTAGCCCATGGTGGCGATGTTCACACGCACATAATCCAGTTCGAGCCTGCCCAGCGTGGGGCTGTCGACAATCGCGTCGACGCCGAACTTCGGCCGCCATTCGGGGCGAATGTCCACGGCATCGAGCTTGTCGCGGCGATCGAAGATGACCACGTTCCAGACAATGCACGCATCGATTTTGCCGGCCATCAGCGCATCGCCGAGCGGGCGTCCGACGTTGGTCCGCATGACGACGTTTGCCTCGACCTTCGCGGTAATGTCTGCCTTTTGCAACATGACGGCGATGATCTGCCCCGAAATGCTGTTGGCGTCCGTCAGCCCCACGCGCAGCCCCGGCCGGGCCATATCTTCCAACCCGCCGATCTGTTTCGGGTTGCCTTTGGGCACCGCGATCGTGGGCCTCACGGAGGCGACGGTCCACACCTGCCGGAGTTCGATACCCTTGGCGACAAGGAGCGCGGTGAATGGGTCGTGCGTCACAAACAGATCGGCCGAATGCGCGGCCACGATCCTGTCGATGAGAACCCGCGCATCGGCGGTTTCGACACTGACTTTCACGCCGTTCCGCTGCTCATGCAGCGCTGCCAGTTCCTGCATCGGCGCCACCATGTTCGGCCCGACGTAACAGACCAGCGGATCCGAGCGCTGAGCCCGACAACCGCCGGCGAGGATGGCTAGGATGGACAATAGACTAATAACGCAAACTCGCATGGCGTTTCTCTGTAGCCTGTACGCGTGTAGTCAACGCACGATAACCGATCCGGCGGGCAACGACACGATTGGCTCATTGAGCTCATCAATTCGGATTGTTTATATCTTGACATAAATGTTAACTGATGTCAAAATACGTGAGATGAGTCTGCTGCCGCCCTTTACGGATGATGGTCTGCTTCCCGAGGGCGACTATGAATTGACGTTCGAGCAGTTGCTGGCATCAACCTTGGTCATCGGCCCTGCGGAAAACCAGGAATGGGCGGGCGAGTGGCGACGAAAGCTGGACAAATAGGCCTGTCATGATCCGTACTGATACTGAGTACCGCGGTTCCTTGAAGCAGTTGGAAGAGGGGCAATCCATGCTGCAGGTGGAAGAGAGCATGCTTCGCAAGAAGGGGCTTTCAGAGGAGCAGGTTCAAGAAGCGTTGCAGCCCATACGATTCTTTCATGAGCAGATTCGCTCGGAAGTGGTGACCTACGAACGCCTCAAGCGCAAGGAATTCGATGAGCTGCACAACCTTCAGGGACTCGGAGAAATGCTGATCGGCTTGCGGGTTGCGAGCGGGCTGAGCCAGTGCGAACTGGCTGAGCGCATGGGCGTGCATGAGTCACAGGTTTCGCGGGACGAGCGAAACGAATACAGCGGCGTGACCGTGGACCGGGCCAACCGCATCCTGGAAGTGCTGGGCGCCGTGGTGACGACACGGGTGGAGAAAATCCTCCCTCTGGCGAGATCGGCGTAGCTACACTCCGGCTGACCATTCTCAGCGCGAAAACTCTGCGCTTCAGTCACGCCGGGCTAGATCGCAGGCTCCTGCAAGAGGGCGGGGTAGTTCCACACCCGGACTCGCGGTGCTCTGCCCACGGTCTCCTCACAAAGCAACGAGTTGCCATCAGCAGACAGGTACAAGCTCGGTATGGCACCTTGAAGGGGCACTAACTGTCGCATTTGGCCGGTGACACAATCCAGACGATGCAGCATGGTCTGCCGGTCGAACATCTCAAAGAGCAGGCCGGTGCCGGTGGGTTCGCCGATGACGCCCACACCAATGGGAGCTCCGCGGTATCCAACATCGTCACAACTCAGCGTATACACGCTTCGCAATGGCGCCGGCATGTCGCTTCCCGAAGCAACGACCGCGGCCCACTCGTAGATGAGGATTCCGGAGCCGGAGACGCTCCAGAGAAGGCGTCCACCATCACTAAAACCGCAGGCAAACATCTGCTCATAGCTCGCGCAGACCGATGGCATTCGCGGAGGTTGGGAGAATTGGCGCAATTGCGGATCACCTGTCCATGGACGCTCGACGATCACGAGCTGGTGGCCCCCAACGACAAAGGCCATCCACCTGCCCGATGGGTGAAACGCTCCTTGAACAGCGCGACACGGAATCTGTCCCATTCTCTCGCCCGTGTCTGACCGAATCACCACCGATCGCGATTCTGCAGCACATACAACATGCTCCCCGTCAGGCGTCATCGAAATCCATCCGGTTCCCGCCGGAGCCGCAATTTCGGATACTCTGCGAATCGGGTCCACACTCCACAACTCAATCAGGTCACCCCGCACCATCGCGGCGCGATTCGCTTGGGGCGCCGTTCCAGTCACGAACACGCAGTCTGGCCCATCGCCAATATCCAAAGGCACGGCCGACTTCCATGGCGGTACGAGCAACTCAACGCGAGGTTTCCATTGACCGTCGCGAAGTTCATTCGTTGCCAGGAAGAACCCGTTCGCGATCGGGCGAATCACGAGTGGCAACGTGTCGCGATACCCTTGTTCCATGTACAGCAACCCGCGCTTCATCAGTTGACGGCGCTGCTGCGCAGGCATCAACGGCTTGGCAGGCTTTCCATCCGTCGCCGGCGGCGCCGGAAGTTCCAGGAACTGCCGCCGACCTCGGATTCCCGGGAAGTCGTCGGATTGCAGGTCTTCATACGACGCGGCGAGATTCGCAATTCCCAGCGCCTTGGCAAATCGGACCAACCGCTGTGTCTCGAACACCTCCTCCTTGTTGCGGTCGAGGATCCCCGCAAGCCGTTCCGGCCGGCCAGTGATTATCGCGGCAAAGGCGTCCACGTTTCCCCTCATGCTATTCTCGTCGGCGAAATCCTCGTCGCCAAAATAGCCCGGCCGAGAACAATAGCGGTCAACCAATTGGCCCTGCCGCCACAGCCAGTAGTACATCACGCTGTCATCGTGGACCAACACATGGAGCACATCCGCCTGGGTCTTGGCCGCGATCGCCGCACCGAATTCATGGTCTTGCCCATGCTCCTGGGGATAGACGCCCACCCAGTTGTTAATCGGTGGGCCAACAAGGCAACGTACCTTCTTGTCGCGTGCCACAGACTCGGCGATGGCGATGACCTCGTCGCGTCCCGTCGTTCGGACTTGAGTGGAACCGTAGGATGCACCCATAGGCCAGAATCATATTCCATTGAATGACAGCGCACAAACAACATGCGATCATCCATCGTTGGCCCGTGGAGTTTGATTCGTAATTCGGATTTCGAGTTTCGTCATTACTCCGCCAGATTTTGTCGGCGCTTCTTCCTTCCCAACTATGCCTCTATAATCCCGCCCCTTATGCCAGCAACGATTATCGATGGAGCGGCTCTTGCCGCCGAGGTTAAACGCGACGCGAAGCGCCGCGTGCAGGAACTCACCGCCGCGGGGCGGCCGGTGCATCTCACGGCGATTCTTGTCGGCTCGACGGCCGCGGGCGAGTTGTACGCCTCGCGTCAGGCGGAGGCGTGTCGTGCGGCCGGGATTTCCTATGATCTGCTGCCGCTGCCGGCCGAAACGAGTTTCGCGGAAGTCGCCGGCACGATCCGCTGCCTCAATAACGAGCCGAGCGTCACCGGAATCATGCTCCACCTGCCGCTGCCGCCACATTTGGATGCGACGGAAGTGCAATATCTGATCGATCCCGTGAAAGATGTCGAGGGCGTGAATCCGGCCAACATCGGCTATGTCGTTTACGGCCACACGCTGATCGCGCCATGCACGGCCCAGGCGACGATCGAGTTGATCCGCTCCACCGGCGTGACCATCCGTGGGGCCGAGGCCGTCGTCGTGGGGGCCAGCGAGATCGTCGGCAAGCCGGTGGCGCTGTTGCTGGCCGAGCAGATGGCGACCGTGACCCTCTGCCACATCGCCACGCGGGATCTGAAATTGCATACGCAGCGCGCGGATATCCTGGTGGTGGCCGTCGGCAAAGCCGGGCTGATAACGGCCGATCATGTCAAGGAAGGCGCGGTCATCATCGACATCGGGATCAACCGCGTCACTCTGCCGGACGGAACGAAGAAGACAGTAGGCGATGTCGACTTTGAGGCGGTGAGGCAGAAAGTGGCGTACATCACGCCCGTCCCCGGCGGCGTCGGGCCGATGACTGTGGCGATGCTTCTGAAGAATACGCTGCGGTCGGCGGAACTGGGACTCAAACGGTAGTCGCAGGCGCGCGCAAAACCCCCGTGGCTATCCCTACGGCTTGAACTGCCCGACAAACGACGTGATCAACTGCTCCAGTTCGCCTTGGGCCCTGGCGTCGGGCTCGGCCATGCTGAAGCCGACACTCCAGTATTTGCCGGCCGGTACGAGCGTGGCACCGACAACGACCCTCTTACCGTCCTTCTCCGTGTCGGTGCGGATGAGCTTCGGATCCGCCAAAGGCGTCTTGACCGGCGAGATCGCGAGAA
>JANYKD010000158.1 GCA_025361735.1 Phycisphaerales bacterium
CGGACGAACGCAAACCATGGTGCTGGCTTTCGCGCTGCAGGCAGTGAACATGTTCCTGTTCATCAAGTACAACACGCCCAACATGATCCTGTTCGGCGCGGCGTTCACGGGCCTGTGCTACGGGACGATCTTCACGCTGATGCCGGCCGCCACGGCCGACTATTATGGCACGAAGAACCTGGGCGTGAACTATGGTCTGGTGTTCAGCGCCTTTGGCGTAGCCGGCGTGCTTGGTCCGATGGTGGGCGCAATGATCCGCGACAAGACCGGCACCTGGGCGTTGTCCTACAGACTCTCGGCCATCCTGCTGCTGGTGGCGGTTGTTCTGGCTTTCGTCACCAAGCCGCCGAAGACGGCGCCGGCGAATTGAGGGGCTGAACGGAGATAATCCTCTCGTTCTGAGTGCGGCTATCTGCGTGGCCATGGGAGCTCCCATGTGGAAAGAGAAGATTCGTCAGCTCAACGCAGAGACTACGTTCTGCTCCCCCGCCACCACGCCTCAGCTGGAGGCGGTGGAGCGTTCCGTAAGTGCTGCGCTGCCGCCGGAACTTCGGTCCCTGCTGCTCGAAACCAATGGCGTTCGAGGCCTGTACAGTCTTGACCTCGTGTGGACGGCAGCAAGGATTGAGTCTGACAACGCGTCGTTCCGAGCGAATGCGCGGTTTCGCGAGTTGTACATGCCATTTGATCATCTGTTGTTCTTCGCCGATGCAGGGAATGGGGACCAGTTTGCATTCGCCGTACTTGCTGGCCAGGTCCGTCGCCCGGACATCTTCGCTTGGAATCACGAGGACGACAGCCGAACGTGGGTTGCCCCGTCACTGGCGGCATACCTGGAATGGTGGCTTTTGGGTCGCATCAAGCTCTGACAAATGCCGAGTTGCCGCGAGAGGACAGGGAGCCGGCTGCCGCGGGATGCGAAGGACTTTCTGTCGCCCCTCCGGGGCTGGAAGAGCGTTTGCCTGTCACGGGTTTGTACGTCGCGGATTTGTATTGAATCATGCCCCGGCTCCCGATACCTTCATGGGCAAGGTTGCTCGGCCCGTCGAAACACAACTCGCTCAAGGAGGCACGATCATGCGTTATCTGACCGCGGTGTTGGCATTGCTGGGGTTCGCTTCATGGACCCTGGCCGATGGGTACAATGGCACGTACACGGCCGACGGGATCAAGGGCGCCGTCACGCTCGTGCTGGCACAAGATAAGGACAACAACGTGTCCGGCACGATGGCCTCCGCGGGCGGCAAGCTGATAATCCGGGCGAAGGTGCAGGACGGCAGCGCTGTCGGACTGATCGGCCCGGATGGCATGCAGGGCAGCGCCTATTTCCGTGCTCAGCGCGAGGGCGCGAGCATGACCGTGTTGATGGCCGACATGGATGCCAATGGCCAGCCCCGGCTTACCGACGCACGCAGCGTGGTGTTTAAGGCGGCGGCCGAGGCGGCAGCTCCGGCCGGCGACAAACCCGTCAACCCGCTTGCCGCTGCCGATGCTTACGCGGGAACCTTCAAGGGCGATGCGGGGCGGCTGGCGGTCGAGATCCTGCCGGCCCAGGGGCAATACACCGGCACCATCCGCTTGGAAGACAAGAAATTTGCCTTCAAGGCGGCCGTGAAGGACGGCCAGTTGCAGGGCAGCTTCGAGAGCGACGGCAATACGTTTGACTTCACCGCGGCCGTCAACGGTAACATCCTGACCCTCAAGGCGGGGAACACCACCTATCTTCTCGAAAAAGAGCGCAAGGCCGTCAATCCGCTGGAGAAGCCGGCCAACCCGCTGGCCAATCCCACCCCGGCCAATCCGCTCGACAAACCCACCGGCGATAAACCCGCCGACGCCAAGCCCGCGGCCGACGACAAATGGACGCCGCTGGCCCGCGGCAAGGTCTACAAGCACGCCACCGGCGGAACGCTCCACTATCCGCAGGACTGGGAGGTGAAGGAGGTGCAGGGTGTGGTGCAGCTCGTTCCACCCAACCAGGGCGAGGCGATGTACATGGTGCTGGCCGAGGATGCTCAGGGGATCACCCGGCCGGACGATCCGAAGCTGATCCAGGCCCTGGAAATGCAGATTGCCCAGAATGCGCCGTTGCTCAGGCGTGTCGGCACGGTGGAGGCAGTGAAGTCGGGCTCGCAGGCCGGCGCGGGGCTGGCGTGGGAAGTCACCGGGCAAAACGGACTGGTGGTCCGGGCGCAGCTTTATGTTACCATCATCAAGGGCAAGGCAGTCTATCTGCTTGGGCTGGGCGCCAAGGCGAAAGTCGTCGAGAACGACAAGGCTCTGCGTGAAATCTTCAGCACCTTCGCCTGGGAAGAGGCCCAGATCGACCGTGAACTGCTGGGAACATGGCACTACTGGAGTTATTCAAGTTCCGGTCTGGGCACGAGCAACCTGTCCAGCACGGAAACGCGCCGCACCGTGTCGCTGAAAGAGGACGGCACGTTCGCCTGGCAGGGCAACAGCGAAGGGTATCTCTCGGCGAAGAACACCGACTCCGGTGGCAATGTCACGTCGAGCGGCGCCGCGGTCGGCAACAGCGGCACGGGCACCAAGGGCACCTGGGCGGCCGCCGACGGCAAGCTCTATCTCACGGGCGACAACGGCATGTATGTGGCCGTCAAATACGAGATCAAGGCCCAGAACGGCAACAGCTTTCTCTATATCGACGCCGGCGGCAAGAAGCCGCAGGAGTGGTCGCGGAACAAGGTGAACTGAACAGGCAACATACGCCCCGTACGGACGCTCGAACAACTCATTGGCTGCACGCGTAGACTCATTCATTCGCTTGATCGACGGAATTCGTGATAGAATCATCGGTCCAGCAAAGGCAGCCTATGCTCGTCGCACTCACGGGAGCCAGCGGATTCGTCGGTAGCCATGTGGCCGAGGCCCTGCATCGCGGCGAGCACCGGGTTCGCGCCATGGTTCGCCCGCAAAGCCGCCGCGACCCCATCGCGCCCTTTGTCGCCGAGTGGTGCGTGGGTGACCAGTCCGACCCGCAGGCGCAGGCCGCCCTCGTGGCCGGGGTCGATGCGGTCATCCACAACGCCTACGACTGGGAGGCACTGCGATTGTCGCCCGAGCACAACTTCGCGGCCAACGTTCTCGGCTCGCTGCGGCTGCTCGAGGCCTCGCGGCTGGCCGGCGTGCGGCAGTTCCTGTTCGTCAGCTCGGTCTCGGTTTACCACGACATCCTGCAGGATCGGCCGCTGGACGAGCGCCACCCAACCTGGCCCGGCTCGATCTACGGCGCCGCCAAGGCCGCCGTGGAGTCGCACCTGATCGCCTATCACCACGCCTACGGCATGAACACCAGCGCCTGGCGGCCGGCCGCGATCTACGGCATTCCGCCCGATCCCCAACACGCGCAATGGGGCGACCTGATCCGCGCCGCCAGCCGCGGCGGCACCATAGACACGCCCCACGGCGGCAAGATCACGCATGTCCGCGATGTGGCCGACGCCCTGACCCTGGCGCTCGGCGACGCCCGCGTCGCCGGCCAGTTGTACAATCTGGTCGACTGCTACATGTACTGGCAGACCGCCGCCGAATTCGCAAAGGAACTCAGCGGTTCCCCGGCCACCATCGTGGACCGCAAAGGCGGCGGGCCGAAGAACCAGTTCGACACGCGCAAGGCGATCGAGTTCTTCGATCGTCACGGCAATCGCACCGCCCTGCGCCGCGGGCATGGCGAGGTGCGGGAGTATGTGCGGGAGTTGCTGAGTGTGCTTTGATAGTGGAAGCGGCGTCTCGCCGCTGGTCTGAAGCACTCAGAGCCGAGACGGCTCTGCCACTATCATGGAACTTCTCGATGCCAGGCGCGTCTGATATGTGGGTTCCGCGTGTAAGTGGCGCCAGTGTCCTCACTGGCGGTCTTTCGGTGTCCGCGATTCCGGCCTCCGCCGGTGAGAACACCGGCGGCACTATCAGGCAACTCCAGTGGAGAGAGCATGCCCAGCGAAGCAAATCGACCCCGGCCGCAAGAACAAGAAGCGATCCGCACCACCATCGTCGGCGGCCGACCGCCCGGGTGCGGCAAGGCCGTTGGCGGCGTCCCGCGCGGCATCGAGGTGCTCGTCAAAAAGGCGGCCGTCGATCCCGAATTCCGTTCGCTCCTGCTGGCCGAACGTGGCCAGGCCGCCCGCAGCATCGGCCTGGAACTCTCCGCGGCCGAAAGCATGATGCTCTCGGCCGTTCCCGCGGCCCAACTCCGCTCCATCATCGGCGCCACTACCGTGCCACAAGCCTACATGCCGGCCTTCCTCGGCAAAGTCGCCGCCGTCATGCTGGCCGCCCTGGGAGTCGTACAAGCCGGCTGCGACGACAACAAGGGCCAGCCCGCCGGCATTCGGCCCGAGGATATGCCCAAGGACAACCCCGCCACCGCAAGTCGCCCGGCCGAGCCCACAGACGTCCAAACGCTCACCATCGCCGGCGCGGTGATCGTCAAGCCTCTGACACGCCCCGCGACACCCTCGACTCAGCCCGCCGCCCCGGTTGTTGCCGGGGTCATGATCGATCGCCCCGAGGCCACAACGATTCTCGGCATCGGGCCCGATACGTCCCTGGTCACCCTGCCCGCGTTCGAAGATGATGGACCATACGATATGGCTGGCTTCAGCGCCTCCAAACCGCCGGCTCGTCCCGCGATACCACCAATTGACCTTACCCTCCAGCCCGCGGAGGCACATGCGGACAACCCCGCGCCAATCGCAGGTGAACCGGTCGACCGGCCGTTTGGATTTTCCGATCCCGCGTGGAAGTCGCGCAGCATCTACGGATCGCGTCCCCTGCGGCCGGAGGATTCTAAGGTCCCTCGCCTGACTGTCGACCTGCAGCCCAGCCCGCCCACGCCCGCAGATGATTTGGGCCGCAGTATCGGAGGCTTAATGGCCGTCAAGCCCCCAACTCGCCCTGAGGTCACCCTCCAGATCGGCGGGACACGCGCGGACAACCCCGCGCCAATCGCCCATGGAATGGCCGGCGTGATGGCAGGCAAGCCTCCAACTCGCCCCGTAGCACCCGAGATCACCATCCGGTTCCCGGGCGCACGCGAGGACAATCCCGCGCCAATTGCGGTCGAACGAATCGATCGCCCGCCCGACCCCGTCGAAGTCGCCGGACTGCGCGCCATACGTCCCGAGGATGTCAGAATCGCCGGCCTGACCGCCGATGCAACGACGCGCCCGGCCACGCAGCCCGCAACCGAACCCGCGACCAACCAGCCGTCGCCGAACATCACTCGGTTCGGGCTCATGATAGATCGCCCTCAAAACACCGCCATTCGCGGCCTTCGGGCCGACATCCCTCCCGTTGCCCCGGCCACACAGCCAGCAACACAACCCACCACCCAGCCGGCCGCCGACTCGACGCCACCCGCATCGATAACCGTCTTCGGCGTCATCGCCGATCGTCCCATGGCCATCCGGGGCATTCGCGTCGATCGTCCCAACACCCCGGCCACCGCGCCGACGACCAACCCCACAACCCGGCCCGCCGCCCAATCTGCGCAGCCCGAACCGCCCATGATCATCGCCGGCATCATGCCCACACCACCGAACCCGGCACCCGAACCGCCCAGCCGCGGCATCCGCCCCGACCGGCCGCCAGCACCCACGACCAAGCCGGCCGCCCAAACCGATCCCGTCCCCGATTTCCCCATCGCCATCGACGGCATCCGTCCCGACCGCCCCAAACCCAACGCCCCGTAACTTCTTCAATCCTCACTTTGCATTCTTAATTCCGCATTCCGCATTCACCCTTCCGCATTTATGAATATCACCCTCGTCAACCTCAACCTCCTCTTCATGCGTTACGGCCAGGAGATCGAGCGCGAGCGCCACGTCCCGCTCGGCTGCCTGTATCTGGTCAGCGTGCTTGAACAGGCCGGTTTTACCGTCGATTTCCGCGACTATCAGCTCGAGGAGAGCGACGATCCCTTCGACATGGATCGCTTCCTCGCGTTCATGGACAACCCCGCCCCGATCATCGGCCTCTCCTGCATGGCCAATCTCCTGCCGTTCACGATCCTCGCCATGAAGGCCATCAAGGAGCGCTACCCCGACCGCCGCCTCATTCTCGGCGGCGTCGGCTCCAAGAGCGTCGAGAGTCTCATCCTCGAACGCTTCCCGTGGGTGGAGATCATCTCCCGCGGCGAAGGCGAGCTGACGGCCCCGCGCCTGCTCACCGCCCTCCAGTCCGGCGGCAATCTGGCCGACATTCCCGGCATTTCCTGGCGCAACGGCGCCGGCGTGCATCACAACCCCGACCAGCCGCGCATCGACGACCTCGACGCCCTGCCCCTGCCCGCCTTTGGCCGGATCGACCTCAAGCGCTACGCCGGCTACGGCATGATGACCAGCCGCGGCTGTCCCTATCCCTGCACCTTCTGTTCCGTCGCCCCCGTCTGGAACTGGCAAACCCGCCACCGCAGCCCGGCCAACATCATCGCCGAGATGAAAGACCTCCACGACCGCGCCGGCGTCGATCTCTTTCTCTTCCAGGATGAGTTCTTCATCTCCGGCAAGCCACAGGTCATGGAGTTCTGCTCCGCCCTCCGCAATTCCGGCCTCAAGGTCGAATGGAAAGCCTTCGGCCGGGTCAACCTCACCGACATCGAGATGATGCAATCCATGGCCGACTGCGGCTGCCTCGAGCTGCGCTTCGGCATCGAATCCGGCTCCGACCGCATCCTCCGGCTCATCAAGAAAGGTTTTACGGCCCAGCAGACGCTCGACCTGATCCCCCAGGCTGTGCAAATCTTCCCGCGCGTGGATGCGTTCTACGTCTGGGGCTATCCCTTCGAAACCATGGAGGACTTCGCCCAGTCGCTCTTCCAGATGACCTCCTTCCGCACCCTGGGCGCCCGCATTCTCCCCAGCCTGCTCAGCCTCCTGCCACAGACCGAGATCTACCAGCAGTGGAAGGACAAGGTGAAGCTGGAGTTCTGTCCCTATTTACTGCCCGAGTTCGTCTTCACCGGCCACGAAATCTGCCTCGGCGCCGAGGTGCAGATCCCCCCGCGCCACGAACAATATTTCCGCCTGATCATCGACAACCCCGACATTTTCCCCGGCTTCTTCCACATCGACCTGGCCGGCAACGTCCTCCCCAAACTGAAGATGCTCCAGGAATTCGGCTTCTACCGCCAGCTCGAAACGCCCCGGCCGGAGCCCGACTCCTGCGGCGCCCACACCCCGCGCCATGCCCCGCACGAACTGGCCACGAGTGCCTGACCTCTGTTGTGTTGTGGCACGGGCATCCTGCCCGTGGTGTCGGTACTCCGACACAGCCTCTCGGCGGAAGGCAGTTTGGACCAAATCCAATTCCCGCCCGGCGACAGCCCGGTGCGAACACTTTGCAGTCCACCGGCGGAGATTATATTGTGATATCCCATGGAATCACTTGGCGCAACCTGCGTTCGTGACGGGTGCAATCAACCCCGGAAAGGGTGCCTCTTCTGCGAATAGCACGGTCGCGAACTTAACGCTCGGCGCCGCTCATTTCCTCGCACTCCTCTTCGCTGGCCACCATCAAGCGACGACATATTGCAGAGCTGCTGTCAGACCCTCTGCAACTTCGATATGGGCGCCATTACCCGGAATGAACTGAATTGCATGATGCTTGACCGATTGCTCTGTAACCAGATTCAAGATATTGCCCGGTGCTGGAGCCAGTGCTTCTCAATCATCCCTGCGCCAATACCCTCCCAGCTTCTTACGGCATGCCCGAACGCTCGCATGTTCACCCCGACTCGACTGAGCGAAGCGGCCTTCGCCGCCGCCAAGCGCGATCTAGCCGCGTATTTGAAGCGGTGGCTGTCGGAGCGCGGACAACTGACTCCTTACGGAACGTAGCCCCGTAGCCCCGCGGAGTTGGTCTGCGAGCCACGCGGATTCCACGTGGATTCCGCTTTCCCACCTTGTGTGGGGGTGCTACGATCAGAGTAGTGGTGCGGAGCAACAGCAACTTTGAATAATCGGCTCCGGCTAGTGAGTAAATTAGACTGTCGGACGACTAGATGAAGGGCAGCCCGGCTCGCCGGGAGGCCCGTTGACGAGTAAGCCGACGTGGTTCAACACCCTTTGGGTGTCGAGCCACGTCGGCTCTTTTTTTTGCCGCCCGCATCAATGCGGGCAGGCAGCGTTGAAAGGACCAAGTCATGCTTCAGAATTTCTCACCGATTCTCGCGGATTACATTTGGGTTGGCGGAGGTGGCCTGGGGCTCATCCTCCTCATCGTCATCATTGTGCTGGTGCTGCGCAGGTGATTACAGGTGCATTCAGGCAAGGAACTCAATCGAACCCCGGGAGCGACGTCATGGCACGCGACGATGTGACCGCAGCCAGGATTAGGCAGATCAATGGCAAGGCCAACGATATCGCCGGCGCGGTTACCGGTGATACCTCCCGGCATATCAAGGGCAAGAAGTCATAACATGTCCACGAATACCCAGGAACACGTCAATTTCGCTGCGGCGCGAGATGGAACACCCGCCGCGATTTCCCAATCCCAGGTGTCGCCAGGATCTACCCGGGCCGAATCAGGGTCGCAGCCCGGTCCGGACAAACTACCGCTACGTTGGCGACTGCGAATATACAATCATTCCTCGTTGTTGTACTGGTGGCCGGTCTGGGTGGCCGGATACATCATGGCGTTGCTCACCTACTGGCATGGCAAGCCGCTGCAGATCGAGGCGCTTGGGCAGGTCCGGGAATGGATCCACCCCAGCAGCAACCTGGGCGTGGCATTTTTTCTTGTCCTCTTCATCGTCATCCTGATCACCAACTTCTCGGTGCGCGGGCTGGCGTCGGGCATGGCCATCATGGGAGGCGCCCTGCTGACAGTCGTTCTTGCCTACCTCGGCTGGTGGGACGAGGTCTTCTCCTGGTTCGGCAACCTCAAGGTTCACCTCACGCTGGGCGCCTACTTCTGGTTTTCCACCCTGATGTTCCTGACGTGGACCATTACGGTGTTTGGGCTTGATCGCCTGAGCTACTGGGAAGTCACGCCCGGCCAGCTTACGCACAAGGTTCACTTCGGTGCCGGTTCCAAGAGTTATAACGCCCAAGGCATGGGGCTGGAGAAACATCGCGACGATCTCTTCAGGCACTGGCTCCTTGGGCTCGGATCCGGGGATCTGACAATTCTCACGTCCGGCGCCACGCACGAGCAGATCGAGGTGTCCAATGTGCTGTTCATAGGTTCGAAGGTCCGGGCCATGCAGCGACTCATTGCCGAGGTCCCCGAAGGACCCGAATCGTCTTGAGCGCGGGCCGGCCGGATGGAGAGGCGCGGGATCCGCGATGCATTGTCCAACATCTGATGTTCTGGGGTCTCCATCTGCGCGGGAGTCCGACGGCAAAGTGAACCATGAGCCATCTGCATACGTCAGTCCTGCGTGGCCAAATATTCCGAAGGGTCTGGGTCACCCTTTGCGACGCCACGAAACGGTTTTCGCAGATAGACGGGGCGCAGTCCGCGGCAGCGTTCGCCCATTACGCGTTCTTCTCGCTGTTTCCTTTGATCATCCTCACCGTGACGATTGCCTCGGCCTTCATTGACCGGGACCGGGCCGGCAGGGAGATCATCACCTACGTGGAAACCTATGTACCGATTGGCGTTGAAAGTCAGAGTTACGTTTTTGATACGATTGCCGGCGTAATCAAAGCGCGCGGCCGGGCGGGTGCGGTCGCATTTCTCATGCTCGTTTGGGGTGCCATGCAGTTCTTTGACGCACTGATCTGCGCCACCAACCGGGCGTGGGGTACCCAGGCGTACAACTGGTGGAGACTGCCGCTTGAAAGCCTGGGTGGTCTGGCCATCCTGGTGTGCGTGGTCCTTCTGGGCGTCGCGGTGCCCGTGCTGGCGAAGATGGCGAAGAACTGGGTGTTCCAGGCGGGTGATTTCAGTTCGTGGATCTATACCCTGGGGAGTTTCGTTATCCCATTGCTGGTGGTATTCGTCAGTCTGATCCTCTTTTACCGGCTGGCGCCACGCCGCCGGACGCGCTTTGGCGAGGTGTGGGCTGCCGCCTTGTGCGTCACCGCTCTCCTGCAGGCGGCCGAAATCATGTTCGTGATCTACCTCAAGCACTTCGCCACGCTTAACGCGGTCTACGGGGCGTTCGGCGGCATCATCGCACTCCTGATGTGGATTTACCTTTCCGGATGCATTGTCATCTTCGGCGCCTGCCTGTGCGCCGCTCAAGCCCAAGAGCGGCCAGTGTCGGCTTAGGCACTTATCGTAAATACAACCAAAGCGGAATGAGACGGGGACGCAGCGAGAGAAATGGTGTCGGGGTGTTGGTCAGATATCATCAAACGGACACATCAGCCAATGGCCAGCCGCCTGATTGTCGACAACCCCGACATCTTCCCCGGCTTCTCTCACATCAACCTGACCGGCAACGTTCTGCCCAAATTGACGATGCTCCAGGAAATCGGCTTTTGCCGCCAACTCGAAACAGCCCCGCCCACCCCCGACTTCTTCGGCGCTCACATCCCGGGCCATGCCCCGCACGAGCTGGCCACAAGTGCGCGAATGTTATCGATGCTCCCGCGCCTGGACGGACTGGATGTCCATCGACCCTGTCTCGACGACCCACTTCAACCCGGATTCCGGGCTTCCAGGCGCGTGCAGCCTCGGCAAGAAGTTCTGTTGGTGTCCTGTCACGCCGATGAACTCGCAACACCTGCCATGGCAAGTGGTGCTGGATTTCAACTTGTCGCTAACATCATCGCGGAAATGCTCGTATCTTCTGCCGCCGAGGTCAAGAAAATGACCGCACAAAACGCACCCGAAGCAGACAAGCACATCGCGAAAATCTCCGCATGTCATGGAAGCACGGAGTGCAGAGGGGCTTGTTCTCCGAAGCGGCATGGCTCATCTCTCCTCTGTTGGTACATGTGCTACGCCGAATTCGACAACGCTCCGCATAGAGACTGGGGTATTGGGACTCTTGGTGCTTGCGTATCAAGACCACGTCGCGCCCGTGTCCAAGTACCAAGCGGAGTACCTCTCGCTGAATGGAAGACTTCCTGAACTGCCCTTGGTGGATCAGCCCATAACGAAGCGGCTAAGGCAGAATTGAGCGCCCGATGGCAAACACGATGACCCTGTCACGCCAAGAACTTTACGACCGGATCTGGGCCAAGCCCGCGACGAACCTTGCCGAGGAACTGGGCATCTCTATTGCCCAACTCGTTAAGCTGTGTGAGCGCCACAACCTCCCGAGGCCGGCCAGTGGGCACTGGAGCCGGATGGCTTGGGGCCAAGATATTGAGCGGCCTGCGCTGCCGCCCATTACGACACCAGAATTGGATCAGGTGACAATCGCTCCGGGCGCTCCGCACACCGAGGCAGTGGTTTATCCGCCCATCCCCGTCCCGACTCGGCTCTCCTCGCCACGCCCATTGGTGGCGACTGCGCAGGCGATGCTTGAGAGCAAGGACCGTGACCGTGATGGACTCGCTTTTTCGGGTGGTCGAGGTGCCGTCAGGATCATCGTCACTCCAAAGAACATCGGTCGCGCCGTTCGGATCATGGACACGTTTGTGAAGGCGATGGAGGCCAAAGGATTCGTGTTGCAGCCTCGCGGCGCATACGCCCATGCCGACGTGGGGATGCGGAAGGGCGGTATGGATTACCCATTGAAGCTGCGGGAACATCTCCAGCGAACCGAGTTGCCGCTGACACCGAAGCAGATAGAAGAGTTGAAAAGGTGGGGGCACTGCTTCGGTGACCGATATAGGCACACGCCGGATGGAAGGCTGGTCTTTACGTTCGGAGAGGATTACGACTCCGTCGTCTGCCAGGACACAGCGAACACGCGACTCGAGGACAAGCTGGGCCGCTTTGTTGGTCGCATCCTTCAGCGAATGGCGAAGGAGGAAGAGCAAGCACGCCGGCTCGCCGAGGAGAGGGCAGCGCGTGAGCGTGTCCTCGCTGAGCAACGGCGTCGAGAAGAGGAAGCAGCCCGGCTGCGACAGGAGGAACAGGATCGGATTGGCGCGCTGAATGATACGATTACGCGGTGGCGATTAAGCCGGGATGTTCGCGATTACGTCAAGCACATGAGGGAATTGATCGAGTCGCATCAAGCGAAGGCCACAGAAGGAGGCCCGGTGGCGCGCTGGTTAGAGTGGGCCGAAGCTTATGCCGCACAGATCGACCCGTTTACGCCACTCAAGACCCAGTTACAGAAGATTCAGGCGGACCAGAAGAAATGAGACGGGGACGCAGCTAGTGGACGCTATTACGCTACGTCCCGCGGGTGGAAAAAGGGTCGGAACACGGATCAGGTGCGATTGTCTCGCAGGCTCGCCCGGTCACCCTGCCAAACCCGCCTCGCCGCCAGCGGAACCGAACTCGTCGCGTCGTTGCGCCGTTGCGTGAACCCCGCTTGCCTTGCTCCCTCCCGAAACGAAGACTGCGGCCCTTCGTCCTTCCTTGAGCTCCCGCCACCGTCGCACACCCTTCGCAGTCAAGCGAAAAAATCTCCAAAATCCTCCCGAAATTCACAACCCGAATCCCAGCCAGCAGTTACGCCAATCGCGCGCTGCGCATTTCTCGCAAAAGCGCGCAACACCCCGGGTATACATAGAGGAGCGTGTTTTCTTACCTCCTTCGCGCTATCCCGCCTCCGGGCGATCCAGCGCACAACCCAACCGCCGCCGCCCGGCCGTCGGCCTCGCTCTTTGACATCCTGATGGGAGTTGCCAGTGATTCCGCATTTATCCTTCCACTAACAACCATCAGCTGCCCACCCGGGGACTGATCGGGACGTCCTTTGGACGCGGAAAGGGAGACTGTAGCTCAACCGCAGAAGACGGGGTGGAATGTCCGATAATAGAGCAGGCAAGCGAAGGAGCGCGACCATGGCAAGAAAGGATGCCTGCGACGGGCCTGGCGAGTATCTGGCGGATGAGACCGAGGGGATC
>JANYKD010000207.1 GCA_025361735.1 Phycisphaerales bacterium
GTCCGCTTCAGCGGACGCGGTCGGGCGGACCCACCGTTTCCGCGTCCGCTGAAGCGGACCCTACAGAGACTCCGTACGGTCCGCATTGCCGACTGATTGTGTCCATCGAGACAACAAAAGCCGCAAAGGAGTGATCTCCTTTGCGGCTTTCATTCGTTCTGCAATGCCGAAAACCCGTCACTTCACCGGTGTGAGCTTCACCCAGCGAAGGTTGATCGCCTTCCATGTCTGCGCGTTGGCCGGCTTGGCGGCGATCGTCCGCTTTCCGGTTTGGGCAAACGTGACTTTGCCAAGCGAAAGAGTTCTGTAGTTGTCCCATCCCGTGCCCGCCGGGATCTTCGCTGTCAGTTTGTTGCCAATCCCTTCGAGCATCAACTCCGACGCTCCGTTGTTGGAGATGGACGCGGTGACTTCAAACTCGCCGGCCGTCTTCACGTCCACGGTCCATTCGGCATAGTCCGAAGCATTGTCCCAGAAGCCGAGATTGTCCTGGCCGCCCTTGGATTCGGACTTGACGTTGCCCTTGGGGTCGGCCTCGGCCGCACGCAGCGTTATTATGCCGTTGTCAGCCTGCTTCACAACTTCGGAAACCATCTGCACCTCGGTCGGCTCCAGGTCCTTGCCGGCGATCTTCAGTGTGAACGCATACTGACACGGCTTGGCGGCCGGCAGCGTTACCACCAGGCCCTCGTCCGTCCGCTTGAACGCCAGTGCGCCGCTGTTGCCCAGCATGGTGATGCCGGTGATCTCGCCGGCGCCCTTGCCTTCCTTCGTGCCCAGCGTGCGGATGACCGCCTTGCCGTCTTCCGGCCAGCCGAGCAGGATGGCATACAGGGCATCGCCCTTGGTCGTGTAGCGGATGTCCTTGGCGGTATAGTTGAAGTCTTCCTTGAAGTTCCCGCCCTTGAACCGCACCGCGCCTTCGCCGTACACCTTCCAGGGGCGCGTGCTGTAGATCGCTTCGCCATTGATCCCGATCCACGTCGCCATCTCGCCCAGCATGGTCTCGACTTCCGGATCGAGCGAACCGTCCGGCCGCTGCACCACGTTCAGCAGCAGGTTGCCGTTCTTGGCGACGATATCGCAGAGCATGTGGATGTTCCAGGTGACCGGCCGGAACTTCCAGTTGCGGTTGTAGTACCAGTCGCCGATCGATGTGTCGGTCTGCCACGGATCCGGGTTGATCTTGGGCATCACGCCGCGTTCCAGATCCTCGATCCAGCGGCCTTCGGACTTCTGCTTGGTCGTGTAAACCGTCTCCAGCTTGCCCTCGTGGTTCTTGATGCTGGTGTTGTAGATGTTCGCGACCATCTTCAGGCCGACATCGCCAAAGGGAATTCCGCCGTCGGTGTAAAGCAGATCCAGGTTGTAATTGGACACCAGGCCGTTGATCCGCTTGTACCACTCCTGATGCCACTCGGGGTTGTTGCTGTACCAGCCCTTGTCGTTGGGGTCGGCAGCCTTGTGATAGAGGTCGGCGTACTTCGGATCGGCGCCGTCGTAAGGCACGCCGGCCTTGTCGCCGGTCTTGTCCGAGCGGTGCGCGCTCTGGAACCAGGTGAAGCTGGCGCCCAAGTGCTCCGACACGCCAAACCGCAGGCCCTCCTTCTTGGCCGCCTTCTGCCACGCGGCCACGATGTCCTGCTTCGGACCCATGTTCACGGCGTTCCACTTGTGGAACTTGTCATCCCAGAGCGAGAAATTGTCGTGATGCGACGCCATGCTCACGAAATACTTGGCGCCCGCTTTCTTATAGAGCGACATGAGCCGCTCCGGGTCGAACTTCTCGGCCTTCCAGAGCGGGATGATGTCCTTGTAACCGAACACAGACGGGTGGCCATAGTTTTCAAGGTGGTACTTGTAATGCTTGTTGCCCGGCTCATACATGCCGCGGGCGTACCAATCGCCGTCCATGGGAACGGCCTGTGGACCCCAATGGGCCCAGATGCCGAACTTGGCATCGCGGAACCACTCGGGACACTTGTTCCCCTTGAGGGAGTCCATCGTTCCCTGGAACGGACCCGGGGCGACCGGATACGGATCCGCCTGCTGCGCCTGGCTGCTAACTCCCCATCCGACCACTGCTGCCACCACGGCCGCACACCATTTGACCTGCTTCTTCATATCGTGCTCCTGTTGTTGTTGAATCTCCGCTACGGCAGAATACCTAGAGTATCTGCCCGGGAACAGGGCGTTCCCATGTCTCTCCCTGACCAAAGCATGACGATTATTGTCCTGGCGATCCCGCGTGTGCGTGACGACCTGCCGACATCAACCCGAGAAAGGGGTCGCCCGGCGACCATCAGTCCGACAGCGACAAAGTGAAGTTCGCAGCACCTGTCGCCCGCCCGTACAGGAAGGAGTCCGCGACCGTTGCTGCGAATCTCCTCCGAGGTCTTAGCCGCGGAGCGGCGGCGGTCAGTAGCCAGCGGCGCAAGCCGCTGGAATCAGACGAAACGCAGGCAAAAGCCCCGGAGGGGCGATAGTAGTTCTCGTCGTCAGGTGTCGTCGAGACTACTTTCGCCGCTCCGCGGCTGGTGGTCACCACGAATCGTCGGTCCAGGGACTTGCGTCCCTGGCTTGACCGCCGCTGCGACGCGGCGAAGACAGCGCCTCAGGCATGCAGCAACGATCATCAACCCGCAACCAGACAGCGAACGACCTTGGCGGCCTATGCTCCGCGTGCCAATCGCGGATTATCGGACGTGCATTTCTTGGCTCCGGTTTGCCGATGACAGTATCAAGTTCCCATAACCACCGAGGTATCTGATGGCTCATCCGCAGACATTGACCCCGTCTCCGACTCCGGCCGCGAAAGCACCGACAACCACCGTCGGCGATGGGGAACTGGATGTGCAACTCCTGGAACGCCTGCCGACCGGGCTGAACAAGGCCGCCCTCGTGGACCGCTGGCTGTTGCGGCGGATCGAGGAAGGCGTTCAGGTCAACATGCGGCTGGAGCGGCGGCTGCAAGCCGTGGCTGCGGCGGAATCAGGGCTGGTGAAGATGATCGAGGCCCTCCGGGCCCAGATCGCGGCCGCCGGGTCGCTCGCCGAGCAGATTCAGGATACGCGGCAGAAATCACAGTCCGATGTGGCCTCCGCCGGGCGCGACGCCATCGCGGCACTGGCCTTTCATCAGCAAGCAATGGAGGCGCAACTCACCGCCAACACCGAGGGGATTCTCAAGCAGTGTCACACGATACAGGAGCAATCCGTCGGCAAACTGCGCGACGCATTGGCCGAGCAGGAACAGGCCGGCCGGCAGCGGATGACCGAGTGGATGCATCAGTACGAAGAGCAGGCGAGACGGGTAACCGATCAGATGCGCCAGTCGCTCGAGCGACAGGCCACAACCCTGCGGGCCGGCGCCGAGGAAGCGGCGGCGGGCGTATGGGCGGCGGTTTCCGACAAGCTCTCGGCCGGTCGCGCGGAGGCCGAGGCGTTTGCGCACGACGTCGGCGTGCAGCTCCAGGATGAACTGCGAGCCTCGCGCGAGGCGGCCGACCAGATGTCGTCCCTGCTGCGCGAGATGGGCAGGTCCGCACAGGCATCGGCCGAGGCCGGTCAGCGCGTCGCCGAGAGTTCGCAGAAGCGGCTTGAAGATGCGACCCAGCGGGCGCAAGCCGCGGCCGACACCATCAGTCAATCGTTGCAGGGTAAGCTGGAAGCCGCCAGAACCACGGCAACCGAAATGGCCGCGATGGTCAGCCAGACGCTTCGGGGCAGTGCTGCCGCCGCCGAGACGCAGATTCGCGAAATGACCTCGGCCATGTTCGACCGGCTCGAACGGTCGCTGAATGAGCACCGCATGCATATTCAGTCGTCGCTGGCCAATGCGGGCGAGTCGTTCGAGAAACGGCTGGCAACGGCGCAGAAATCGCTGGCCGACTCATCCCGGGCATTGAATGAGCGGCTGACCAATGCCTCTGCGTCATTCGAGCGACAGGCCGACGATGTGCTGGCGTCCGTGCGCGAAACGATCACGCAACGCATCGACACCGTTCAGCAGGAAGCGACGGCCAGGGCGGAGCCCGCACTCAAGCGTCTGGAGGCGGCGAGACTGCAGCTTTCGCGGGAATTGCAGCGTACGGCGCAGCAGATCGACGTGGAGATGCGCCAGCAATTGGCCGAACTTCGCCGAGTCGGCGAGAGCGCCGTCGATGACATGGAGCACCGCTTGCTGGAGCGCGCCGAGGGGTTGCGTCCGCGCGTGGAGGCCGGGTTGGAATCGGCCGAAAAGATGATCGGCGAGCACATGGTGCGGCTCTCCGAAAGCGCTCAGTCGCTGGTACGCACCAGCGAGCAGGAGATGTGCCGGCGTCTGGCCGAGCTGACACCCCGCGCCGCCGAGGGAGTGCGCCAGGCCGAGCAGGAAC
>JANYKD010000280.1 GCA_025361735.1 Phycisphaerales bacterium
GGCGGGACGATTAATGCGAACCTCGCGAGTTTTGCCGGCAGGACGAGCTACGGATTCAACACGTTGACGTTTGCATCAACAACGGGCGGCAGCATCAATCTGAAGGTTGGAGTCGAACTCGCGCCGGGCGTGACGGCGACGACACAGGACATTGCCAGTGATCTCTCGAATTCGTTTACGCGGACGATGACCGGTTCCAATGGCGCGGGCAACGCCACGGCGTCAATGACGTTGGCGGATCTGACCTCGGACTCGGGCGCGGCGATCAATGCCGGGGCGACGATCCGGGTTGCCGTGCCCGATCTCACTGATGTGACCGCCGTCGTGGAGACGACGTTGGGCCTGCCGATTCCGGTGCCTGAGGCTAACGCGAACGGCACGTTGTCGGCTGACGCGACAGTCAATTTCCTGTCCAACCGGGTGAAGTACGCAATCACGGTGACGCAGGCGGTGGCGTCGGCAGACACGACGTTTGCTCAACTGGCTGCCCTGTTCGATGGCGCGCTGACCAACGCAACCGTAACCGACAGTGGTGTGGCAACGACCGGGGTCGACATCTCGTCAATGTTCCGCGTAGCGGCCTCCGATGGTCAGTTGCTCATCACCGAGTATGTCGAGACAGCCAACCCAGACTATGCCCAGGTGCAGATGTTGCCGAACCTGGGGGCCTTCGGCGAAGTGGGCATGCAGGGATCGTTCGGCCCGCCAACGGTTGCCCGCGGCCTGCAGGACAGCCTGGCCGTACTGGACGGGATTCAGAGCAGCCTGCCGCAGTTCGAGTTTGAACTGCCGGCCATCAAGACCAAGCTTAGCGATCTGATCGACATCAAAGGCAATCTGGTTTCGCAGATCGATCGATTCCGCAACATGACGGTGAGCTCGATCGCCCAGATTGGGTCCGCACTGGCGGCGGCGATGAGCATACCCGCGAATCAGGTGCTGGTGACATTTGATCAGGGGAACAAGTCCTATCGCATCGACATCGAATATGAGGCCGCGGGCACCGCCACCAAAGCCTTGGATATCACGCTGGCCGATTTCTATAAATACACCAACGAGACGCCTCCTGCGGGCCTGGCGAGGTTGGTGGACAGCGGACAGAAGAGCCCGCTGACTGTCCAGGTCGTGGCCACGACGATTCTGTCACTGGGCATCGACCTGACCGATCCAGCCAATCCACGGACGTTCCTTTATGGCTACGACGGATCGGGAAATCACGGGCTTGCCAACGGAACATCTGTATCATTGGCGTTCGGATTTGCCGTAGAAGATATGCAGTTCACGGCAGCGTTGGGGGCCTTCGGCGTGTTCGTGCGCGGCGGCGATGCGACCATGGGCGGGCCGGTGCTGCAGACGGTCGGCGAGAACATCTACACGTTCGATGACCAGACAGACGCCAAGCACTTTGCCACGGCCGCGGATTCCGCGGGTCTGATGGTGACGCTGGGAAGCACGTCGAATAGATACTATCTGCTTCCGAATCCCGGTGAAGACGATGCGTCTGACACGGGGAACTACGATGCGGTGTTCACGGGGTCCGTGGATGTGAATCTGCCCCTGTTCACGCCGACGGAGTTCATGAATCCGTTCACGAACCGGACGGAGCAAGTCTGGGTACAGGGCCAGGCGAATCGCCAGGACGTACACACCGGCGGCAACATCGTGGAGATCAAGATCGCGGACCTGAACGCGTTCTACACCGATGCCACCAACCTGGTTTCTTATCAGCAACAGATCGCGGGGATCTATGACGCGGCCGGCGGTAATCTCGATGCGGGCCAACAGGCTGCGGTGGCCGCACTCAACGCACTGATCAGCGGGATCAAGAGCGGCGGAGACGTCGAGGTGTTCACACCCGACGTACGTGGGGCGAACTCGGCAATCCACGCGCCGACGCTTATGGATTTCCTGCGCGATCCGGCGATCCTGCTGGATGGATTGGATATGGCGCTGGGACTGGTGGAGACGGGCCTTCGCGGGCTGGACAGCCTCAATATCCCAGTTATCGGGCCGGTACTGGGAAAATCAGTGCAGAGTGTGTTCTCGTGGCGTTCGGGATGGCTCAACGATCTGAAGCATGAAATGCGCGGCGCCAGCGAGGGGGTCTTTGAAGTTGCCAAGAAGGAAATCTACGACTTCCTCGGTCCTGACGGCCTGGGGATACTGCTCAAGGACAACGGAATCCACAGTGTCGATGGAATGGTCCAGGCCGACAGCTCCGATGATGTGGGTTTGAAGTTCATGAACAAGGACCAGGAGGACATGACCGGCCTGGGCGGCTACGGCGCGAGCGCCGTCGAGTTCCGCATCCGGCTGGGGATGAAACTGGTGGACACCGGGGCCAATCTCAGTTTCAATTTCGACTCGCTCGCACCTGCGTTTTCGCTCGGTGTGGATGGCGGGTTGACGTTCAAGCTTGGATGGGACACGACGCTCGGATTCGGATTCGATATTGAACAGGGATTCTTCATCGCAACGGACTCCAACGCATCGTCGAATCAGGTAGAGTTGCGATTCGAGGCCGGACTCAGTGGTGAGGACACGACTTTTACAGTGCAGCCCAAGGGTGATAGTCCGACTGGCTACGCGATCGAGGACAAGACCGGCAACTGGGTGACGACCAGCCAGGGCGTCATCAACGTCATGCCGGTCGATATCGACGGATTGGATGTCGATCCGAGCGGTCAGCCACTCCCGCAAAATGAATGCGACGATCCGCAGGGTGCTCCGGTGACGCCGACGATGTACTGGGTGGTCGCGGCCGAGGCTGCCAACCACACATGGCACCCGGCGTATGTCGATTCGCTGGGCAAGTACCGGGCGATGACTGGCGCGGCCTGGACCACCGTGAACGGCGGCGATGGATCGAGGAATCCTGACAAGATGGTGCAGTACAACCAGACTGCCCCGTTCACTGCTTTTGGGAGCATGTTCTTCCTGAACGTGGCGGCAGTGGACTCGATCCAGACGGGATTGGTGCCTAAGGGCGATGCTGACTACTACTACAATCCGGCACGGGCATCGACGGTCACCGCGTACGGGCGCAACAATGTGACTTTTGGGGTCAATCGCAACAACACGCTCTCCACGCGGATTGCCGGACGCATCGGCATCCATCTGGACGATCCGAGCGCGAAGTCCTCTCGCTACGTTGCCCGTCCCGGCGACAGCATGACTCACTTCATCCTGATGGATGGATCGACTCCGGCGGGTGGAAAGCCGGTGTTGGATGACGAGGGCAAGACGATCCCGGTGCGTTTCGAGAACGGTGCCTGGTACACAATCAAATTCAATCTCGCCAACCTGGGCGACAAAGACAACCCCGCCAACTACATCAAACATGACCTTATCACCAAGAACCAGTCGTTGAACCGAATCACCTGGAGCGAACTGCGTGACAAGGGGACCGCGATCATTCAATTGGTGTTGAATGCCGAAGCGGTCGTGAACCTGCACATGACCCTGTTCGTCAGCGACAACGCCAATATCCCGCGGCTGACGGCTGACTTCAATCTTGACTGGCGGACGGATTCGATGACCCCGCCGGCCAACCCGTTTGCCCAGACCACGGAGCAGAAGCGGGATCTGGTGCCCGAGGTGGGCGTCAACAACATACGCCTGGACATGGGTGAGTTCCTCAGCAAATTCATCAAGCCGATTGCCGAGAAAATCGACGACGCAATGAAGCCGATCGATCCGCTGATCAAGGTCCTGGAGACGGCAATCCCGGTGATTTCGGACATTGCCGGCCGGGATATCAAGCTGACGACGCTGTTGACGACCTTCGGCGGACCCAAGGGCGAAGCGCTTGCCACGTTGATCGACATGGTGGTGCTGGTGCGGCAGTTGTCGGCCGTCATGGCGGCGGTGCCGGATGACACCAATGTCTACCTGCCGATCGGTAACTTCTGGCTGGCGAAGGTCAGTGCCGGGCCGCTGGGACAACCGGGCCTGGGCACGCAGATATACTATGATAACAGCGAAGTGTCCGCCCCGTCGATCACGCAGCGGAACCAGAGCCTGATCGCCGACGCGAGCAAGGGTTCCAACGCAGTGACGAATGCCCTGGGCAAGTTGGATGCACTGGATCGCAGCAGTTCAAACCAGCCGGGCATCACCGATCGCGGCAGCAAGGGTGGCTTTGACATCCCGCTGCTTCAAAACCCGATCACCGTGTTTAAACTGTTGATGGGCCAGGATGTCACATTGGTGGCGTTCCGGTTGCCCAAGCTCGACTTCACGATGAATTTCGACATTCCGTTGTTGCGCATCATTTGCTTCGAGGTGGGGTTGCGGCTGGGGATGCAAATCAAGGGTCAACTAGCGGTCGGATATGATACGCTCGGGATTCGCGAGTATGCCACTTCCCACAATCCCAGTGATATTCTCGACGGGTTCTACATTTCTGATCGGGCCAACTCGGACGGCACCGGTGCGGACGTTGACGAGTTCAACCTGAAGGTGACGATTGCCCTCTACGGTGAAATCGACCTGTTTCTGGCCAAGGGCGGCATCGAAGGCGGGTTCCACTTCAATGCCTCGATCAATCTCAACGACCCCAACAACGACGGCAAGATCCGTGTCTCCGAGATGACCCAACTGATGGCTTGGACGGGCAATCCGTTGGACCTGGCCGATTTGCACTTCGACGGCGAAGTCTACGCCCGCTACTACTACTGGGTCGGATTGAAGATCTGGACGCCCTGGAAGACCTACCTGGTCACGCTGGTAGACGGCGGCGAGACATTCGCTCGCATGCAGCTCTTCAGTTTCACGCGTGAAGGCAATGATGGACCGCCCGTGCTGGCCAGCAAGATCACCAGCGCGGACGCCAATGGTGACAGCCATCCCAACACGCTCCTGCTGCACATGGGTCCGGCCGCGGACAAGCGGATCAGCAACCAGGATCCGCTGAAGACGCTCGATGGCGCCGAACACTATGTGGTCTGGAATGATGCGCCGGGCTCGACGACGGTGCATGTGAAGTACACCAATTTCAGCAACACCTATACACAGACGTTCACGGGCGTCAGCCGGGTCTTTGCCGACGGCGGCGAGGGCGATGACAGCATCGATGCCTCCGGTCTCAATGGAATCCCCGTGGATTTCCGCGGCGGCGCCGGCAACGACACGCTCCGTCTCGGCAGCGGCAAGGCCGGCATCGAGAGCACGATCCAGGGCGACTCGGGCAACGACACGATCGTCGTTGCCGGCGATGGACCACTCAGGCTCGACGGCGGCGAAAGTGACGACACCATCACCGCCGGCAGCGGAACCACGACGATCATCCCCGGCGGAGGTAATGACACAGTCGTCGCGGGCGGCGCGGGCAGCATCAAC
>JANYKD010000474.1 GCA_025361735.1 Phycisphaerales bacterium
AGCAATTCTGGCAGGAGACAGGCGTCGAGGCCATTCTCGCCCTGCGCGGCCACTGGGTCAGTCAGGACGAGCGATGGGATCGCTACTGGGATAACCGCCCCGCTTATGTCAACTGAAACCCGCCGATTGCGTCATGCACCCGTGCCGGCCCTTCGGGCCTTGCGCAATGGGGACGCAATATCCGTGGCCTCACGGCCACGGCTACCACGAGTGCCGGCTCTTCGGGCCAGCGGAGACGTGCGTACTTGACCTTACCGATCACCGGATCACCGACTACCGATCACCAGCGACGGCTCACGCTTTCCCGGTCGGCAGGTGGACCACAAACGTGGATCCTTTGCCCACTTCCGACTCAACCTCAATGGCGCCGCCGTGGTCTTCGATGATACCGTAGGAGATCGACAGCCCCAGGCCGGTGCCTTCGCCGGGGGGCTTGGTGGTGAAGAAGGGGTCGAAGATGCGGGTTTGGATTTCGGGCGGGATGCCGCAGCCATTGTCGACGACTTCAATCCGCACGCCGCCGGATTCAACGGCCGAGCGCACGATGACGCGGCCATTGTCGGCGCAGGCGTCGATGGCGTTGGCGAGCAGGTTCATCACGACCTGGTTGATCTTGGCCGGGTAGCAGACGACCGGCGGCAGCGGCGAAAGTCGCAGGTCGATCTGGACCTGTTTCTTCCTGGCCGAACCGCGGACGATGTTGACGGTGGATTCGATGCCGCTGTTGAGATCGGTTTCCTGACGGTCGCCGGTGTCGAGGCGGGCAAAATCGCGGAGGTCGCGGACGATCTGCTGAATGCGGCGCAGGCCCTCGCGCGAACGGGAGATGAGATCCTCGAGGTTGGCCAGTGTGTAGATGAGGTCAATGCGTTCGGCCTGTTCGCGGATCAGAGCCCAGACCTGCGGTGCGTGTTGCTCGATGCTGCCGTCGGCGAGGCGATAGGCGTCGATAAGGGCCTTGATCGCCTGGATGTCGCGCATGAGGACGACGACGTTGTTGGAGACGAAGGCGAGCGGGTTGTTGATCTCGTGGGCGACGCCGGCGACCATCTGGCCGAGCCCGGCGAGTTTTTCCGACTGCACGAGCGCGCCCTGGGCTTTCTGCAGCGCGACGCGGGCATCGCGTTCGGCACTGGCGAGCGCGGCGAGTTCCTGGTTCTTTTCCTGGAGCTGCTGCTGGAAGCGAAGGCGCTCGGTGACATCCCAGAAGACGCCCTGCGTGGCGATGATGGCGCCGCCCGCGTCGCGGACGGGCGTCTTGATGGTCTGCACGGTCACGGTGTCGCCGTGTGTGGTGACGCGCTCGATGGTCTCGATGATCTGGCCGGTTTCGATGACGCGACGGTCGTCCGCAGAGTATTTCTCGGCCAATTCTTTCGGGAAGAGGTCAAAATCGGTGTGGCCAATGATGCGGTCCAGCGGGAGGCCCACGGCGTCGCAGAGACGGCGGTTGGCGAAGGTGAAATGGCCGGCCAGATCCTTGCGAAAAATCGCCTGCGGGACGGTTTCGACGAGCGAGACGTAGAACGCTTCGGATTTGCGGACGGAATCCTCGAGTACGCGGCGGCGGCGGTCGGCGCGATTGAGTGTCACGGCGTTCCAGGAGATCAGCAGGATGAACAACCCCATGTTGACGGCGGCGGTCAGTGCGGCACCGCGGCTGCTGGCGAAGACGTGATGGCGCTCCCCCAGCAGCTCCAGCCAGCCCAGCAGTGCGGGGATAATCACGGCGGCCGGGAGCAGCCACCGCGCCAACAGGCCGGCGGGCGACTCGGCGTTGAGCGCGGCCATCACGCCCTGGCCGGGCCGGGCAAGCAGGATGCTTCCAGCCAGCGCCGAGAAGGCGAGCGATGCGTAGAGCGACATCGGTGCATCGACGCGAACAACGTAGAACTTCGGCTCCTCAAGAACATAGCCCACCATGGCCAGCATGGCGATCAGCAGGATGAGCAACGCGAAAAGCTGGGCAATGCGCACACCCCGGTGCGAGTCGCGGCCCATCAGCAACAACGCGCCGGCCACCAGCGACAGGTTGACGGCGGTGTTGGGCGCGATGGGGCGATTAAGTGCCGTGCCGGCCGGGACAAGCAGGCGATCGAGCCAGGGATCAAAGCCCAGGAGGTAGCCACAGACACGGAGGAGGCCCGCGAAGAGCACTGCAAATGCGAGCGCGCGCGCGATCGAGTGCCGGCCGGGAATGCGGTGGCCGAATTCGATGAGCCACAGGGACAGCGCGGCAAACAGAAAGCAGGCTGCAGTGGTGGGGTTCATGGACGTCAACCGGGGCTCGGCCCGTTTGAGCAGATCGACGCCGGCGGCCCAACCCGCGAGCACGACGACAGCCATGATGATGACAGAAAAAACCAGAACCGCGGCCAGGCGCCGCTGGAGTAGCAGGCGGACTTGCGGGTGCATCAGATCAATCCTCGTTCGCGGGGAAAGCCGTCGGAGGGAGCGGTGGCCGCGGCCGGCGCCAGCGGCAGCCGGATGGTAAATGTGGAGCCCTTGCCCGAGGCGCTGCTCACCAGGACGGAGCCACCGTGCATGTCGACGAACGCCTTGACGATCGACAGGCCCAGGCCGATGCCGCGCTTGTTGAACTCGAACTGGCCGGAGGAGTGGTGTTCCACGTCGAACTCGGTGAAGAACGGCGCGAAGACGCGGGGAAGGTCGGCATCGGCAATGCCCACGCCGGTGTCGGTGACGGCGATGATTGCCTCTGTGGATGAGCGCCTGGCTGACAGGTGGATGCGGCCGCCGTCGGGCGTGAACTTGATGGCGTTGATGAGCAGATGGTCGACGCAGTTGCGGATGCGCGCGGGTTCGAGTGGCACGGCGCCAAGATCGCCAGGGAGATCGAGTTCCATCACCTGTTGTCGAAGCTGGACAAAGGGGGCAACATCCTCGGCGGCGGACCGGCACAGGGCGGCGAGATCGGTTGGCTCCAGGGCCGGCGGGCGGTCGAACTGGCCGGCCGAGAGCATGGACACCATCTGGCTGACGATGCCTCCGAGCCGCCCGGCCGCCTGGTCGATGCGGCGCAGGAACTCTTCGCGGTTGCCGTTGGCGGGCGGGGTGCGGATGGCGAGTTGAGTGAGGCCGGTGAGGATGGCCAGCGGCGTGCGCAGTTCGTGGCTGGCGACGCGGATGAACGACTCGCGCAGGCGATTGGCCTCAATCAGCTCGTGGTTGGCCTGTTCGAGCTCGGCATTCTTGACGCGGAGCTGGCGGGTCAGTTCGCGGCGGTTGGCCAGGAGTTCGTAACGGTCGCAGGCTTCCTTGACGATCAGGGGCAGTTCGTCGGGTTCCCGCGGTTTGTGGATGTAGCGGTAGACATGTCCCTTGTTGATGGCATCGATGACGGCCGACAGGTCGGCGTAGCCCGTGAAGAGGAGGCGCATGGCATCAGGGTGGCGCTGGCGGACTTCAGCCAGGAACTCGACACCGCTGACATCGGGCATGCGCTGGTCGGTCATGACGACGTGGACGGTGCTTTCCTGGAGAACGGCGCGCGCCTCGTCCGCGCGGGTGGCGGTGTAGACGGTGTAGTCCAGCCTGAGGAGATCCTTGACACTCTTGACTACGTCCGCCTCGTCGTCAACAACCAGTATGGAATGTCGGCTCGTCATCTCGTGAAAATCAGTATAGCGAAGTGGAAGGGGCAGATGATAGCAATATCTTCGAGCGCGCGAGTTCGGGGTTCAGGGCTCAGGTTCCCGGGCTCGGGAACTGGGCACGCCCCAGGCAGGCCACCCACTGTAACAGCTTCTAAAGGAATCCCCGGGATCTGCCGATATAAACGACATCCGTATGTCAAACGTGCCACAATCAAACCCTTCGTTTGGGCTGCCGCGTCCTGGTCTCATGTTCAATGAGAGACGGCGTGACAGACGCCAGATGGTGCTGACCAGGGCGACGCTCAACGTCGTCGATGGCCACAACGCCGGTTTCACGGCCGAGATTCAGACGCGCGACGTATCCAGCTCGGGCGTGTGTTTCCTGTTGCGGGAGGAGCTGCACGTGGGGCAGTTGTGTCGTGTCAGCATCCCGGGGCACAAGCCGCACACCTGCGAAGTCATCCGCTCGCGACAGCTATCTTCGGGGAAATATGAGATGGCCGTGGAATTCAGGGATTGAACCGCGTCAACGACGTTCAGCGCGGCCCGCTGGCCCAAGCTGACAGCACCGTGGCCCGGACATCCTCATCGAACAACGCCTGCGACGGAATCCGAAAACCGGGAATGGCCTCGCTCTCCAGAGTGCCGTCGCAAACCTTCAGCGGTGGGAGGTAGCTCTCGCCACGCAGCAGGTACTGCTCCACGGCTCTCGAATCGGGATCGACGATCCAGTATTCGGCGACGGCGTGCGCGGCGTAGTCTTCAAGTTTGATGCCGCGATCGTGGGCCTCGGTGCTGGGGGACAATACTTCGGCGATGAAATCAGGCGCGGGAAATCGCATCTGATCGGGCGTGAACGTGGCTGCTTTCACACGGTGCCAGAAGCAGATGTCCGGTTCGTAGTCATTGCGGCTGAGATGGATGAGCCGCGTTTCGTGGGCGACCTCGCCGAGACGGCGGTGCATATTGAACATGCCGATTAGTAGATAAAGAGCGTCGGACACCAGACTGTGTGCTTGTCGCACGGGTGAATGCACAAACACCTCCCCATTGATGAACTCGGCCTTTTCGTCCTCTCGCAGATCATCGAAGAACTTCTGGCGACGAGGGCGCTCCGACTCGACGACATCGTTGATTTGCCTCGCCAGATCGGGCAGCAGCGGCGATTGGAGTATTTGGTCAACAAGCGTCATGGCGTCGATTGTATCGGCGGCTCGGCTCCGGGCGAAACAAATTCATCTGCCGCCTACTCCCATTGGCAGAGCTCTTCCACATACGCCGCCGAACCGTCGCGGAGCCAGCCGTCCAGTTGCGCCTGGTCCTTGAGCTGCTGCCCGCGCTGGCGCGGGACGACGAAGAACGAGCAATTGGCTTCGGGCAGCGCGGTCATGTCGGTCCAGAGCTTTTCGAATTGGGCGACGGGGTAGATGTCCTCCTGGCCGTGGCCCCAGCGTTTCTTCACATCCTTGAGCGTGATGTACGTGGGCATGCGCGCGCCCAGGTCGCGGATCGCGGCCAAGACCTTCTCCTGGTCGGCCAGATCGGCGCGGGTCAGCGAGAAGAGCGCCAGCAGTTTGTCGATGTCGATCCAGGTCGTGGCCGTGTTGTAGTAGGACAGATGGAACTCATCCTCCTCGCGCGGGACGGCCAGCCCTTCGAGCAGGCGTACGCGGCCGTTGACGCGGGCCAGACCACCGCCCCGGTCGTCGATGCGCCGGGTGATGACCTCGAAGCTCAGCGCCGAGCCACGCTGGATGTGCGCGCCGAGCAATGCTGGATCGACATCTGCGCCCAGCGTGTCGATGTTGTGGAGCATGAGGTATTTCAGCGCCGGCCGCTCGGACAGCAGGCGATGGAGCACGCCGTTGCGGAACATGTTGGACACTTCGAACCAGTGGCCGACCGGGTGGAGACACTGGCCCGGCAGATTGTCGGTGTAATCGCTGCCTTCGCCGGCCTGCTTCGCCCAGCCGATGAGCGCGGCGTGCAGGCTCTCGCGGACTTTCTGCGCCTGTTCGTCGAGCATGCGCTGGGGCAGTTCCTCCCAGGCGAAACGCAGATCGCGTTCCATGGGCACCAGCCGCAGGCCGACGGAGCGGCCGCGCGAAAGGATCAGCGGGCCGGGATAACCATACTGCTGTTGTGCGGCCAGGAAGCTCTCGATGGGCTCATGCGTGATGTAGCTCGTTGTAAAAATGTGCGGCAGCGGCGAGCCGGATTTCCGGCCGGTGCGGCGGCTCTTGGCCAGATGCGTTTCGATGAATGTGCGATGTCGCCCGGCGAGTTTGCAGAAGGGATGCAGCGCCTTGCAGACGCCGGCGCCCTGCGTCCAGCGGCTGCCGGATCCGGCGGCGAGACTCACAACCGCGACCGCGCCACTGGCCAGTGCTTCCATCCCGAGGCGCGTGCATTCGGGCGCGAGCGCGCCGGTGGCATCAACCACATCCGCATCAAGCACATCCTGGATGATGGTGCTGGCAGGCAAACGATTCTGCGCCAGGCCGATGCGGCCGGAACGCAGGTCGGCCCGGATGCGTTCGTGCTGGGCGCGATCAAAACCGTTCTGGTCAAGCAATGTCGCCAGATCCAACTCGCCCGGTTCGGGCTGCCGGGCCTTGGGCAGCAGTCGGTCGAACAGCCGCTCGACCATGCCCGCGAACTCCGGATCGGTGCGGCAGGCCTGGCCGAAGCGGTCGAGTTCCGCCCGTACGACGGCCGGAAGCGTGCGCGGATCGGCCCGGAGCCACTGCGGCACTATGGCCGCGTAGTAGCCCGCCGGAAGCAGCGCCCGCTCGCCGGCGAGCAGCGCGGCAAAAGTCCCGTTCTGGTTGATGGCAAAATCGTAGACGACCGGTTCCATGGCGAACGGCAGTGCGTGCTGAAGTTCCTTGCGGGTTTCGCACATTGTCCGCTGCAGGAATTCCTGAGCTTCGCGCTTGCGCTGCGGGGCGAAAATGAAACCCATGCCGCCGCCTGACATGCCGCCGAGCATCCAGAATCCCCAGAAAGCGTCGCCAAAATGGGCCTTGACCTTGCGGATGAGCGTTTCGGTGTAGGCGGTGCTCGCCCAGGGGATGATCGCCTGCAGCGGCTCAAAGAAATTGCGCGTGGTCAACGCGCCGACGGCGCGCACATCGCCGTTGCGCAGAGCGGCGAGAATGTCGTCCAGCACGCCGATGGCCTGTTTGCGGCCGGCCCATTCGGCTTCGCAGCGCAGGAGATATTTCTCGGTGACCATCTCCAGGATTGGCCCGACGTTCTGAGCCATGCCGCCGTGGACGAGCACGAGACTGTCCTGCAAATCCTGGCGCAGTTTCGGCGAGGCGTCGGCGTCGGTGAGGATGCGATGGTTGGGCATGAGCCGGCCGCGGCTGATGCCGAATTCGGGGTCGTTGGTTTCCGCAAGGCAACCGCTGATAAGCTTCATGCCCGGCCAGACGCCGCCGGAGTCCTGCCAGCCGCCGCCCGAGCCGCCGAGCCATTCGCCCAGGATGGCGCGGGCCGCGACGAGGCGCCGCTCCGGCTCCGTCAGCGGCCCGGTCAGCGATTGCGCCTGTCCGGTGGCGCGCATGCAGGCGGAGATGAGCGAGCCGAGCAGGTTCGTCGAGACCGCCAGTCGCGAGCCCTTGGGAATGTTGTTGACGCTGCTGACGATCTCCAGCCCCAATCCCGGCCCCACGATGCGCGCCAGCAGTTCGCCCAGGCTCAGGCCCGACCCTTCGATGCCGGGCGGAACGATGCCCGCGGCGATGACGGCGGCCTTGAGCAGGCCCAGGTAGTCCTTGGCGAAGTCGAACACTTCGGGCAGGCTGGTAATGTCCGCGCGGGCGCCCAGGTCCACGCTGACCAACCGCAGGATCGGCTCGTCGATGACGCGCAAATAGGCCTCGACGGGCGGCCGGGGCTCCTTGTCGCGGCCATGGACGGCCAAGTCGATCGAGACGTTCAGCACCCGGGCGCCTTCGGGGAAATCCATGCCCAGGAAGAAGATGTCGCTCCAGGCGCTGTGCGACAGGTCCATGCGCACGGGCGTACGTTCCGAGAGAATCGGAAAGGACCCATCGGGCGAGCGATTGAGCAGTTCCGGGCGAATGCGCAGCGGTTGATCGGCCGGGTGGCCTGTGCGGAACATCCACCGGTTGCCGCGGACCGACCGGACGCTGCGGCGCACCTGGTTGGCCAGCGTCTGGAAACCCAGGTCGTGATACGCGGCCGCCAGCGCGCTGCAGATGGCGTCGCTCGGGCCGTGTTCCTTTTGCGAAGCCAGGAACAGATCGATGGCCTCGTCGAAGCGGCGTGAGAGGAGATGGCCGTATCCCTCAAACGGAACCAGACCGCGGCCATTAGTGGCGCCCGTGTCCTCACTGGCGGTCCTACCCGGCCGTGTCGATCTCCCGGTTCTGCCGGTGAGGACACCGGCGGCACGGTCTGCGACAGCCCTGTTGCGATTGGCCGCGTCGAGTTTGGGCGGCAGATGGAAGCGGTGGATGGCGTAGAGGAAGAAGAGTGCCCGGACGCGCTGGTAGAGATTGTCGCACTGGCGGCGGAAGCGGTCGAGCTCAGCGCACTCGGCGAGCAGTTGCTCCGCTGTCGCCGTTCGGCAAAACGCCTCGAGCGGCAGGTCGCGGATACCGGATTTCGGCGAGAGGATGATTCGCGTCAGTTCTGAGGACATAGGTCGTTCTCTGGTTGTCTGTAGCCGTGATCGTTGATCGCGGCCAAACCACGATCAACGATCGAGGCTACATGCATACGCCGAACCGAGATCAACGCTCACGGCTACAGCGTTCGCGTATCGCCAGCAACTCGATCAGTTGCGAGAGGATTTCCTCGCGGTCGTTGCCGTCAAGGGTCAGGGCCAGTTGGGCCATGAGCAACCCGTATTTCACACCAATGTTGTGGCGCTGGCCCTGCACCTCAAGCGCCAGATACCGTTCTCTGCGGGCCTTGAGCGCCAGCGCATCGGACAATTGCACCTTGCGGTCGGGCGACTTGGCGAGCAGTTCGCCCAGGATATCCATCACGGTCGGCATCAGCACATGCATCCCGAAGAAGCAGAGGTAGTGTCCCGCCCGAAGCCCCGGCACGATGAGCGTCTGTTCGGCCTGCGTGGGCGTGGGTTTCTCCAGGACTGTTTCCACCTCATAAAGATTGTTCTGCAACGGGACTCGCCGGCCGCCCACGGTGCCGTAGTACGGCAGCATGCTTTCGCGCGTGGCCTGCACGGCCGAGACGGCGCAGGCCTGGGTCTCGGCAACGCGAACCAGTTGCTCGGCGCAGCGCGTGGCGCCATGGCTGACGTAGAGATGGTCGCTGACCAGGTGCAGGAATGGTTCCTGCCCGACGAATGACCGGGCGCAGTGAAGCGCATGGCCATATCCGCGGGGCTCATGCTGGGCGACGAAATGGAGGCGGCCGGCCTGGTTGCCGGCGGCCTGGGCGTAGGCCGCCTGGTCGCCGGGGCAGATGACAACGCAGATCTGTTCGATCCCGGCGGCCACCGCTTCCTCGATGACAATCTGCAGCGCCGACTTCTGCTGCCCGTCGCGGTCGACCAGCGTCTGCAACGGCAGTGCCCGCTGTCCCGGACCTGCGGCGGTTACGACGGCATTGCGAATCTTCATGGTGATCGTTCCTCACTCTGCGACCGGAGACTTTTGTAACTCATGGATGGGCTTGCGACAACAAAGGTCTTATGGAATTGCCGTCCACCCTGGTCGGTGGGCAGGTCCGATATCTGCGGCCTTCGATTACACGCAGTGGGGCGGAAACTGCTCCGGCGAATAAACCGGTGTGCGTGTTTATACGATAAGCGGAATGTGAAGTATCCACATCACCGCCAAACCGAAAGGAAACCGTCATGAACATTCGTATTCCTACGCTTCTCGCAATCATGTTCGCTATGTTCGCCTCGCTTGTTGCCCGCGCCGAGAAACCCGACGCGAAGGTCCAGGAAGCCATCGACGCCAAAGTGAAGATCATCAAAACCTGGGCGGCCGACCCCGTGCTCGTGGGGGCCGTAAAGGAGCAGAATGCCACTCTCCCGGCCGAATACGCGGCCATGACCCAGGACAAATGGAAGAGCCTGACCGTCGTCGATCCGTTCGTGCGGGCGTTCAGCAAGAACGCGGCCGGTCAGTTCCTCAAAGGTAAGAAGGACGACTTCGTCGCCGAAGCGTTTCTGTCCGCGGCCAATGGCATGAAGGTCGGTTTCCTGGCCAAGACCACCAACTGGTCGCACCAGGGCAAGCCCAAGCATGACGAGCCCATGAAAGGCCAGACCTGGCAGGGCGAAATCGAAGTGGATGAATCCAGCGGCGTCCAGTGCGTGCAAGTGGGCGTGCCCGTGCTGGATGGCGACAAGCCGATCGGTTCGCTCGTTGTCGGCCTCAACGTGTCGAAAATGAAGCAATAGCACGCCTGTCAAACAACTGGCCCGCACTCCAGCGACGCGTGCGGGGTGTCAATGGGAACTCATGCCGGCGGGAGGGCCGGAGCAGATCAAGTCAAATCGAGAAGGGCACTGTCCATGAAGAAGAGACTCAGCATCGGGCGCCAACTATCGCTCCTGGCCGGCGGGTTCGTTCTGGCCACGCTCGCGGTGTGCGCCACCTACCATGTAACGCTTGGTCGCCTCACGGTTGCTTCCTCACAACAGGCAAAACAGTCGGTGGATGCGCTGAGTAATTCGTACCAGTTGCTCGATCGCCTGGCCATTGCCCAGGCGTCGGTCCAGCGGCTGCTGCGAGAGAAGGATCCGGATGTCATCGAAAAACTGATGCTGGACCAGCAGCAACAGCAGAAACAACTGCTTGCGCAGATCGCCGAAGGCGGAGAATCGACACTGGCGGTCAAGGCAAAATACGACGTATGGGCGGCCACCTGTAGAAAGGTCGTGGATATCTCCCTCCAGGGCAACGCTGCCGACGCCAACTACCAGTTCCTCACTGTCGCCACAACCCAGTGCGATCAGATCCTGGCCGAACTCCGCAAGGTCAACGAGGCCATCCAGCAGACCATCACCGCTCAATCCGAGTTGCAGCGGAAGAGCGCCAACTCGCTGCGGACCAAAGTGTTTGCCGGCACGCTGGCCGCGATGGCGGTCATAATCGTCGTGGCCGTGACCATGATCCGTTCGCTGAACCGCACGCTACGGAAGATCATTGGGTCGCTTCAGGAGAACTCCAGCCATCTGGACTCCGCATCGCGAGAGGTCTCTGACTCGAGCCAGTCACTGGCCCGGAGCGCCAGCGAACAGGCAGCCGCCCTTGAGGAAACGACGTCGGCGCTCGAGGAAATGAGTTCGATGACCAAACAGAACGCCGACACCGCTCAGAAGGCTTCGTCGTTGTCTGCCGAAGCGCAGGACGCCGCCGGCAAGGGCAATCTCGCCGTGCAGAAAATGGGCAGCGCCATCAACGATATCCAGAAGAGCGCCACGGCAACCGCCAAGATCATCAAGGTGATCGACGAGATCGCCTTCCAGACCAACCTGCTGGCACTGAACGCGGCCGTGGAAGCGGCCCGCGCCGGCGAGGCTGGCAAGGGATTTGCCGTGGTCGCCGAGGAAGTCCGCAACCTCGCTAAACGCTCCGCCGAAGCCGCCAGGAGCACGGCCGCCATGATCGAGGAATCGGTGACCAACGCCAAGAACGGCGTGGCCGTCAGCTCCGACGTGGCTCGAATGCTCGAGGTGATCACGACCTCCAGCACCAAGGCCAATTCGCTGATTTCCGAGATCGCGGCCGCCAGCGGAGAACAGGCCAAAGGCATCGAGCAGGTGAACACCGCGGTGGGGCAGATGGACAAGGTGACCCAGTCCAACGCCGCCAACGCCGAGGAATCCGCCTCGGCTGCACAGGAATTGTCGTGCGAGGCTCAGCGTCTCGATGGAGCGGTGCATGAGCTGATGGGACTGGTCGGGAAGTAGCGTGCCGGGAAAATCCGAATTCCGAATGAAACCCGAAAACCGAATGACAAAGCGCGTCCTCGCGAGATGCTTCATCATTTGGATTTCGGACTTCATTCGAAATTCGGATTTCGAGTGTCGTCATTCCGGCGTTGACCGCCGCGAAACCACCGCGACAGGACCAAGTGCGCCGGCAGATAAAACCCCACCGGGAACACGACCACCAGCATCGCCAGCCAGAGCCAGGGCGCCATCCATTGTTGCGGGCGGTCTTTGCCGAGCCCGAACACATCGTTGAGGTTTGCCTGCGGCGGCCGAGGCGTAAAGAAATAGCACACGAGCAACAGGGCGATGCCGAACACGCACTGGACGGCGAAGGCCCGCCGGTCATAACCCAGTTTCCAGACAGCATAGAGCAGCATGAACGGCAGCCAGCCGTGGAATGACGAGAGCCCCCGTACGAACGGCTTGATTCCCGGGTCGAACATGTAATCAGTCATCGCCACCACGCCCGTGGGCCAGACCGCGTGGGCCGCGAAATCCACGACCCAGAGCAGTTGCGGCAGAACGATGGACACCGTCTGCATACTCAACAGGAACCGGTTCTCCAGCCACAGCGCCGGCAGGGTCACCAGCAGCGCCACATCGCAAAAATAGAGGAAGTTCAGCGGGCCGTACGCCGACCAGTAGTACGGCACCATGACGCAAACAAACAGCGTGTAGACAATTTTAAGCCAGAGTGGCAATCGGGCCGCGACCGGGGACATGACAGCGGACATGGCCTCTCCTTTGACGCCAGCGTCGATTCTGGAAACAAGCGTACCTCGGCTATCGCGTAATACCAGTCCGGCCGGGTAAACGTTTGGAGCTCGAACTTCGGCTTGTCCTTTGGGTGACTGCAAGAATATGGTCGCCGCCGTTTCGGAACTCACCTCGTTGGGCGACACTGTCGTTGAGCGCACGGTGTTGCGCCCGGGCAATCTGTCGTATCATACGCCGACATGAGAGCCACGCTGACCATCATCGTCGCCTGCGTCTTCACGCTGGCCACCATCACCATTGCCCGTGAGACCACCGATCCGGCCAAGGTGGTCCAGGTCAAGTCCAAGTCCAAGCCTGCCAACGCCTGGAAGGAGTACGCCACCCGGCCGCTCGAGGCGGTGGCCGGGTTCGAGTCGGGCAAGCCGGGGCCGGCCGTCGACAAATTTGGTGGACGGACGGACCGCTCCTGGGCGGCGCGCGGGTTCTTCTATGCGAAGCAGGATGCCGGCCGCTGGTGGCTGGTCGATCCGGACGGACACGCGTTCATTCATGTCGGTGTGGCGACAGTCACGGCCGGGCGATCGCCGGCGGTGCAGACGGCGCTGAAGCAGAAGTTCGGCAGCAAAGAGAAGTGGGCCGAAGCGACCTCGAAGCTTCTGGCCGACGATGGCTTCAACGGCACCGGGGCCTGGACCGACAACGCGTCATTGCGGGCAACCGCCCGGCCGCCGGTCTACACGTCGATCTGGAACTTCATGAGCGGCTTCGGCAAGAGCAAGAAGATCACCACGCAGAAGCCCGGCCACGCCGGCTATCCCAACGACTGCCTCCCGGTATTTCATCCGGAGTTCGAGGCGTACTGCATCGAGCAGGCGAAACAACTCGCGGCCACGAAGGATGACCCGTACCTGCTGGGACATTTCTCCGATAATGAGCTGCCGTTTCCGCAACTGGCAAAATACCTGGAGCTGGATGTGAACGACGCGGTAATGGGCTCCACCGCCAAGGCCGCCCGGCAGTGGCTGGCCGATCGAAAGAAGAAAGCCGACGTGAGCATCAAGGATGCCGGCGACGACGATCGCGACGCGTTCGCCGGATTCATCTTCGAGCGTTACTTCGCGATCACCACCAAGGCGATTCGCCAGGGCGATCCCAACCACCTCTGCCTAGGCTCGCGTTATCACTCCAATGAGAAAAAGAGCCCGGCGTGTTTCGCGGCCGCGGGCAAGCATCTCGATGTCATCGCAGTGAACCTTTACGGCCAGTGGACGCCGGATATGGCGATGCTCAAGAACTGGGAGAAGTGGTCCGGGCGGCCGTGCATCATCACAGAGTGGTACACGAAAGGCGAGGACAGCGGTTTTGCCAACACCACCGGCGCGGGCTGGATCGTGCCCACGCAACAGGACCGCGGCTTGTTCTACCAGAATTTCACGCTGCAATTGCTGGAAAGCGGCGTCTGCGTGGGCTGGCACTGGTTCAAGTACCAGGACAACGACCCGGCCGACCTGACGACGGACCCTTCCAATCGCGACTCGAACAAGGGGATCGTCACGATCGGATTTGACGGTTATGCGCCCCTGCTGGAGCGGATGAAGCGCCTGAACGCGGAGGTCTACCGGTTGACGGACTATTTCGATGGCCAGGGCAAGTGAGGGCTGAGTGTCCCCAATAAAACAAGGCCGGGCGATTCGCCAGAATCGCGCCGGCCCTTCGAGCGGAAGAACTGTGTTCACGCGGCCGAAACCATCATCCAGAGACACTTGATCGCCAGCTTGGCGGTGAGCGTCACATATCCATCATCCTTCGAACTGTTCTTGACGCCATCCCTGCCCCAGGGGTTGCGAATCCGCAGGCCGATCGGCCGACCGCGGCGGAACACCAGGGAATCGACACTGTACGCGTGCTGGGCCAGGACCGGCGCCCCGCCCGGGTCACTCGTGCCCAGCGCCAGGGCATGCCCCTGCGACAACTGGCCGGCGACCCATTTCAGCAGGCCGGCGCCACTGTTGAAGTGCGACACGGTCTTGCTCTTGCGGCCCAGCGCCGCGTCGGCCTCCTCGATGAATCCGCTGGCCAGCGAGGCATAGGAATTCTGCCCCGACCGGAATGTCGCATAGGCCTTCTCCACGAGCGCCGCCCAGAGCGAACCGTCCCGTCCCAACCCCGAATACGGCAATCGGTTGCCCGCATCCACTGGCAGGTCGGCGTCAACCCGGACGTAGGCTGGCTGTCCCTTTTTGTAGAATCGTACGGCGTAGGTCCCGTCGCCCAGGTCGGTGATCGTCTGGCGGATGGCGTTGGGGTTGGCCTTGGCCAGTGCCGCCAGGCCGGCCATCAGGTAACAATCGCCGACATTGCCCTGGCGCACGTCGTCGGCTCCGGGACCCTTGGCCGGGAAAAGGGGACGTGAGGAGAAGCTGCTGTACTTCAGCCCGGCGCCTGCATTCGGATCCAGGGGTTTGCCCAGCATGGGATCGGCCGCCTTGAGGGCGGCGCGCGTGGCCTTTGTGGACGGGGCCTTCACGCCGACAAACGAACTGATGCGATGCACGGCGCCGGAGGCGATCTCCTCCGCCGACACATCCGGCGTCGTCTGGGCCGGGGAGGCGCCCAGCCAGAAACTGTCGACGCCGGCGCCGCCGATGAGGGTATCGCTGCCGGCGTTGACATCAACGAGCGTATCGTTGCCGCCCCGGCCGTCGAGGCTGTTGCTCCCCGAGCCTCCGTAGAGCAGATCATTGGCGCCGCCGCCAACCAGCGTGTCGTTGCCGGCGTCACCATAGATGGTAACGGGGACGGTAATCGAATCATCCATGGTTATGGAGTCGTTGCCGTCGTTACCGTGGACGAGAACCCCGGCGAAAGGCTCGCTGAGCTTGAGTCGCCACGCGTCTCCGTTGACGACGGTGAATCCCGAGTCGTCGCGGGAGACGACAATTTGATCGTCACCGAACGAGCCGTTAATACGCAGGATCGCTCCCGCGTCGTTGTAGTCGACCCCGAATGACAGGGGCTGACCGCTGAGCAAGGCGCGCATTTCGAGCGCCTCGATCGTGCAATTCTTCCGCTCCATGATTGTCTCCCTTCCAGGCAGCGGCGCTGGCGAGCGCCGTTACGCAGGCTGCGGGTCTGGCGAAACCCGCGAACAAGGGAGACTTCCAATTCAATCAAGAACGACGCAAACCGGCACGAGAGGTGATAACGTCGGGGGGACGTTGGGGAGGAAAGGCACGAAGGCATTGAGGCACGGAGGCACGAAGGGGCGAGGACACGAAGAGAGGCGGACACGAGAGCATTGAGGCGCGAGAGGAAAGGGCGCAGTCGCGAACGTCGGAGCCGCGATACGAACCCTGCCTGCTGGAGTGTGAGGAGAGGAATGGCACCGCGTCCGCGCAAGCGGACCCCACTCACTTCGTACCTGTGTGCCTCAATGCCTTCGTGCCTCCGCTATTCAGGCAGTCCGATAATCGTCGCTTCGCGGGCGCGGGAGGCGAGCAGGATTTCCTCGACGTTGACCGGCTTTCCCGTGAGCGTGCCGGCGTAGGTGATCCAGCAGAGCCAGCCATCGGTGATGAGCCTGGCGAAAATCGTGTGCGTGGGGTTCTCGGCCGTGTAACGCAGCGCGCCGGCGTCATCGCGGCGCTTGTCAAGGATCCTGCCTTCGCCCTCGGTCTTCTTCATCTCCATCATGAAGCCCATGAGTGCGAGCTCGCTGCCCACCGGCAGCGGCAGCTTGATGAAGATGACCCCGTACGCCGTGTCGCCGGTCGGACTGACCCAGACGCGATGCCAGGAACGCTCGGCGACCTTCAGCGGATCGGCCTTCCAGCCGGCAGGCGGGGAGACCAAGGCCTGAAGATCGACATCGGCGTAAGTGGCCGATAATCCGGCCATTTCCGCCACAGGCTGCGTGGTGGTGGCGATGTGCCGCTGAGCCGCACACGCCGACAGAAGCAGGGGAAGAAGCAGCAGCGAAGTGATCAGGGTAAACCGACGAAGCATGGTGGGATGGTAGGCCATCGGCGCCGGGCGTGCAAATCGCCCGGCGCAAGAACAACGCCGTCGTGCGTTGGTCCGTGACGGACACAACGCACAACGGCGTCGCGAAAAATGATCCGCTGACTTACTTGACGGGCGCGGCGTTGGCCACCGGCGCCTTGGCGGCCGGGGCGGCAGTCGCAGGGCCGGCCTTCTGGAAGCTGTAGGATCCGCCGAACTTCTTGGAGAAGCGTTCGACGCGACCTGCAGTGTCCAGGAACTTCTGCTTGCCCGTGAAGAACGGGTGGCAGGCCGAGCAGATGTCGACGTTGATCTTGGGCAAGGTGCTGCGAGTGAGGAAAGTGTTTCCGCAGGCGCAGTGGACCGTACAGTTCTGATAACGCGGGTGAATACCGGATCTCATTGTCGTAACTCCTGCTTTGACCCGGACGTGCGTAAAGACACGCGCTGTTACGTCAGCCGGGAAGCTTGTAAGACGCCAAAAGGCAAGGGGGCGGAGGTTAGCAGAGTGGGCGGGCGTGTCAAGGGGCGACGGGAAGATCGAAATCGGGAATCCCGAATTCCAAATCCGAAATCTGCGATTCCAAATTTCAAATTTGAGATTCCACATTCCAAATCTCAAATCGGACTTTCGGTTCTCCGCCGCGCCGTTTTTGTGGAATCTCCTCGTTTGCCGCTTGCCCCAACCGATGTAAGTATTGTAAGTCCAAGCCACGGCCACGATAGTGTGGCCAGTATCGGAGGGCTCATGCTCCTGGCCGACACGCTCGGTTATGATGATCTGATCGTTTCCGCTGACGAACCATTTCCTGATGATGTGGAATTCGTTCTTTCCGCGCTGGAGGCGGGTCCGCGGCCGCTGAGTGATCGGCACCGCTTTGCGCGAGCCCGCTATCGCGCCCGGGCGATGCTGAAACTGTTCAGCGACGGGGAAGGCGCCACGCCGAAACTGCTGTTTACGCGGTCCGTGTCAAGCCAGGCCGTCGGCTTTGTCACCCGCCACCCGCTACCGCTGAGTCACGGCGGCGTCCTGTTGATTCCCAAGCCGCGCGGCGAGATGGCGAAGGTGTCGTGTACGGTGTTGCGCTGCCGGCTGGCGGCGCCGAAATGGTACGAAGGCGCGGTCTACTTCAACCGCCCGCAGGACTGCTTCGCGGCGGAAGAGCTGGCGAACGAGGAAGCTTGATTGATCGAGGGCGGAGTGCAGGAGTTGCACTGGCGATCCGGGGTGTCGTAGACTCGCGTTATGCGAGTCCTTCTTCTGGCGGTGTATGTCGTCCTGGCAAGTTCGGCGCTGGCACAGAACGCGCCGGTAACACAGCCGGCGGACGGGAAACTACCCCATATTCAGGTGGACGTCGCGAAGAAACAGATTCGCATCGAGTGCGAAGCTGTCATCGCCGACACTCCGCTGGAATTTCTCGTCTGCCTGACGGGGACCAAGGAATACGAGTCGCTTCTGCGCAGCCGGGCCAAGCCGTCGCACGTCCACCTGGCGCTGCTCATGATCGGCGCCAAGGCCGGAAAGCCGGCTCATTTCGACGAACAGGCCAAGCGGATGCTGCCGCCGGAGGGCTCGCCGGTACGACTGACGTGCGTGTTTGATCGCGATGGGAAATCCGTCACCTATCCGGCCACGCGCCTCATGCGCAACCAGAAGACGCACGCTGAGATGGCGGAAACTGCCTGGGTGTTCGCGGGCTCGCGGTTCACGGAGCAGGGGGATTATCTGGCGGATGTGTCCGGCGAGATCATCAGCGTGGTGAACTTTCCGCACGCGGTACTGGATGTGCCGATGGTGCGGAGCAGTCGCAACGAATCGCTGGAATGGGTTCCCAACCCGGATATCGCGCCCAAGCGCGAGACGAAGGTCTGGCTGGTGATCGAGCCGGCCGAAGCGCACGCCGGGGGACACTGACATGACCATCGCGACGTCGCTGCCCGGCCACGACGCAGTTTCCCGGCCATGGCTGTGGGCAGCGCTGATTCCCGCACTACTCGGCCTGGGCGGCGGCATGGCGGTGATCGCCATGGTTCCGCCGTCGCTGGGCACGCTCTTCGGCGGGCTGGCGGTGGCCACGGTGATGCTGCCGGGCCTGGTGATGGCACAGCAGCAATGGCTGGAACGGGTTCTGGCGGTCGGCTGCTTCACGGTCCCGCTGGCGGCCACATGGGTACAACTGATCAACCGCGAGGTCATGCATGGCGGTGAATGGTTGGTGGCATCGTTTGTGTTGCTGGCGTACGGATGCGGCATCGGCGGATTGGCGTGTTTGCTGCGGATGCTCACTAGGGGACTGACAAAGGGGCGGGATTGCGGAACGGCGGCGGCCGCCGGGGCGGTAGTGGCCGGTGTGTTGTGGCTGAGTTGGCCCATCTGGATGGCCCCATGCCTGAGCGGCCCGGCCGGGGAAAAGACGGTGGCACGGCTGGTGGCGGTGCATCCGGCCTTCGCGTTAAACGGGCGGCTGATGCGGGCGTTTCCGGTGCCTTGGGCGCAATACCGGCTGGCGTATGAACTGACCAACATCGGCGACGATATTCCCTACGAAATGCCGCGAGCCGTCTGGCCGTGCGTGCTGCTGCAGATGGCGATCGGGCTGGGCCTGGCGGGACGGGAACGACGCGGGCGGTTTGCGTGACCGAATCGTTACTCGCAGGGGACCATCGACTCCCAACGTCCGCCGGTCTAACATCCCGGGCGTATGAAACTCTACACGCGCAGCGGCGATAACGGCACGACCGGCATCTTCGGCGGCGAGCGGACCCGCAAGTCGGACCCGCGGCTGGACTGCTATGGAACCGTGGATGAACTGAACGCCCAGATCGGTCTGGCGGCGGTCGTGGCCACAGCGCCGCTGCTGGAGGACCTGCGCCTGGTGCAGCACGAGTTGTTCGTGGTCGGCTCGCACCTGGCAACGCCGGCCGATGGCCCGGCCACGCAGCATCTTCCATCGCTGGATGAGACCTCGGTCGGCCGGCTGGAAATGCAGATCGATGCGGCCGAAGCGCAGCTGACACCGCTCCAGAATTTCATTCTTCCGGGCGGCAGCGAACTGGGGGCGCGACTGCACATGGCGCGCACGGTTTGCCGGCGGGCGGAACGCCGGGCGGTGGGGTTCGCGCTGGATCGGCCGATCCATCCGCTGATCGTGCCCTATCTGAATCGGCTTGGGGACTGGTTGTTTGCGATATCGCGACTGGCCAACCATCAGGCGGGCGTGGCGGATATTTTGTGGAAAAAATGAGAAAAGAAAAAGGGGTGCGCCCTTGCCGTTGGCGCACCCCAAAGGGATGGGAGGAGGTTCGTTATGGCTTATTCTAGGCGGCCACCATCTCGAAAGTCTCGGAAATTTCTTCTTCCGGGGGCTGCCGCATGGCGCCGTCTTCCATCACCTGGCGGATCTTGGAAAGTGCCTTGTTCTGAATCTGGCGGACGCGTTCCTTGGTCACGCCGATGATCCGGCCAACTTCCTCGAGAGTCAGCGGGGATTCCTGCTGCTCTTTCCAATTGAAGCGTTGCAGAATGACTGTCTGCTCGACCTGGGTCAGTTCGGCCAGGTTGCGGTCGACGATGTTCTTGAGTTCGTCAATGCATTCGGTTTCGTGGGTCTCACGACGACGGTCCACCCAATCGCTCTTCTCCAGATCGGGCTCGAACTCGACCGGGAAACGGTTGCGATATCGGTTCTGCTTGAGCGAGGTGCGACTGAAGGCCTTGAGAATTGCCCGGCAGGCATAAGTCGAGAACTTGAAACCGCGCTCGACGTCAAATTTCTCGACCGCACGGAGCAGCGCCATGTTCCCTTCGCTGACCACCTCGGCAAAATCGATCTGACCGAGTCGGGTGCGCTTGGCCATGGCGAGAACCAGCGCCAGATTCGTGCGCGTGAGATACTCGCGATAGAGCTCGTAGCGGCCGTGCCACTTCACGACGTCGTCGGCCAGTTCCCGGGTAAGACCTTCCAGGGCGACCTTGCGTTTGAGCTGCATCACCCGCCGTTTGGAGAAGTTAAAGCGCAGGAACATCAGCCGTTCCTCGGCCGAGGTCATCAGCTTCGGGACGATGGCAACTTCCTTCTCAATATCCTCGAAGGTGGGCTGATACCAACTGGTATTGGGCAGGACCGGATCGCACCCGGGGCCAAAGAGCTGGGCTTCGAGGCTCTTGCGCTTGAATTGCGGGGAATCCATGAAGGCGTAGTCCAAGGCGAGGATCTGCTCGGCTTTGGCGCGAAGGTCGCGTGGTATGCTCTTGGAGGGCTTTCGGGTTAAGTTCCTCAGGTTAGTCGCCGTCAACATTTTCGACTCCTTCCATCTCATGAGCGTTGGTTCTTTCGTTAATGGCGATACCGGATTGATATAATCCGGTATGCGCGCAGTTCAATCCTTCTTCGAACATCCGTTCTTCACAAGACAAGCAGTTGCCACTTCGATTTATGAAAGAAAACGCAACCGTCTACACAAACAGCCGGACCAAGTTTTTCGACCACTAAAACCTACGGACGCGAGCTGGTGCGGCAAGTAGGACATCAGTTAACGTCTGATAGAATGACATGCGAAGAGGAAGATTGCAAAGGAGTCTTTGCTCTTGAAATGGAATCTTACAGGAGATAGGGTGAAATCATGCGATTTCTATGTTTCGGCGGCAGCTTTAACCCCATTCACAACGGGCACTTGGTGTGCGCCAGGGCCACCGCCGAAGCACTCGGCTATGATCGCGTAATATTAATCCCGGCGGCTCATCCGCCGCATAAGGTTGCGGGTGCAGAGTTTGCAGAACCTGAGCATCGGCTGGAAATGTGCCGTTTGGCCACCACGCTGGAACCCCAATTATTTGAGGTGGACGACATCGAACTGCACCGTCCGCCGCCAAGCTATACGATAGACACGGTGCGGCAGCTAAGACAAGTGAGAAATTGGAAAGAGGTGCATTGGCTGATTGGAGCGGACATGCTGATGTACCTGCCGAAGTGGCGCGATCCGGAGGCGTTGCTGCGGGAAACGCAGTTTGTGGTGATGCGCCGGCCGGGGACGGAGATCGCCTGGAGCGCGTTGCCGCCGGCGTATTCGCAACTGCGCCGTCACGTCGCCGAGACTCCGCTGCTGGATATCAGCTCCACGGACATCCGCCGGCGCGTGGCGACAGGGAAGTCGGTCGAGTATCTCGTTCCGCCGGGCGTGGCAGGTTATGTCAGGGAGCATGGGCTGTATCGGGCGGGGTAGGCAGCGCGGTCCCTATGCCGCCGCCGCCTTCATCTTCTCCAGGCCGCGCTTGGCGCATTCGAGGGCATCGAGTTTCCAGTATTCGCGGTTGAACACCTCGAGCGAGAGCACGATGGGCGTTCCCACGGCCGACATGATCTTGAGAATCTGCTTGAGCGGAGCGATGCCGTCGCCGGGAAACACGCGGTTCTCGTCCTTGACCTTCGCCGGTTCGATGGCGGGATAGTCGTTCATGTGAATGACGGGACAGGCCGCGCGGCTGAGCACGGCCAGGCCTTCGATGCCGCTCTCGCCCTTGTAGAGATGGAACACATCCGGCAATACGGCGGCTTTGGGGTGATGGCTTTCGATGGCGACATAGGTCGCGTCCGAGAGGCGCGTGAGGTTCTTGGAGTGTCCCCAGACCTCGATCAGCGGCACGATGCCGGCTTTGTCGCCGATGTCGGCCAGGGCGCGATAGCGTTCGGCGATCTTCCGTAAATCCAGCGCCTGATCGGGCGCTCCGGCGGCCGGGGCGGCCGTGCGCTTGGCGCCGATCTGGGCGACCATGTCCATGTCCCGCTTGGCGTCCTCCAGTCCCTTGGCCCGCTTGGCATCATCCTCGACGATCCACTGGGCAAAGCCGATGGAGCCTTCGATCGTCAGCCCGGAGTCTGTGATCTGCTTGCGAAGGTCGGCCAGCGTGCCGCCGTTCTTCACATGGTCGTTGATATCCCGGACCCAGGGCTCGAAGGCGTTGTAGCCGGCCTTGGCGGCGACTTCGATCTGCTTGGCGATCGGCAGTTTCTGACCCATGATCGTCGCCGCATTGAGGCAGAAGATGAACGGTGCGGCGGCGGCTTTTTCCTGCGCGATGGCCGCGCCCAGTGGCAGGCAGGCGGCGGCGGCTGTCGAAAGAAGGATATTGCGACGTGAGAGAATGTTGTGGGTCACGGATGATTCCTCGGTTGTATGCCGGCCGCGAAACGCAACACTGCGACCCGCGGGTCGGAGGATTGTACACGGGGAGAGGCGTTGTGTTGGAGGGGGCAGCAGTGGCGAGTATATTTGGACAGGTGGAATCTGGGATCTCAAATTTGAAATCTCAAATCTCAAATCCTCCTCTCACCCGCCTCATCATCGGCGCCATGAGCGGCACCAGCGCCGACGGCGTCGACGTCGCCATTGTCCGGCTGACCGGGGCATCCACCGAATTGGTGCTTCATCATCATCAGCCCTACACGGCGGACCTCAAGAGACGCATCGTCGAGGCTCGCACCGGCTCGCCGATGACGCTCCGCGAGCTGACCGGCCTGGGCCGGGAGATTTCGCTCGCGTATGCGGCGGCCGTCAACGAAGCCCTCGCGCTCGCGAAGCTCACGCCCAGCTCCATCACGGCCATCGCCGCGCATGGGCAGACGCTGTTTCACGACCCGCCACTCACGCTGCAATGGCTCGATCCGGCGCTGCTGGCGGCCCGGACTGAGTGCGCGGTGATTGCGGATTTTCGCCGGGCGGACTGCGCGGCCGGGGGACAGGGAGCGCCGCTCGTTCCGTATGCGGATTATGTGCTGTTTCGCAACGACAAGCTGTCGCGCGTGCTGCTGAACATCGGCGGCATCGCCAATATCACCTGGCTGAAGCCGGCCGGCACGCCCCAAGACATGATCGCCTTCGATACCGGCCCGGGCAACTGCCTTTCCGACTGGTTGATGCGCCAGCACGATTCCACCGGCATCGGCTACGACGCCGGAGGCAGGATCGCGCTGAGCGGCGTGCCCCATCAACCGCTCGTCGATGCGACGCTCGCCCACGCCTATTTCCAGCGAACCCCACCCAAATCCACCGACGGCGCGGAAGTGATCGAAGCCTTCCGCTCCGCCCAACTCAGCACCCAGCACTCAGGACTCAGCACTCTCCCCGATCTTCTCGCCACCGCCGCCGCCATCACCGCCCGCTCGATTGCCAACGCCGTCACCGCGTATCACCCTGACCAGCTCATCGCCAGCGGCGGCGGTGTGGCAAACGCGGCCATCATGCGGAACCTCCGGCAGATGCTCCCGGCGGTCGACATTCGCCTCGCCGACGACTTCGGCATCCCAGGCCAAGCCAAGGAGGCCATCGCCTTCGCATTGCTCGGCGCCGCGACGCTCGATGGCGTGCCGGCCAACATCCCTTCGGCGACCGGTGCCTCGCATGCGGTGATCCTCGGTTCCATCACTCCAAAACCCGGCGATTGTTCGGCGTTGACGCTTTAGGGACGCGGCCGAAATAACTTCCCGATTCCATATCGAGCGCATTTTTGGGTGGCATGGGCAAGTACTCTTGCCCGTGCTCCACGGGCAAGAGTACTTGCCCATGCCACCCG
>JANYKD010000477.1 GCA_025361735.1 Phycisphaerales bacterium
GTCGCCGTTGATCGCTCCGCGATCGGCGATAATGAACACCGGGCTCGGCCGCCGGCTGATCCAGGCGCGTGCCTTCTTCTCGATGGGAACCTCGATGTCCACCGCCGGCCGAAGCGTGAGTTTAGTGGCCGGCTTGTCGACGGCCGCCGCCCAGATCGCGCCGGTTGTCGGTGCGGCCGCCTGTGCGGCCGCCGGCGTGGCTGTCGGTGTGGCTGTCGCCGGTGTGGCCGCCGGTGTGGCCGCCGGCGTGGCGAACGGCGTGGCTGTCGGCGTGGCTGTCGCCGGTGCGGCCGCCAGCGTGGGAACCGGCGTGGCTGTCGGCGGGATTGTTGGTGGTGTTGCCAGCGGGGATCTCGGTGCGGTTATCGGTGAGGTTGACAGCGGGATCTGAGGCAGCGGGAGCGTGACAAGCTGCGGATCGGTGGGAATGAAGTAGGGAATTTCCAGCAATCGAATCTTGGCAAGGAGATTCTTGAGCATGCTCGCTCGAACCGTCTGGGCGGTGACTTCCTCGGCGAGATTGCGGGCATTGCCGGCCTGGCCCCGGCTGGTCCAGAGCGGCTTCTCCACGTTCTTGGCCCGAAGTTCCACGACGATGGAGCCCTTCGATTCTTCCACCGTTCGTCCTGTGTCGCGGCCGGTCAAGTCGGTCCGCGAGGCCTGTTCGGCCACCTTCAGCCGTTCACCTGCCTCTTCCCGATACTTGAGAGTCAGTGTGATATCGCGCCCGGGACCAACATTGATCCCGTTCACCGCCAGTCGCGCCAGCAGCGCATCCTCCAGTTTCTTACGCGTCGCCATGGGGTCGTCAAAGCGGACGTTCGCGATATCGGTCTCGAGGGAAATGGTGTCGCCAGGGCGAAGCAGCGCGGCAACTTTGGGGTTGAGCATTGCATCGACGCTCTTCTGGATCGCCGCCGTCGGCAGGGTGATGACTTCCAGTGTGGATCCGCGCTCGCTGTCTCCCGCCGGCACAAGCACGCGATCTTTGTCCAGGAAGCGCGGTCGGACCTGGCTCCACCATGGGAGGGGCAGGGTACAGACGGGGAGCTTGGCTTTGCGATCGATGACTCGATCGCCCAGCACGAATAGCGACCCATCGGTGTTGGTGGCCAGGTGGCTGAATGTCTCGTATTTGGGATTGAAGACGGGTTCGTTGTAGACCACCTCCCCGGAGTTGCTCCAGATAACCACACGAAGCGACGGATGCGAACTGACCATCGCAAGTTCCTTGCCCGATGGAGTGAAAGCCAGCGTTACACCTCCATACAGGAACAAGGTCTCGATTCTCGGCGGCCGGGGCGCGGATGGTGCGCCCGGTGAGTTCGGCACGCGCTCCATTTCGTCGGTGGTCGGCGGATGACGCATGGTGGCGACAATCATGCCGGATCGCAGGTCATGGATATTGACCTGTCTGTCCCCGACCTTCGCCATATAGCGGCCATCGGGTGTGATGCAGACTGAATGGGACGACCCGCCGATGTATTGTTCGGTGCGAAGTCGCACGCGTTTCTCGATGTCCCAGGTTTCGAGTGCCATGCCGGCTTCTTTGTTATAGACGAAGGCGAGCAGCAGCCCGCCGGCCCCCATGTCGACCCATTTGATTTCCGTGACGCTGGGACCGCCCGCCTCCACGAACAGAATCCTCTTGCCCGTCTCGAGCGACCAGACGCACAATTTCTTGCGATCCCCAATGGTGGCCGCGAAATAGCGGGCATCAACGCTCACGGCGCTCAGGCCGCTGTCGTAGACGGTGTCGTAGTCGCCCTCGAGTCTGACCAGCGGTCGGCCGCTGGCAAGGTCATAAAAGGCGTTGCCGATGACAGCGACGGGGCTGGTGGTTGGGGGATAGGTTATCCGTCGCACGTCCTTCTCGCTGATCGCAATGCGATTGCTGCCGTTGGACCATTCCACGCCGCCGGCTGCGGGTCTATCGGCCGGCGGAGCCACGTCCGCTCCGTACGCCCCCGCACCTGCGACACATATAACCACAATTGCCAATACTACTCGGCGCATGCCAACCTCCCGGTTCGAAATGTCACTTCTGACACTTTAACTGTCGAAGGCGGGTGTGCAAGGCCGTTTTCTCCCTGCCGATTTCCATTAGAATCCGGATCCTGTCCAGGTGTACCTATGACGAGTCGCATTCCGGCTGTCTTCGCGGTCATTCTCTTGGCGATCCATCTGCCGCGCGCCTGCGCCGCGGAAGTTGCGGTCGCCCCGCCGCCGGCAGGCAAACCCGACATTCTCCTCCTCATGCCCGACCAGATGCGCGGAGACTGCCTCTCCATCCTCGGCCACCCCGTCCTGCGCACGCCCACTCTCGATAAACTCGCCACCCAGGGCGCGCTCTTCCGCCGGGCCTATTCCACATGTCCATCCTGCATCCCCGCCCGCTATGCCATGCTGACCGGCCTGTTTCCGCAGACCAGCGGCGTCGTGGGATTTCAGCAGAAGCGACTCACCTCGCCGACCATGCCCCAACTGTTGCACGCCGCCGGCTACGCGGCCATCCTCGTCGGCCGCAATATGCACCAGGCCGCCGACGCCAAGGCACTCGGATACGACCGCGACATCCTCGGCTCGACCTATGTCGATGGTGATGCGTACGACACGGAGCTTCTCAAGGCCGCCCCGGATACAGGCGGCATCACCAAACTCATCGACAAACTCGGTATCACCACCAACGGCTGGCAGGCGAACGCCTGGCCCTTGGCTGATGACTTGCACCCCACCGCCTGGGTCGCGATTAAATCCCGACAGATCATCGCCGAAACCCCGGCCGCCCAGCCGCTCATTCTGACCGCGTCGTTCTACTCACCCCATTCGCCCCTGTTCCCTCCAAAGAAGTTCTTCGACGACTGCCTCAAGCGTACCCTGCCCCCGGCCGCCCACGGCGACTGGGTCGACTGGAAATCGGTCAAACTCCCACAAGGCCCGCGAGACATCAGCCATCGCGTGCTGCTCGAAGGCGATACGCTCCGCGCCGCCCAGGCCGGATATTTCAGCAACCGCGCGGGGCGGAAACCGAACGGATTCGGGCCGACGGTTCGCTCTGTAATCGCCGCTTCGGCCACGAGATCGTATTTTTTCGGATTAGCTCGCAGCAGCCGCAGCACGCCGTCCTCGCTCAGACACACCAAGTGCCCGTCAACATAAAGCAGCGAAGCTCGGGTCAGATCGCCCTGGCTCCACATCACTTTTCCGCTTTCCAGTTCGATGCACCGCAACTCGGCGTTTTCGGTGTGTCGTCCGCTCGAGCCGTACAAGTACCCTTCGTGGAATATCGGCGTGTTCCAGTGCGTTTGCATCGCCTTCTCGCGGCGCCGCTGGGCATCGGACCAGACGACTTTGGAGTCACCCGACTTGACCCTCAAGAGCGCACTGCCGGGGCCATAGGTCTCGGAAATGAATACCAGATCGTTCACGAC
>JANYKD010000374.1 GCA_025361735.1 Phycisphaerales bacterium
TATGGGCTCAACTGCGACTACAGCCGCTTGAAACTCAGCCTCATGGGCGGCTTCGTCAGCATCTGGGATATGAAACTGACCCCAAAAGGCGGCGGCGAGCCGATCCTCAGTGCCTATAACGCCGGTGGCGCCATTTCCGCATCGGACCTGCTGCGCGGCCGGCTGACCATCTGGCGTCTCAACGCCGACGGGGTCGATGTGTACGTGGATCGCACGACCGACGGCCGCATCCCGCTGCTTGAGCGTTTCGCGACTTCCAAGGACGCCGCCAAGCCACAGCGGCAGGCGATTGCCGCCGCCAGGGGCGAGATGGATTTCACCTCACCCATACAGGCCGAGTCCATCGGCATTGCCAAGTTGCGGCTGCACATCCGTGACGCCATGGTGCAGCCCGCATTTGAATCAACCATTGAGGTCGGCTTTCAAGCCGATAATCTTGGCAGTAACACCCTCCCGGCGAAATTTGAGTTGACCGTGCGTTCCAACGACCTGCTCGATGAATTGCGCGTCATTGGCGAAGGAAAAAGCGCCGGTCGAAACCTGGCTGCCACCTTGAACGTCAAGGGGTGGGGAGCCAATCCCAAACCACTGGCCCCCTATCTGGCGTTGCTGGGGCTGCGCCCGACCGCCGAGAAGATCGACCTTGGCGCGGAGATGATAATCCAAACCAAGCCGGTCTCCGGTTCGCCGACAGCGCTGCAGGTACACTACGAACTGGTGAAGATGCGCATGGTGGCCGACGGAGCATCGGTGGCATCCATGCGCAAGGTCGTGGTGGATGCGCCATGGGTTGACGCGGATCGGATTGATGCCGGAGTGATAAGCGTCGAAGGTGTTCAGGTGCTTGTCGGCCGCTCAGCCAACGGCGCCATTCGTGGCGGCGGCATCGAGTTGATCGCTGCTGTCGCGGCCGCGGCAGCACGGCCAAGCTCACTACCGGCGCAGGCGGCCACCCACCGCGAACACGCCGCATTGCTGCCTCCGACCACTCGCCCGACGCTGCCCATGCTCAGCCTGGACAGTCTGGTCGTATCCGATGTCAACATGGGCTTCCGCGATGACGCAGTTGGCGATTCCTCACAACTGGCATTGACCTTGGATGAGCTGCGACTGGCCAACTTCGCCAATTATCCTCGCAACGCCGACAAACCAACCGAGTTTTCTGTGAGCCTGGGATTGCCGGGGATCGCTCGCCGCGTGCAGTTTGTCGCCAAAGCGATGCCCTTCGCTCCGCAGAAGACCGGCCAAGCCACCCTCAAGGTGAGTGGCATCAAGCTCGATGCGCTCAAACCCTATCTCGCGCCACTGGGAATTGAGTCAGAGTTCAAGGATGGCATCTTACTCGCCCAGGTTAGCGGGGGCTTCACCACCGAACCCGACGGCTGGCTAAAAGGCGATATCCAACTCAAGCAGCTCAGCCTGACGGATACCCAGGAACTGTTTCGTTGGGACGGCGCAAAGATCACCGGCTGCCGTATCGACCCGCGAACGCTGGAACTGCACATCGCCGCCATCGACCTGATGGGCCCCTCTCTCATCTGTCAGCGTGACGCTGCCGGCTCCGTGCAGGTATTTGGTTTCCGCACTGCCGCCGCGAAACGGCACGCGGCGGTTGCCCCGTCGGCACCGGTTGCTGCGACTGCCCCCGGTGGCTCATTCGCCCTGCCCATCCCGCGCATCGCGATTGACCGTTTCACTTGGAAGGGACTCAAGCTCCGCGTCACGGATGCGGCGGTGAAACCGGCCGCCACCATGGAGATTCAGGATGCCGGCGTCGAACTGAGTGGAATTGACATGGCGACCGGTCCAACCACACGTCCAGCGACCCCGGCCGGTGTCAAAGCATGGCTGCGCGCTCCCGGTCTGGTCAGCCGCGTGGATGTCACCGGAACCATCACGCCTGGGATGGATGCCGCGGCGCTGGACCTGAAGATCGATAGCGATGGTCTCACCGGCGCGGCGTTATCCCCCTATCTATCATTGCTGGGCATAGAGCCGATTGCCAAGGATGGCCGGCTCAAGCTCCAGGCTCGCGCGGAGATGAAGCTTACAGCCGATGGCTCACGGGCATCGCTATTGGTGCGTGATCTCGCCCTCGCCGACGGCGGCCGCGAACTCGGCGGAATTGACCTCTTTGAGATCGGGCCTGTGAATGTAACCTCCAAGACTATTTCTGTTGATCGAGTGAAGGTCACCCATCCGCGGCTGGGTGTCATCCGCGATGCCGAGGGCCGCCTTGAGATCGCCGGGCTGCGTTTGGACCCGCGACTCACAGGCACCAAGCCCACCACTCGCTCCGCAAAATCACCTGCTCTGCCAATTCCGTCGCCCACGACTTTGTCAGCCGCCCCATTGGTCGCCACGTTGGGTTCGGTGCGTATTGAAGACGCCCGGCTGGACTGGGCAGACCACACCGTCCGCCCGGCGGCCGCCGCCATCGTACACACCAACCTGGCTGCTGACGGGCTGATCTTTGGAAAAGATGCGGAGCCGGCCAACCTGTCGATCACCACATGGGCCGACGGAATTCTCAAGAAGATGACCGTTCAAGGTACGATACAAACCGGCCCGAACCACCAGTCGGCCGATCTGGCGGTTCGCGGCACCGGTCAACAAATCGGCACGCTCGCATCCTATCTGCCCCCCACGCTGGCATGCACCTTGCGCGACGGCCGGTTTTCAGCGGACCTTTTCGCCGACATCACACCGGCGCCCCAAGGCGGTGTGGCGCTGAAGGCCGCCGCACGGAAGATCACGCTCTTTGAAGGCGAACATCCTCTGGCGAGCGTCGATGAGGCCTCGCTAATTGCTTCCCGCCTGGATGCCGGGCATGACCTGAGCGCCTTCGATTCGCTGAAAGTCTTGGGAGTCCAACTGGAGGTCCACCGCACACCCGATGGCAACATCGCCATTGCAGGCCTGTCCACCCGAGTCGCCCCGGCGGGCCTGACCGATGAGTCCCTGGTTCATTCAGCGACCCGCCCCGCCATGGCGCACGCCGAGACAGACTTGGCCACCTTGGTCGCCGCCGGGCGGGCCAAAATGTCTCTGATTACGCTGAACACCTTGGATCTCCGCATTGACCGGTTCCGTTTCGTTGACGACATGCGACCGGCCGCCGCGCCTGTTGTGGTGAGCGATATCCGCCTGGCCAACCGGGCACCGCTCGCGTGGCTGGGTCCCGATCCGCTCAACCAGCTTCCCAATGATTTGGAACTCACACTCCGCGTCGACGATCTGATCGACAACGTGACTGTCCGAATATTGGCAGCTCCGTTCGCCACCATGCCGTATGCCAAATTCAGCAAGGTGGTGACCGGCATTCACGGTGCCAAGCTCGCGCAGTTCCTGCCCGAGATGGCCGGCCGGATCGACGGCGCTTCGCTCACCAACGCCACCTTCAAAGCAGAATTAGACCTGGCAATGCGCGTGGAGCGGCGTGGACCGACACAGCTCGATTTCAGCCGCGACTTCGACGTTTATGCCACGCTCCGCAACGTCGAGTTCAAGGACCAGCAAGGGCCAGTCCTGCTGGGCGTAAACGAGATCCACATGCCGGTGGCGAAGGTCAACCCCGGCAACGCCTGCGTCGTCATCCCGTCGATTGAAGTCACCACGCCGATCTTCCACGCCTGGCGTGAGAAGGATGGTCTGCATGTGATGGGACTCCGCGTGATCATGCCATCGCCATCGACCCAGCCGGCGACAGTGGTTTCCCCCGATGTCGCCCATCCCAAGCCAACCTCCGCGCCGCCTACAGCGACCGCCACCGTGACACAGCCGCCCAAGGGCGAGATATTGATCCGCAAACTCACGATCAGCGGCATCGACGTATCCCTGGAGGACCATTCCGTGGACCCACAGATGATTTTTCCGCTGACGGGTCTGGAGGTTGAGGCGTATGACATTAGCAGTCTGGCCACCTCACAGAAACGCACGATGCGGTTCAACTCAATGCTTACGGCCGGCAAAGTCATGCTGCCAAAACGTGAACATCACCAGGGCGGCAGCGACGAGCGCCCGGTTTTCGGTCAGATCACCACCAACGGTCAGCTCACGCTGTATCCGCAGCGCAGGGGCTGGGTGAAGAACTCAGTCAGTGGCATGGAATTGGTTGCCTTCAAAGGTCTGGCCAAGGAACAGGGAGTCATACTGACCCGCGGCCTGCTTGATGTCGACACCGACCTGCGCATCGCCAACAATCAGGACGCCGACATCAACACGCGAACCGTAATCAACGACCTCTCGATCTCTGAAGAAGACAACGGCCCGATCCGGCGGCTGCTGAACTTGCCCGCGCCACTGACCACGGCGATCAGTCTGATCGAGGGCGCAGATGGCTCGATCACCCTGCCGTTGTCTGTTCCGGTCCGCAACGGCGAGCTCTCGCGGGGGGCCATCGTCCGCAGTATGCTCGCGGCGACCGGCCGGGTCATGGCCACGGCGCCACCGACGGTGAGCG
>JANYKD010000403.1 GCA_025361735.1 Phycisphaerales bacterium
CCGAAGCGGCCCACTCGGGGCTCGACCTGCTGGCCGCCATCATGACCCTGTGGTCGCTGGGCCTCTCGGACAGGCCCGCCGATGAGACGCACCACTATGGGCACGGCAAGATCGAAAACCTGTCAGCGCTGTTTCAGTCAATCCTCCTGCTCGCCACATGTGCATGGATATTTTACGAGGCGTATCATCGCCTCCGCATGGGCAATGCCGAGGTGGAGGTGGGGTTCTGGTCATTCGCGGTGATCTTCACGTCCATTATTGTGGACTTTTCAAGATCCCGCTCGCTCGGCCGGATGGCGAAGAAACACAACAGCCATGCCCTGGAAGCCGATGCCCTGCATTTCTCATCGGACATCTGGAGTGCCTGCGGCGTGCTGGTGGGGCTGGTCTGCGTCGTCATCGGCAACCACGTGGCGATCCTGGGTTTCCTGAAATGGGCCGACGTCGTGGCCGCCCTGGGAGTGGCGCTGCTGACGCTGTGGGTGACATTCTCGCTGGTCCGGCGGAATGTGGATGTGCTGCTGGACGCGGCTCCGCAGGGACTGGAAGAGAAGGTCCGGGCGGCGGCGATGTCGGTGGCCGGCGTGGTGGGAACGCACAAGATCCGGGTGCGGACATCAGGCCCGAAGATGGTGGTGGATCTGCATGTGCAGATGGACGGCGCGATGTCCCTGGCGGCCGCCCACAACAAGAGCGGCGAAGTGAAGGCCGAGATTCGCAAGGTCGTGCCCGGAGCCGAGGTGACGATCCACGCTGAGCCTGCGGTGCCCCCGGGCCACGAATGATGGCTCGACTTTTCTGCGGACCCGCCTATCGCAACCTGCGCCCGCCGACCACCGGTCCGGAAGCGGCACGCCGAACGCGATGTCGGGTCATGGCAAGCGCCGACATTCCGAGCAATGTGATCAGGGAAGACGGCTCGGGGACCGCGACGGCCGCGCCCAGGACCGCGGGCAAGGCGGGACCCGCGAGGCCGCCGGTGCCGCTGCCCAGGTTTTCGGTGACGATGTTGAAATCGTCGACGGTGACGAAGCCATCGAGGTTGACATCGCCGTCGAACCATGAGGCGTTGTGTTTGCCCATGTTGGCTACGATGTTCACATAGTCGAGCTGATTCACGACGCCGTCGAGATTGACGTCGCCAGCGTAGGTGCAGGCAAGCAGGAGCTGGTGGAAATCGCTGCCGTCGGACAGCGTATCGCCGTGCCATGTCAACAAATGAAGTTCCTGGTTGTCGACGGGCGCCAGCACCGCCGGCGTGGAAGTCATGGGGCAGATGAAGGAGGTGAAGATCGTGCCGGAGCTGATCCACTGGCGGTAGGTGCTATAGGGGGAAGTTCCAGAGTATCGCAGTACGAAGTCGGCCGAGGCCATGTCAAACGTTGAGCCGCCGGAGATGGCCAGGCCGCCTACATCGATCAATTTGGCCGAAGGCTGAGCCATCGCGGGACCGCCGGCGAGATTGAGCGCTGTCGCAGTGACCATGGCCGGGCCGGAAGGTGAGAAGATGCCACCGTTATGCACGTTGACCGTGCCGAACGCTCCGGCGCCGGTCGCGAGGGATCCGAAGTTGACGTTGGTGGTGCCAGTGATCGTTCCGTTGTTGGTGAGCAAAGCGCCGTTGAGTTCGAGAGTTTTGCCGCCGTTGAGTTGGAGCCGGCCGCCGGGCGCGATGCCGATTTGTGAACCGCCGGAGCTGACTAGGTTCACGTTGCTGTTGGCGAACGTGCCCGTCGCGGAGATGTCGATGATGCCGGCGTTCTGGAAGCTGGACGTCTGCAGCGCGTTCTTGACGATGACATGGCCGGCGCCGGAATTGGCGCCAGACCAGGTGGTCGCGGCGTTGATCGTCAGCAGGCCGCCGTTGGTGGTGTTTGTCAGGGTGGACAGCTTGTCCAGCGATATCACGGCGGCGGGTGTCAGGGTCGATCCCCGGAGCGTGAGCGGGCCGATGAGTTGGTGGCCGGTGCCGTCGATGAAGCCGCCGACAATGGTGGCGTTGTTGTAGGTAACCGTACCCGTGCCGCTGGTGGCGAGGGTGCCGAAACCGAGGTTGATGGTGGCGCCGTCAATGGTGACGGCCGCGCCGTCGTTGGCCTGGATGGAGGACGGATTCATCGAACCCCTGAGGAAGAGGCTGGCGGCGTCGACGATGACATCGCCGGCGAACGGGCTGTGGCCGGAGAGCGTCAGCGGGGCGGATGAGGGCATGATATGTAGCATTCCGGCGCCCGCGATCGGGCCGGAGAACTCGGTGGCCGCGCCGTTCAGGAGCTGCACGGTGTTGAAACCGATGTTCAGCGAGCCGGCGCCGCTGAGGTTGTAGAACGTGCTGTCGCCGAGTGCGTTGACGGTGGCCGGGGAATCGACGCTTAAGCCAAACGATCCGCCGGCGCTGAGATTCAGCGTTCCGCCATGCATGGCGACGACGGTGTCGGCGGTCAGCAACGGCTTGGAGGTGATCGTCAGAGATCCAGGGCCGTTCACGTCGAGTTTACTGGAAGCCGTCACACTGAGGCTGCCGACCGTGAAGGTGTGGTTGTAACCGATGTTCAGCCCCCCCTGGGTGCCCGGCAATGTCAGGGTGGCGACATCGTCGCTAATGGGGACGGGGCTGTCTCTGAGGGTGAACGTGGCGGACGACACACTGCTCCCGTTGAGACTCAGCACATTCACGTTGGACATGCCACCCGCGATCAGACTGGCTCCCAAGCCCACCAGCACCGTCCCGTTCTGTCCCGGCACCGCGGTGCGAAAGAGGTTCATCGAACCGTTGTCCACGGGAATCGGATAGTCGGCCCCGTCGGTGCTCGTGGTGCCGGCGGAGTTGAGGCCGAAGCCGTGTGTAGTGGACCAGCCCGCAACGCCTGGGATGGAAGAGGCCCCTCCGAGACCGGAGTTATTGGAAAAGCGAATGTCGATGTCGTGCCAGCCATCGCCCTTGGGTCCCATCCCGAGGTGCAGGACTCCGGTGGTGTCGGCCGTGGTCCAGACTCCATCGAGCAGACGCGTCACGCCGTCGATCTTGACGGATTCCCCATCGTCAATGAACGCCCCGAGGGAGAGCGTGCCGTCGGCGTCGTAGATCTGCCCGGTATAAACCCAGGTCGTGAACTGATTCCAGCCGGCGGTGGTTTCGCCCATGCGCGGGGAGAGTTGCCGGCCGCCGGAGCCATTGTTGGGCTGGTTCCAGTTCGCATATCCCGGCACGTTGCCTTCAGAAAGTCCGGCGGCGTACGTTGGACTGCCGACGATGCGTGCGGTGCCAAGATCGACCATGCCCGGATCGACCTGAAGGTTGGACTTGAGGGTCAGTGTCGCCGGTGTAAACGAGAGCGTATTGCCGGCACCGGCGTAGAACTGCAGCGTGCCGCCGTTGACGACGATGTTCGCCGTCGGCTTCACCTGCCCGGAGTATGGCACATAGGCGCTGCCGCCGTTGATGGTCAGGTTTCCGGAAATGGCCGGCCCGCCCGGTGAGTAGAGCACCAGGACGCCGGCGTTGACGATGGTCGGGCCGGTGTAGGTGTTCTGGTTGGCGACATAGACAAAGTCGGAGCCGTTCTTGACCACGCTGCCAGGACCGCTTGGGCCGTCGGAGATGATGGGGTTGAGGAGCCAGCCTCCGGTGTAGCCGCCGGCCAGCGTCAGCGCCGCCGTCGCTCCATCGCTGATCTTCACGGATGTCAGCAAGTCATTGGCCTGCAGAGCACCGACGCTGAGCGTGCCATGGTCGACAGTGATGGAGCTCTTGGAATCGTAGATCTGCAGCAACGAAGGAACCGCGACGGAGCCGCCACTGGTGATCACGAGTTTTCCGCTGCCGGGGTTCGGCGGAAAGGAGTTCCCGAGGAGCATGCCGGGCGAAGTAACGGCGGCGTTGTTCTGAACGTTCAGGATGCTGGTGCCGCCAGCAAGACCGATGCGGATCTGGCCGGGGAATCCGGGTGCGTCGGCGTTCACCCAACTCGTTCCGGCGCCGTCGACGGTGATGACGCCGCCGTTATGCACGCTGGGCGTGGCGGCCGTATTGAGCTGAAAGCCGTTGCGGACGGTGACGGAAGCATTGTCGCCAGCACGCCCCGCGACGAAGAGCGAACTGGTGCCACCGAAGCCGGTAGCGCCGGTGGACGAGAGCGACAAGCTGCCGCCATCAAGAATCAGCGGCCCCTGCTCGACGTCGATGGAGCCGAACGAGCTGCCGGTGCCAGAGAGAGTTTGTGTGCCGAAGTTGACCTTGACCAGGCCGCCGGTGCCGGAGAGGGTGCCGGCGAAGTTCTTGTCGGTGGTGAGATCGCCGACGACCAGGGCACTCGAGCCGAGCGTGACGGCGCTGCCAGCGACACCATTCAGGGAAGCGATCATCAGATTATGGCCGTGCAGATCCAGTGTCGCGCCGTTGCCGCTGATGTTTACGGCGGTCGTGCTGGCCAGAGCATTGCCGGCGGCCACGCCGATACGAAGGGTCCCGCCGGCGATGGTGGTCGAGCCGGTGTATGCCTGCTGGGAAGTGATGTTGACGGTGTCCGGCCCGACTTTGACCAGGCTGCCCGGGCCGTTCTTACCGTCGGAGACGACGGCATCGAGGTCCCAATTGCTCAGGGAGCCCCCGCCGATGGTCAGGGCGGGCGCCGCCCCGTCGCTGATTTTCACGGAGATCGGGCCGGCGCCAGTCTGAATCGCGCCAACAGCCAGCGTGGCACGATCGACGGTAACGGAACTGGCGGAGCTGGCGATGCTGAGAATAGCGGGGACCGTGACTGATCCGCCGCTGGTGATCAACAGGCTGCCCACGCCGGGGGCCAGCAGCGATCCCAGGAAGATCCGTGTTGAGGAGACCGTCGCGCCGTTCTGGACGATGAGGACGCTGGTGCCTCCGGAGCTGCCAATGGAGATCGACGCGGGAACCCCGCCCACGTCGCTGTTGACCCAGCTGGTGCCCGCGCCGTCCACGGTGAGCATTCCGTCGTTGTCGATGATGGGGGTGGCAACGGTGTTCAGTTGAAATCCGTTGCGGATGGTGAGGGGCGCCGAGGCGTTCTGGACGTAGAGTGAACTGCTGCCATTGATCCCGGTGGCGCCCGTGGAGAACAGAGACATCGTGCCGCCATCGAGAATCAACGGCCCCTGGTCGGCGTGAAGCAGGAGCATGGTGCTGTTGATGCCGGGGGCGCCGATCTGGAGCGTGCCCAGCCCCGTCTTGAGGATCCCTCCGTTGGACAGTGTCTGGGAGAATCTCGACAGGCCGGAAATCGCAGAGACCTCGCGGAGGGCACCACCGAGATTGATGGGAGCGTCGATGGTGGTGGCAGTCAATTGCATGCCGCCACCGGAAGCGCCGGTCAGATTGATGGGCGTTACGGTCCAGGAGGCGGGAACGCCTGTTACAAAGGCATACTGGCTGGCGGCGGTGAGGGTCAAGCTCGGCCCGGCTTCAAGCCCGCCGCCGTCGTATACGAGCTTCCCCGCCGTGAGCCCGGCCGGGGCATTGACCAGGCCACCATTGACAGTGACGGTTGCGTTGTGCGAGAGCTCGTCGCCGGCGATGTTGACCGCGCCGCCATTGGTGGTGAGGTCGCCGCCGATCGCGGTCACGCCGTCGGGTGTACTGAGGTTGAGCGTACCGGCCGTCACGGTGGTCAGTCCGGAGAAGGTGTTGGAGGTCGGGCCGGAGAGCGTAAGATCGCCCGTGCCGGCCTTGACGAGGCCGCCGGTGCCGGTGAGTCTGCCGTTGTATACCAACCCAGTCGCATTGTTGCCGCCAATAGTCAGCATCGTGTTGCCCAGGTTCAGGGCGCCCGATCCGCTCAGGCCGCCGAGCGTGGCCGCGGGCAGTCCGTTGAGATTCAGCCCGTTGTCGAGGCCCATGGCGACGGTGCTGTTCTGGAGCGCCAGAGTGTTCCCGACAATAATGCTGCCGCCGCCGATCGTGGTTGTTCCCGAGAGAGTATTGGCGGCACCGAGCTTGAGTGCCCATGGGCCGGATTTGACGATACCGCCGGTCCCGCTCATGACCGCGTCGATCGTCACCGGGCCGGCGCCCGTGCCGCCGAGGGTCAGGTTGCCCGAGCTGGTAATCAGTTCGCTGATCGTCTGTGCAGCGTTGGAGTTCTGGAGGATGGCCCCGGGTTGTCCGGCATCGGTGTTGAACCGAAGCTGGCCGCCCTTGAGCGTGAACGGTCCGGCACTGGAACCGAAGGTGAGCGTGTTGACGTCGAAGGGATCGGCGATGTTCTCGTTGACCGAGACGCCGCTCGTGTTAAACACGATGTCGGTGGTTGGGGAACTGATGGGCAGAATCAGCGAGAGACCAGAACCCCAGTTGGTGACGAAGTTGGGAAGGACAAACTGCGAGGCGTTCCAGTTGGCGGTGGGTCCCTGTCCCGTCCAGGTATACGTCGTCGCCAGGGCCGGATGCCCGAGCATCGCCAGTCCACCCACGCCCAGCGCCAGGCAAACCGGCCCAACGGCGGCGGCGACACACGAGCGGACAGATCTGCGGCGGTTGTGCAGCGGCCGCGAAATGTGGCGCAGTTTCAACATTCTCACCTCGATCAATCAAATGTTTGCAGCGGTTTCTGATTTAGAGGTCGAATTGTAGGCCGCCCCCTTTACGCGCAGTCAAATCGAGCAGAAGTGCCCCGGGTCCTGGAAATTCCGCTGAACTTCCCAGCCCCATCTTTCGCGAGTACGCTTCATCATCGAGGTCAAACCATGAGCCACACCACAAGAACCGGCCTGTTTCTGGCGCTGCTGGTTGCCGCCGGCGTCAATCTTTACGCCGCTGAATTCTTCGTTGCGCCAACCGGCGACGACACCAACCCCGGCACACTGGAGAAGCCCTTTGCGACCATCCAGCACGCCCAGGTGGCCGTTTCGCCCGGAGATACGGTGTACATCCGTGGCGGAACCTACATGATGAAGGAGAACCAGATCGCGCGCAAGGAACGCATCTGGGCTTCAGTCACCTTCCTCGACAAGAGCGGAACGCCGGAGAAGCGGATCAATTACTGGGCGTATGAGAAGGAGCGGCCGGTGTTCGACTTCTCACAGGTCAAGCCGGTGGGAATGCGAATCGACGCGTTTCATGTCACCGGCTCGTGGCTACATCTCAAGGGGCTGGAGGTGATCGGCGCGCAGGTGACCATCAAGGGCCACACCCAGTCCATCTGCTTCGCCAACAATGGCAGCCACAACATCTACGAGATGCTGAGCATGCACGATGGGCAGGCCATCGGTATCTATACGGTACGCGGCTCGGACAACCTGTTCCTCAACTGCGATGCCTATCGCAACCGCGACTTCACATCCGAGGACGGCAGGGGCGGCAATGTGGACGGATTCGGCGGCCATCCCACCAAAGGCAGCACCGGGAACGTCTTCCGCGGTTGCCGGGCCTGGTTCAACAGCGACGATGGATTTGACTGCATCAACGCCCAGGAATCGGTGACTTTCGACCATTGCTGGGCGTTCTACAATGGCTTCTCCCCCACGTTCGAGAGGCTGGCCGACGGCAATGGCTTCAAGGCCGGCGGATACGGCTCCACTCCGGTCGAGCGTCTGCCCAGTCCGATCCCGCGTCACACAGTGCGGTTCTGCCTGGCGGTGCGGAACAAGGCCAGCGGTTTCTACTCCAACCATCACCCCGGCGGCAGCGACTGGTTCAACAACACTGGCTACCGCAACAGCAGTAATTTCAACATGCTCTGCCGTTTGGCGGACAATCACACCGATGTCGATGGTTATGGGCACAAGCTGCGAAACAATCTTGCCTATAAAGGCGGAGCCGACGTTTCCAGGCTGGACCAGGCCAAGAGCGATGCCGTCAACAATTCGTTCACGCTGGGCCTGAAGGTCACGGATGCGGATTTCCTTAGTGTCGACGAGGCCGAGCTCATCGCGCCGCGCCAGACCAGCGGCGACCTGCCGGAAATGAAGTTCCTGCACCTCGATCCGGCGAGCGCGCTGATTGACAAGGGTGTTGATGTGGGACTTCCCTTCCGCGGGGCGAGGCCGGTGCTGGGCGCATTTGACAAATGATCGCCGGGTCAATCGCCTTCGGCCGGGGCGGCATTCTCATCACCTGGCACCACTTCGCCGGTTCGAGCAGGCGCTTGCGGCAATGAGGACATTGGGTGACGCCGATGTTCACAGGCCAGCCACAGTCGCACTTTTCTCTCGTGAGAACCCCACACTCGGGACACTGCAGAGAGCTGGAACGCACGTCGTAACCACACGTGCCACATCTGGGCGGGAACGACATGGAGGCGGCTGTCTTGCGATAATTTGCACCCAGGCGCGGCCATACGTCTTCCCGAATCCACACGGCAATGGCCGCCGCTGGCACCGCCGCCCAGGCGGCCAGCAGACACGCGCATAACACCACATAAGGACTGGCCAGGCACTCGCTATACGATCTCGCACCGTTGTTGGGGTGAACGAGAAGCATCCAAATAGAGATCGAAATCAAGATCACGCCTGCCAGTGCCCACGCCAGCACAGCCACGACGGAGATTCCTTCGCTGTCCCTGTTCACAGTCAAAGCCTTTCCGACATTATGACCTGCGACCGTCTGATCATCACAACAACTGCATTACGCGCAACAGAAGTATCCGTTGGACATCCGGCTGGCGTCGGTAACTGCTCCATATCTGCCATGCGCCAGACACATCCGACCAGGGTGGCAGGTCGCCCTTGCGCCCGCGATCGAATGCGTTGCGCGCTTTCATTTCCGTATTGAGCAATTCACCGTGATTCCACGCCCACCATCTCTTCAATGCTGCCAGGCGAGGGTCGATCTCGACCGGACGGCAGAGATACTCACGCAGATACCAGGCTCGGCGGATCTGGACCCCGCCGTCCAAAGCGAGAACCGGCTCCGACGGTTCCTCGTCCGGCCCCTGGCCCAAAGATCTACCGAACCGGTATGCCCAAATCTGGATTCGACTGGGTTCGTTCTCAGTGCAGGCCAGAAACTGCCACGCGTGGGTCAATTCATGCTCGCGCACCTCCTGCGTCTGCTGAGGCGTCAGGTTCGGGGCGATGAAGGCGCCGCGTTCCTCATGACGATACTGACCTATGGCCACCCGAGACGTTTCTTCGATTCCGCCCTTGGGCAGGGGTCCGATTGTCACCCGTGTATCCCGATCGAGAAGCTGATAGGCAAGCTTGGGAAATGCTTCCAGCGAATGCTCCCGCGACGCCTCCTCGGCGCACCTGACCGCGGATTTGAAGCCCCCGGGAATCCGGCAGTAATATCCCTGGATATTCTCCGACAGGTTCTCGACAGTCGTTCCAGACCTGTCCCGCTTGGCACGCAATTCCAGCGGCGAGAGCGCCTCGGGCTCGCCGGCCGCCTGCTCCGGGCCGGACGCCACGGCGCGGATTGTACTCCGCCACGCCACAACCATCGCCAACACCAGCAACACAATGCTCACCATACTAACCCGGCACCGCCATGCCTGGTTGGCGGCTCTTGGTCGTGCCGGATGGAGAGCCGCCTGCCCGGCAAGGGCAGCGCCGGCTTCCCGCAGGCGATGCTCGACCTCGCTTGTCTGCGGCGCGGACCGTGTCGGCCGCAATGCCGATGATCGTGTCGAGGATGGCATGATGAGATTCGCCATGAAACATGTCCCGCGGGCGTCTGGACTCCCGCCGTGCTACGACAGAAGCATCCGCCCCCTGTTATATCCCTGCTCGCCGGCCAATCTGTGCATCCTTTCCGAAAATCGCGGGATTCCGGCACATCAAGAGACCCGGCCTGAGTAACCTCCCGATTTCACAAAATTATGAAAACGTGGCAGATTTATTGCATACATTTAGCCCCGACGTGGGATAATGGATTAGGGAGTACTGGAAACATGAACCTCACCGACCTCGCCGATGGGCAACTGCTGACACGATTCTTGGAAGCTGAAGACACTGCAGCGTTCGACGAGCTCTTTCGTCGCCATGCGCCGACGGTTCTGCGCATCTGCCAGCGCGCGGCCGGGCGGACCGTTGACGCCGACGACGTGCTTCAGACGGTGTTTCTGACATTGGCCGACAAGGCCGCGACGTTGACCACACGCGCCTCTATCGCGGGCTGGCTTTATCGGGTGGCGTGGCACACGGGCAGCCGGCATCGCCGGGCTGCGGTGACCCGCCAACGGCATGAGCGCCGGGCGGCGGCTGAGGCGGGAGCCGCCGTAACCGGCAACACCGACCCAGTGCTGGCCAGCGAGATGCAATACGAGTTGGAGGATGCCGTCGCCAAGCTGCCGGAGGCCTACGGTGATTCCATCGTCCTGCACCATTTTCACGGCTTGACGGTGCTGGAAACAGCAAAGCTGCTCGGCGAGAGCCCGGGCACCGTTGCGTCAAACCTGAGCCGCGGACGACATCTGCTCCGAGATCGCATGGCCAAACGCGGGCTGGTGCTCACGGCCGGCGCGGTCGCGGTGGTGCTCGGACAGAGTGCGCTGCAGATGTCTGCTATTTCCATTTCTCTCCCGGCTATAAGCCCGTCAATCGGCCTCCTGTCGGCCGCAGGCGCGTCGGGAGCGGGCGGAGCGGGCGTTTCGAGCGGGTTCATTGCGGCAACGATCGGATCCGTATGCGGCTCGTTCGCCAAGTCTGCCTCTGTGCCGTGCTCGATTGGTCGGGTTTTCTTCTGGACATACACCCTCATCGCTGCGTTGGGCGTGACCGCTACAGTTGGGACATTTCAGCTCGCCCTCGCACGCGGAGAAAACGGCGACGGGCGACCGCAATCGCTATACAGTTACCTATTCCCCGAATCGTCCGCGCAATCCTCGGCAGCCGCAAAATCACAAACTGTGGCGTCAATCGATTCAGGAACGCAATCAGCATCCACATCATCCTCGGGATACTCTTCCGGGTCTGGCTCAGTTCCCGAGCCTGGTTCCATACTCCTCCTGGCCGGAGGCTCACTCACGCTCATCCTTCGTCGTCGCGCTCGGCCGACTGCGATCACAGGAGAATAGCGTCCGCGCGATCGATTGCCGGTGATATTCGCCTCCGCAGGATTCGTGGACCGCGATGTCGTCAACACGCGAGCCAACGCGCATGGATTGATACGAGCAGGTGCGCCCCGGCAATTCGATCGCAAAATCGTAATCCGCCATCCGCCACATTCCACAATCAACAAACGAATCGTGACCGCACTACCAACGGTGTCGGACTTGCGGACCAAGGTAACTTGTCCGCAAGACAATCACGATTCGGATTGACCAGGAGACACCAATGAGAGCTACCCTCGCGTTGTTTGTGCTGTGCGTGGCGGCGTCGATCGCCTCCGCGGCCGAGACTCAATACAGCTATATCGATCTCGTCAAGCGCGTCACCGACCTGGAACGCCTGACCGTGCTCCCCGAGAAGGGCGAGACGTGCGCCCAGTGGTCCAGCTATGACCGTGCCAGCAAATACGACGCGGCCACCGGCAAATACGTGGGCTGGGATGCCAACGGCGACGGCGGCGGCGTCATCCGCAAAGAGGGCGAGACCTTTGTGCTGGCCGAAATGCAGGGACCAGGCTGCATCTGGCGGACCTGGTCGGCCAGGCCGCAGAACGGACATGTGCGCATCTACCTCGACGGTGCCACCGAGCCGGCCGTCGATCTACCGTTCATCGGCTACTTCGATCACAAGAACGCGCCGTTCACCGGCAAGGCGCTGGTCCACAACGTGGCCAACGGCGAGAACAATTACGCCCCGATTCCCTATCAGAAGTCGTGCAAGATCGTCGCCGACAAGGGTTGGGGCCAGTATTTCCACTTCACCTATGGCACATTCCCCGAGGGAACGAAGGTGCCGACGTTCAAGCGGGAGTTGTCGGCCGAGGAAATGGCCGCTCTCGATGCCGCGGACAAGACGCTGGCCAGTTGCGGTCCCAGAACGCAAGCGGGCGATGTGAAGAAGGTGACCGTGGCGGCCGGTGCGTCGGCGGTTGTCGCCGAACTCGCGGGACCCAAGGCGATCACGGGATTGCGGATGAAGATGGCACTGCCCAAGTCGCCGGAAGACCGCACGATCCTCCGCGAGTTGGTGCTGAAGATCACCTGGGATGATGACAAGGAACCGGCCGTCTGGTGCCCGCTGGGCGATTTCTTCGGCACGGCCGCCGGGGCCAATCAGTATCGCTCGTACACGAGCGGTCTGACCGATGACGGGACGTGGTACAGCAACTGGAACATGCCCTTCGCCAAGGCCGCAAAGATTGAATTGATCAACGATGGCAAGGAAGCACGCGAGATCTCGTTGGAGATCGTGCAGGCGCCACTGACCAAGCCCATCGATACGCTCGGCCGCTTCCATGTGAAGTGGCATCGTGATGCCTTCCTGCCCACGGAGAAGGAACGGCAGATCGACTGGACGATGCTGAAGACGCAGGGTCGCGGCCGGTTTGTTGGCGTCATGCTGCATATCTGGAGCCCCAAGGGTGGCTGGTGGGGCGAGGGCGATGAGAAGTTTTTCGTAGATGGCGAGAAGTTCCCTTCGACGTTCGGCACCGGCTCCGAGGACTATTTCGGCTACGCCTGGAGCAGCCCCAAGCTCTTCCAGCATGCGTTTCACAACCAGCCAATCTCGGAGAACCTGAAAGGCCACATTTCCGTCAATCGCTGGCACATTGCCGACAACGTGCCGTTCCAGACCGCGTTCGAGGCGGACATCGAGAAGTATTACGCGAACAAGCGGCCGTGCCTGTACGCGGCCACGGCCTACTGGTATCAGGCGGCCGGCGAGAAGGATCCCTATCAGGCCGCACCCGTGGACGAACGGGCTGGCTATTGGACAAACGCGACACCGGCCGCTCGCATCAAGGGCGTGATCGAAGCCGAAGACATGAAGGTGCTGGGCAAGACCGGCGGCGGCGCCGGGACTCAGGAGATGGCCTACGACACGGGCGCCTGGAGCAATGAGGCACAGCTCTGGTGGACCAAGGCCAAGATCGGCGACAAACTCGATTTGGCGCTCCCCGTGGCGGCCGCCGGCGAATACAAGCTGACCATCCAGTTCACCAAGGCGAGGGATTACGGCATCACCCAGGTGTACCTCGACGGCAAGAAGGTCGGCGAGCCGATCGACCTCTACAACCCCACCGTGATCCCCAGCGGCCCGATCAGCTTCGGCGCGATGGCACTGACGCCCGGCGAACACAAGCTGACGTTCGAAATCACGGGAGCCAATGAGAAGGCGGAAAAGGCCTACATGGTGGGCATTGACTACGTGAAGTTGGAGGGCAACTAAACGACCACCGGCTAAAGCCGGTGGGTTTGAGGAGCAACTGAAAGTTGCCACGCGGCTGAAGCCGCCTGAAGCACAATCTGGCCGGTCGCGTCGGGCGGCTGCGTAGGAAACTCGTTTCCTACCAGCGCCCACAGC
>JANYKD010000490.1 GCA_025361735.1 Phycisphaerales bacterium
CCTTGCGGTAGAAGGCGCGGAACTTGGCGGCGGTGGGGTCGATGCCCAGCAGAGTCGGCCCGCCGGTTGGGTAGAACGAGAGCAACGTCCCGTCGTTGCTGCCAATATCGATGATCAAGTCGTCCGGCCGTGGCGGCACCAGCTTGAGAAGCCCGGCCACTCGCTCGCCCAGATGTTGGACCATGGACCGATTCAACGACGAGCGATAACCGTAGTTGTCGCCGTACATCTCGGCCAGATCGTAGGAATGGCGCAGTTGCACGAGGCCGCAGTGGCCGCCACCGAGCGGGCCATGGCACTTGACGAGTTCCAGCGGGCCACAGGTGAGCGCGGCATCCGTGCTGCGAGGGAACACGCCCGTGAGGTACTGCTCGCCCAGATGCAGGAGCGTTGGCAGCGTGGGGTTGCCGCAGACTCGGCAGCGTTGGATGGCCTGGAACATGGCATTCACCCCGGTTGCTTCTTGAGGCACTCCAGATCAGCATCGACCATGAGTTTGATCAATTCCGCAAAGGTGGTCTTTGGCTGCCAGCCGAGTCGCGTGCGGGCTCGCGTGGCGTCGCCCTGGAGGACATCCACTTCGGTGGGCCTGAAATAGAGTGGGTCGACAACCACGTGTTGCCGATAATCCAAGCCTACGTGGGCGAAAGCCGCCTCGCAGAACTCGCGGACGCTGTGTGCCTGTCCCGTCGCCACCACGTAATCATCGGGCTTTTCCTGTTGCAGCATCAGCCACATCGCTTCGACATAATCCCCGGCGTAGCCCCAGTCGCGCTGCGCTTCCAGGTTTCCCAGCGCCAGCTTCGACTGGCGTCCGAGTTTGATGGCCGCCACGCCCAGGGTGATCTTGCGGGTCACGAAGTTCTCGCCGCGACGAGGCGACTCGTGGTTAAAGAGGATGCCGTTGCACACGAACATGTCGTATGCTTCCCGGTAGTTCACCGCCAGCCAGTGGGCGTACACCTTGGCCGCGGCATAGGGCGAGCGCGGGTGGAAGGGCGTGGTTTCCTTCTGGGGTAATTCGGGTGACTGCCCGAACATCTCCGACGATCCTGCCTGGTAGACGCGGGGCCGCAAACCACTCTCGCGGATTCCCTCGAGGATGCGGAGCGTGCCCAGGCCGACGGTGTCGCCGGTGTATTCGGGGATCTCAAAGCTGATCTTCACATGACTTTGCGCGCCCAGGTTGTAGATCTCGTCGGGGCGAATCTCCCGCAGCAGGCGATTGATGGAGGAGGCGTCGGTGAGGTCGCCATAGTGCAGGAGGACCGGCGCCTCTCGATCGCCTGTGGCATGGCCGCGAGCGGCGAAAAGTGAGTCGATGCGCGAGCGGTTCAGCGAGCTCGAGCGACGGACGATGCCGTGCACCTCGTAGCCCTTGTCGATGAGCAATTCGGCCAGATAAGACCCATCCTGGCCCGTGATGCCGGTGATCATCGCCCGTTTTGTCTTCATAGTAGTAACCCGGAGCGTAACACGGAAAAGCCGGTGCTGCAATTTAGCCGGCGCGAGTGTCGGGCGATGCCGGATCGGTGCGCGACGCACACCACATCCGCCACATTTGGCGATAGGCCGCCTCGACGTCGCGGGCATAACGTGGGGCATCCATCAGGGGTGATTGCTCCATCCGTTGGCGCAAGGCAGAACGGTAGCTGATCAGCCGTGGAAGATCATTGGCCAGTGCCACCGCCTTCTGCACATATTCCTCCTGGGTCTGGGCGATGCATTCACACATTCCCAGATTGGATAGCAGGACCACCCCACCGCGCCCCACACCGGTTTGTCCCGCCAGCGTGATCAGCGGCACTCCCATCCACAAGGCATCCAGACTGGTGGTGAAGCCTGAGAAGGGGAATGGATCCAGATAGATGTCCATCCGATGGTGCAGACCGAGATACTCCTGAGGCGGCAGTCGCTGGTCGCTCAATTCGATCCGATCGGAGGCAATCCCGCGTTCGTTCAGCAGATTACGCACGCGTTGCTGTGTGCGGCCAGAGGGGCAACGCAGGATCAGCCGCGAGTGGGGCACGGCCTGAAGGATCTGGCTCCAGAGGTCAAGAACCTGCGGTGTCGTTTTGCAGAAATTATTGAGGCTTCCGAAGGTGATGTGGCCGGTGCGTATGAAGGGAGGGGCTTGGACCGTAGGACTGTTGGCGGGAGCCTGGAAGCAAAGATGGCAATGGGGAAGGCGAATGGTTGTCTCGGTGTAGCAGGCTGCCGGCGCGCCCAGAGGATCGACATAGGCGTCAAAGAGGCGGTAGTCCATGGTGGATAGACCCGTCGTGCCTGGAGTAAGGCACGTCACCTGCACCGGTGCGGGCTTGCGCGCGAACACCAGAAGCCGGTTATTTGCCATGTGCATGGTCAGATCGACCAGGATGTCGATCTGGTCGTTCCGAATCAGGTCGGCGAGATGCTCATCGGACAACCCGGCAACCTCCCGCCATACGTCAGCGGCACTTTGGAATCGCTCCGTGATGCTGTCGCGTGAGATGGCCGTGGAATAGCAGTAGATACAGCACTGGTCGTGATCGTGCGATTCCAGCAGCGGCAGCGCCAGCAGCCCGGCGGGATGTCGGCGGAAATCCGGTGAGAGATAGCCAATCCTCAGGCGACGGTCGGGCCTGCGGTCATTAACGTGGGGTTGGACGAACTGTTTCAGCGGCGCGGCGTACTGAAGGCTCCAGCGACGGTGTTCCTCCGCAAGCGCCTGGAGGTCATAGGCGGGATGGAAGTGCATCGCGTAAAGGAGATTGCTGCAGGCTTCGGGAAAGTGGGGCTTGAGGACCAGAGCCCGACGGTAGGCGGCGATTGCGTCGTCGATGCGCCCCTGGTCTCTCAGGACATTGCCAAGCGAGTTATGGGCTTCGGGGTAGTCGGGCCTGAGGGCGATGGCCTGATGGCAGGCGGCGACGGCTTCGTCGAGTTGTCCCTTGGTCGTCAGGACGATGCCGAGATTGCTGTGGGGCTCCGGGAAGTCGGGCTTGAGGGCGATGGCCTGGCGAAAAGTGGCGATGGCCTCGTCGTGTTGCCTCTTGTTCGCCAGGACAATGCCGAGATTGCTGAGGGCCTCGGGGAAGTTCGGCTTGAGGGCGATGGCTTGGCGACAGGCGGCGAGAGCCTCGTCCAGCCGCCCGGCATCTTTTAGAGCGTTGCCGAGATTGCTGAGCACCTCTGGCGAGTTGGGCCTGAGGGTAACAGCGTGACGAAAGGCGGCGATGGCCTCGTCCAGTTGTCCATCGCACGCCAGGGCGGTGCCGAGATTGCTGTGGCTTTCGGGCACGTCGGGTTTGAGGGCGAGGACCTGACGAAAAGTTGCGATCGCCTGGTCCAACTGACCGTTGCTCTTCAGGGCACTGCCCAGATTGCTCAGGGCTTCGGGGTAGTCTGGTTTGAGAGCGAGGGCCTGGCGAAAGGCGGCGATCGCGTCGTCCAAACGGTTCATGTTCCTCAGGGTATTGCCGAGGCTGTTGTGGAAGTCCGGCCAATTGGGTTTGATGGTGATGGCCTGCCTGATCAAGTCCAGAGCGATCTCATTCTGCCCGACCTGTGCGGCGATCACACCGAGGTAGTGCAGCGCATCCGCATGCTTCGGCTGCTGGGCGAGGATTTGCCGGTAGAGGTTCTCGGCCTGCGGAAGTTGGCCCGCCTGATGATGCTGGAGGGCGATCTGCAAGGCTTGCTGGATGGTCAGTGGAGCCATGCCGCGCAGTATCCGATACTAATCGTGCTATCGCAAGGCGGGAACTTTGGCACACCACGTCTGCCACAGTTGTCCGAAGGCCGTCTCGACGGCGCGGGCAAAACGCGGAGCATCCATCAGAGGTGATTGCTGCATTCGCTGTCGCAGGTTCCGCCGCAATTCCGCCAGGCGCGGCATGTCGGCGACGAGCGTTGCCGCGATCCTGACGTAATTGTCGGGATCCTGTGCCACGAGTTCCGGCAGGCCGACGTTGGAGAGGAGGCTCACACCGACGCGGGAAACATGCGTTGGCCCGGCCAGCGTGACGACCGGGACACCCATCCATAAGGCCTCGCAGGTGGTGGTCGTGCCGTGATAGGGGAATGTGTCCAGGGCGATGTCCATGGCTCCGTAGAGAGCCAGATGCTCGTCGCGGTCCACCTCGTACCCGCGCAACTCTATCCGCGAGGGCTCGATTCCCTCCTGGTCCAGGAGTTCCCTGACGCGCTGCCGCGCGCGTTCGCTGTTCAGGCCCGCCGCCTTCACCAGCAGGCGTGACTCGGGTACAGCTCGCAGAATCTCGCTCCATAGTCGGAGCATCGGGTCGGTCACCTTGGCGAGAGTATTGAAGCAGCCAAAGGTGATCGGGCCGTCCCGACGCTCAGTTATCGGTGGGCACGCGGATGGCTCGTAGCACCAGGCGCACGGAGTCAGGCGAACCAGCTGTTCGGAGTAATACTGCTCGGTCTGTCCCGGCGGATCGGCGTAAGCATCGGTCAGACGATAGTCCATGGTGCTCAGGCCGGTCGTATTCGGGTAGCCAAGATAGGTTACCTGCACCGGCGCGGGCTTGCGTGCGAAGAGCAGAAGTCGGCCGCTGGCGGTGTGCCCGGCCAAATCCACGAGGATGTCGATGCGATCCTGACGGATCAGATCGGCGACCTGAGCATCGGAGAGCCCGACGATGCTTCGCCAGCCATCGGTATATGAACGCAGTCGTCGGGTCAGTTCATCCGGAGCGGGCACCTGGGCATACGCGGACAGATCAAAGCGGCTCTTGTCATGGTTGGCGAGCAGAGGCAAGAGGAACCGGCCGACGGGGTGCTCCCGCAAGTCCGGCGACACATAACCGATTCGCAGGCGGCGGTCCGGCGTGCGATCGTTGTGATGCGGCTGGATGCTCGATCTCAATGGCTCTGCGTGCAGACGATTCCAGCGACGATGTTCCTCGGCGATCACCTGAGCGTCACCATCTGGAGCGTAGTGCAGTGTATACAATAAATTGCTATTGATCCACGCGTTGTCAGGTTTGAGGGCGATGGCCTGACGGTAGGCGGCGAGGGCCTCATTGGCTTGCCCCGTGTCGGCCAGGACGGCGCCGAGGTTGGCGTGAGATTCAGCGTGATTGGGTTCGAGGGCGACGGCTTGCCGGTGGGAGGCAATGGCCTCATCCAGTTGCCCCCGAACGCGCAGGGCATTGCCGAGATTGTTGTACACTTTGGCGAAGTTGGGATTGAGCGCGAGCGCCTGACGGTAGTTGGCGATCGCCTCATCGAACTGTCCCTTGTCTTTCAGTGTGTTGCCGAGATTGAAGAAGGCCTCCGGAAAGCTGGGTTTGAGCGCGATGGTTTGACGAAACGCGGCTATCGCTTCATCGAGTTGTCCGTTGGCTTGCAGGGCGTTGCCGAGGTTGTAGAAAGCTTCAGCACCCTGCGGATTGAGGGCGACGGCCCGACCAAAGCAGGCAATCGCCTCCGTGAACTTCCCCTTGGCTTGCAGCGCGTTGCCGAGGTTGATATGCGCGTCCGGGAAGTTGGGGTTGAGGGCGATGGCCCGACTGTAGGCGGCGATGGCTTCGTCCAGTTGTCCCTTGTCCGCCAGAGCAATGCCGAGATTGTTGTGGGCTGCGGGCAGGCTGGGTTGAAGGGCGATCGCCTGCCGGTAGGCAACAATGGCCTCGTCCAGTTGGCCGCTGCTCTTGAGGGCACTGCCGAGATTAACGTGGGCGTCGGGATAGGCGGGTTGGATGGCGATGGCCCGCCCGATCAAATCCACAGCGAGATCATGCCGCCCAATCTGATGAGCGATGAGTCCGAGCAGATGAAGGGCATCGGCATGATTCGGCTGTTGGGCGAGGATCTGTCTGTAGAGGATTTCGGCCTGCTGAAGCTGGCCCGCTTGATGATGCTGCACGGCGATCTGCAGAGCTTGTTGGATCGTCGGTTCGGCCATGTCGGGCAGTATCGAGCAGCCTTGGTCCTATCGCAAGCCGGTGATTCCGCCACACCAGTTTCGCCACATTGTGCGATACGCGGTTTCGATGTTGCGGGCGAAGCGTGGGGCATCCATCAGTGGGGATTGTTCCATCCGCCCCCGCAACGTGGAGCGTAGTTCCTGCAATCGCGGTAGATCACCGGCCAGTGCCACGGCAATGCGCACGAAATCCTCGGGCGTCTGTCCGGCCAGTTCGGTCAAGCCCAGATTGGAGAGTTGACACCACCCGGCTCGTGAAACGGCGGTTTGTCCCACGAGGGTTACCACGGGCACGCCCATCCACAAGCTGTCCAGACTGGTGGTGTGACCGCCATAGGGGAAGGTATCCAGACCCAGGTCGATGCGGTGATATGATCGCAGATACTGTTGTCGCGGCTGCTTGGCGAGGAACTCGACTCGACTCGGCTCGACGCCTTCCTGCGTCAGTATATCGAGAATCCTCTGGCGTTGGCTGCCCTGATTCGCCCGTAGTATCAAGCGAGAGTATTTGGTTCTCCGCAGCACTTGTGCCCACATCTTCAGCAGGGGGTCATTGATCTTGCAGGAGTTGTTGAGGCACCCAAAGGTGACGGCGCCGGTATTCAAGGCGGGCAGGGAATTGACGGGGATGTCACGGCATTCCAGCGGGTCGTAGCACCAGAAACTGTCGGGGAGGCGAATGGTTCGTTCGCTGTAGACGGACTCATCCATGCCGGGCGGGTCCAGGTACGGATCGCTCAGGCGGTAGTCGATGGCGCTTAGCCCGGTGCTGGCGGGATAGCCGGCGAAGGTCACCTGCACCGGGGCAGGCTTGCGGGCAAAGACGAGCAGGCGATTCTTGGTCATATGTAGCGTCAGGTCCACCAGGATGTCGATGCCGTCCGTGCGGATGAGTTCCGCGACCCGTTCGTCGGAGACACCCGCGATGTTGCGCCAGCGGTCGGCGTGCTGTTGAAACACGGCAGTTGTTGCATCGGGCAGGCGTATCTGGCCATAGCACGTGATGTCGAATTGCTGGTGATCGTGCTGACGGAACAAGGGCAATAGATTCCGTCCAACCACATGATCGCGGAAGTCAGGCGAGACGTAGCCAATCCGCAGGCGGCGGTCGGGGTTACAGTCGTTGGAGCAGGGCCGGATATGCTCTTTCAATGGCTCGGCGTGCCGCCGTCTCCAGGAGACGTGCTCTTGCGCGATGGCGCGGGCATCGTAATCCGGGTGAAAGTGCAGCGCGTAGACCAGATTGTCGTGGCCCGCAGTATAGCCAGGGTTGAGGGCGAGCGTTTGGCGATAGGTGGCAATTGCCTCCTCCAGTTGTCCCGATTCGGCCAGTGCAATCCCGAGATTGCTGCGTGCTTCCGACAAGGCGGGGTTGAGGGCGATGCTCTGGCGATAGGCGGCGATGGCGTCATCGAGTTGTCCTTTGTCCTTGAGTGCATTGCCGAGATTGCTGTGTGCTTCGGGCAGGTCCGGTTTGAGAGCGATGGTCTGACGATACCCCGCGATGGCCTCGTCGAGTTGGCCGTTGTCCTTCAGCGCATTGGCAAGATTGTTGTGGGCTTCGGGATAGTCGAACCTGAGAGCGATCGCGCGACGATATGCGGCGATCGCTTCGTCGAGCCGGCCCGCTTCCCTCAG
>JANYKD010000418.1 GCA_025361735.1 Phycisphaerales bacterium
TCGCCGTAGTTGATTTCGAAGTGACCCACCTTCAGGGTCATGACGTCGAACAGCTTGTCGAGCGTCTCGCTCTTGATGGGCGAACTGTCGATCACCAGGCAGCCATCCTTGACCCACGTTTCGTCGTGGTGACGGGAAGACAGGTAGCTGGTCATCTGGACCCGGATACCCTTGGCCAGCTGGGCGTCCATATAGAGGTTGGCCACGGCGTTGTTGAAGCCATTGCCGATGGGAATCAGCGTGTTGGCGCCCTTTTTTCCAGTGGTGTCCGCGGTGTTCTCGTGGGTCAGGTCCTGGAATTGCTGGGTAAAGGCGGCTCCGAATTGGAGCTTGAACCCGGTGTAGGGCACGCCCTCTTCCTTGGGCGATTCAAACACGTTGACGCCGCGCTGGTCGTGCGCCCGCAGGTGCTGGATCACGATGGTCTGGGGGGCGCTGGTTGAACTGCTGGTGTCCTCGGCCCGGGCCGTGCCGGCGAAAACAACCGCGAGCGCCAGGGCGCCGGTGATCAGTGCCAGGCCCCGAGGGGCGGCAGGCAGAGGACGACGATAAGAGGGCTTCATTTGTTTTCTCCTCACTTTCTTTCCGTGGCTTCGGCCGTCGAGCGGGGTTCACCTGCCTGGATCAAGAGGCGAAAGTGCACGGTGATCTCGTCGGCGACCTTGAGCATTCCCAGCATCATCTTCGGGGGCTTGATTCCAAAGTGGTTCATCAGCAGCTTCTGGCTACCCTCGAGCCACAGGCCCTGCTCGGCCCTCCAGGCGCGCCCGGTGAGCGTGTCCGGTCGCTCCTGCCCGGAAATGGTCAGGAGGCCTTCGGCCTTGAGTGAAAGAGTATCGCCCGCCGCAGCCTCGTGGGGCAGGATCGAGTAGTGCGAGAGCTGAAAGCGGATCTCCGGGTACTTGTCGGCGTCGAGGGCCTTCCAGAGGTTCTTGTCGAGCCCGCCCTTGTCGGACAGCAAGGACTTCACCGGCACTTGGAGGTCGAGGCTGGTCACGTGGTTTGCACGAACCAGCGCCTCGAGCGCGCGGGCATCGGCCGGATCCGCGCCAGCGAGACTGCGTTCCAGGCGGAGCTTCATGGCCGTGGGCCAGCTTTCATAGTCATGCATGGTGGAGGTCCCCTCCAGCCACACGGTGCTGCCCTCTCCCAGCGAGGTGGGAATGCGCGCGCCTTCGGCGCCTGCGGACCCGGCCAGCCCGGCGAGGCCAACAAGGGATGCCACGCAGCAAGCAGCAAATGAAGCCTGTATGGGTCTCATGGAAAGCCTCCTTGTTCTCTTGGAAGTCGGAAATACAACACAACTGCCTGGACCCAATCGCATGGACTGTGCCGATCGGGCCCGGACGAATTTGAAGTTGTAAGTCATTGACAGACAGCGGTTTGATACAGTGATGCCGGAAGCGATTGAAATCAGCTTCCGGATCGGAAAGGCAGGGTGTCAGCGGAGAACTGACAGACTGTCAGCCGAAGCCGGGTCTGGACACTGTGGGAATACTTGGGTGCCGCAGTGTCGGTCACACAGTGGCGGCAAGAGACGGCCCGAGCCCCAGCCAAACATCGCGAGACGAGAACCCGGCGCAAACATGCGGGGGCCCTCCCCTGGCCGGAATAATAAACGGCCGCCTCCTGGATGGGAGACGGCCGCCCTGCTTTCTTGAGTCGTTCGCGACGAGTCTACTTGTACAGGCGCTTGAGCGATCCCCAACTGGCGGTGTGCGTCGGCGTCACCTGCGGGCACAGCTGGAACCACTGCGCTCCGGGCTGCTGGCTGAAGTCCACCGTGTGCGGCTCGCCCAGGTTGCAGGTTCCGACCGCAAGCGAGCCCAGCACCTGGTTGGACACGTAGTCGTGGCCGCCGCCGTTGACGAACGCACAGATCTTGATGCAGTCCGTCGGGTTTCCGAGGGCCGCGAGCGGGATGGCCAGTTCGATTCCGGACGATACGCCCGAGCCCGAGGCCGCGCCGCATCCGTTGCCCACGCCGGCCGTGTTCATGTTGGCAATGGCGCACTGGATTCCGAAGGGGTTCGAGCCGCCCGAGAGACCGCCACTGCCGGCCGAGGAGGCGCCGAGGTAGCCGCCCGCGCCGCCGCCGCCCGAAAGGAGCTCGGCGTAGTTGCAGTAGAGCTGGTACGGTCCGCCGCCGCCGCCGCAGGCGAACCAGTAGTCCATGGCCAGCCCGGTGTCGAAGGTGAGGCCGCTCTGGCGGTTGAGCCCGTCAAAGTCCACGTTCGGATTGTCGCCGCGCAGCGGATTCTGCCCGCCCGACTTGGTGTCGAAGTAAATCTCCAACTTGTTGAAGTTGGACTCGAGGTTGCCGGTCAGCATCAGGTACAGGGTCCCGCCGTTGATCATGGCGTAGGCCTCGTCCAGCTCCGAACCGTTGGCGTAGTCAATGCCGCCCAGGTTGTTGTCACCAAAATTGGTCTGGGTCGTCTGGGTCGAAAGCGGCGAACCGTAGCCGGCGTCCTTGACACCATCCACGATCGGGGCCGCGTAAAGAGCCGCCGGCAGAGCGATCAGCGCCAGCGCGCCGACCATGAAGGTTTTAGCCTGCTTGTTCATTTGAATCTCCTCTCGGGTGCAATGTGCGGCCGCCAGGGGCCGCGGGCTCAGTGAAGCAACAACATCCGGTTTTCAAGAGAGGCCGAACCAG
>JANYKD010000460.1 GCA_025361735.1 Phycisphaerales bacterium
CCGTCCTTCCCGCTATCCGGGGCAGATCAAAGTCTGTTGGGACTTGCATTGAGAGCTACGTATGTGGTATAGAGGTTCGGAAGTTGTTGGCTGGTTTTGAAGCGCCCCGCGCTGGCTGGAATTGAAGCGCCCCGTGACATCCTTCACAAAATCAGGTCGGCGGCGGACGTAGTGGTCCACCGATCCTGGAAGTCGATGCCCAGCCAGGACTCTGGCTTGATCCAGGTTCATGGTTTTGCACGCGACGCTGTACGCGGCGTCACGAATCTGAGAAAACTTCAGCTCATCCCCCAGCTTGGCCGCCTCCCGATACTGACGCCAGCAGTCTAGGACGCTGAATGTCGTGAACGCCTGACCCGTTTTCCGAGCCGTGGGTCGATCTGGAGGGTGTCAGGCAGCCACAGCAACCGCCAGTTCGTCCGAGTATTGTTGGCTGATCGCTCTCGCCATCTCGGTCGGCATCACAACACTCCCGCACGCGACGAACCTCTGGCCCCGCACGATGGGTTCACGCAACCCCTTGATGGCGGCGATTACCAGTTCAAACCTGCGGCCGTCCACCAGCTCGACGGTGACATCTGCCTGCCGGCCGCCAACGATCATGGAGAACTTGGAAGTGATGCTCTTGACGACCCTGGCCAGGGCGGCCTTGGCCTGGACTCTCTGGTCTTCAGTGAGATCTGATGTCCCATGCCTGCAGTAGTTGACCAGTACCGCCAGTTGCTCACGGGCGGCGTTGATCGGGACCAGGGCTTGAGCAGCCTGTTCGCCCTTAGCGGAGTCCAACTCAGCGACCAGCCCCACCCGCTTGGCATCCATCTGAAGGAGCATGGCCACGATACTTGGGGAACTGGTGGACATGACCATGGATTGGATGTCGGCGATCTTGTTGTCCAGTTGCCCTATTTGAGAAGTCAGACTTGCAACCTTGACGGCCCCGTCGTTGTTGCTGGTGGTGGCCATGGCGGGAAGGATGACGTCGGATAATTGGACCAGGATGGCTGACTCAAACGGGACGATGGGGTAGGCAACATAGGCCGATGCCCCGATGGAACCACGGGCGGCAGCGGAAGACACAAATGACCTGTGCTTGTTCTGGACACCTGAACGGATAACAGTCAACGATGATCCGTCCGCATCGCGAAGTAGGCCACTGAAGAGGTTCGTCCATTGGGTGCTGGGGCCACCACTACGCCGGCGGCCGGCTCGGGCATGTTGAACAGCGAAGAACTCATCGTCACTGAGGATCCGGGGGTAGTAGCCTTCGATCAACGGCCCCACGGCAGTCCGAACCCGCTTGGCACCCTGGCGGGAAAGCGTCATTGGTTGGTGCCGGCCAGTCAGGGCAGGATTCCGCAATATGAAGTGGACACGGCTGGGGTTGATGAACCCCTTGGCACAGAAGTCGGGGTACTTGGCGTTGACCATCTTGGCGATCGCGGTGTTGCCGTGGCCGGCGATGCTCATGCTGGCCATCTCTCTGACGACGGAAGCCTTGGCCTCATCCAGGACGATCTTGCCATCGACGATGTGGCACCAGGCTGGGACAGTGCCATTGAGGATCGCACCCGACTTCCGTTTGGCAGCGTTGGCCGCCCTGGATCGGATCGATTTCTTTTCGGACTCCTCGAAAGCGACGTGCATCGCCAAGATGGAAAGCATCAGTTTGCCCAGATCCATTTTGCCCTTCTCATAGGTCTGGCCGTCGAAAAGTGTGACAACCCGGACACCAGCATCCACAATCCGCATGAACTGGGTCACGGCGGTTTCGACCGCTTGACGGGAAAGTCGATCCAACGATTCGACGATCAAAGTGGAACCAGTCGGGATAGATCCTGCTTCCACCATCTGCAAGAACCTGGCCAGGTGGCCATCGGTGGAGTTGACTCCGTGGTAGGCACTGAGGCCAGCATCGTGGAGGGTTTCCGTCAGCGTGCATCCGTGATCCCTGCACCAAGCCTGGGCAGCATCTGCCTGACGGCGTCGTGAATCGCCTTGGGCCTGTTGGGGTGACGAGAATCTGGAATAGCTGATCGTCATCGGGGTTGTCGTGGTCTGGGGCATTGTCGTGCTCCTTTGCCTATCTGATCGGGCAAGCCTCGTTATTCGTCAACCAATGCCCATGTAACCTACGAGAACTCCCCGGCGCTGTTGGCGCGCAGCGCGGGGGTGCGGAAAACGGGTTTGGTGCTGGACAGGTGCGCCGAAAAAATCCGGGAAGAATTTTAGGCGCACAAACGTTGCGCGCAGCGCGCGGGGGCGGGGCGGGTTGTTAGTCGTGAGGGGTCAGGGGATTATGGCGTGTTAGGGTTTGAAAATAAGATTGTCAAGCCGAGAGGCTGTTTGTGGTGTAGCGGTGTTCTAATGGGCGCATTGTCGATGACTTGGCGGGTGGCAAGTCTCTATTGAGACACTGGTTGCGCGATAGGAAGGCCAGCGAGGACGCTGGCCCTGCTGGCGGGCAGTCCGCAGAGCGTGTGATGGACCCTTCCGATCACGCCGGTCTTCACTGCGGTTGGCCCGCGCCTGCACATGGTGTATGCTTCCGTCCACAAACCGCACTGGTTTGAAGGGAGCGACGGCGTGAGCGAACCGGGTCGATGCTGGGGCTGTGGGTATCCATTACACGGGCTCGAACAAAGCCGGCGGTGCCCGGAATGCGGCCGGCCGTTTGATCCCGCTGATTCCCGTTCCACCAACCTCCGTCGCCATCCTCGTCTCCTGGCCCGCTGGGCCATGTCGCCTGTGTCCCGGTGGGCCTTCGTCCCGGCGTTGTTGGGCTTGTGCCTCATCGCCTGGGGCACGGGCTGGCCGATCCGCATGGAAGATGCGTTCTTTCCGTGGACCGCGCGCCAGTGGGTTGAGGCCATTCAGCTCCCCCTGAATCAGACGACGCGCGAATGGAAGTTTTTCCTCGCCGGCGTGCCATTGGCCGTGCTCGTTGCCGTATGGTGGCTCGCGCGGTTCTGGATCGGCATAATCGCCCGCTGTCGCGTGACACTGCCCTCCGACCTCCGTCGTGGCTTCTGGCGGCCGATGCTCTGCATCTTCGCGCTGCTCCTGCTCTCGGGATACATCATCCTCGCCGGCCAGGTGCGCCGCATCGGCCACGAATGGGCGGCCGCTCAACTGCGAGCACCGTCAGTTATTCAAGGATGGGCGAGGCCGGTGCCGATTCCGGTGAACATCGGTGCCTCGCGGGCAATGCTTCATCGTATGTTCCGCGACGGCGGGACTCTGCCCGAGCGGCTCGCGGCCCTGAAACTTCTTATCGAATTGGGATTTGAACACACCGATGAATGGCTCCGTGAAGTTGTGCCAGGCGTGGCCGATGCCGACACGGCCGCGTGGGCTATCCGCGCCTTGGTAATGAGTCTCAACACGAAGGACATCCCACTGATGGAACGATTTCTCGACGATGATCGGCCATTGGTGCGAGAAGCCGCTCTTGACGGCCTCGGTATCTTGTCGGCTGACTTCGGTTCAGTCACCAAACTGGTGCAACGCGACCAGCCGAACGGATTGGCATGCACGCCACATATTGATCTGCGCTGGTGGTCGTCGAGTCCGGTCAAGGGAATTGTTCGCTTGGATTATTGGGGTCGTGAAATTGCCGCCGAGATGCCCAGCAAGGTACATGCACGAGTCAAACAGTTGATGTTGTCTGGCCAGACCGCCCGCGAGCGGCAAGCGGCAGCCCGAGTGTTGGTCCCCCATCCACCGGACGGATACGATCTGCGCTTGGCGGAATGGGGCGTATGGCTTGGACAAGGTGGCAACGTCAAGCTCGTGCAGGCCGAACTGGCGGGCATTCCGCCATTCGTGCATCGCACGGGCAATCCCATCGCTGAATTCAAGGATCGTATCGGACCACTGTTCACCGACGTCTACAAACCCGTAATTCACCTGACGGCAAGTGAACCCATGGCCGTTGATCTCGTCGCACGCATTCGTTGCGGTCGCCCGTGGTTTGCGTATCCGCGGCCGGACGATTTTGATACGCTTGCCGACTACATTCCCCAGGTCTCGCGAATTACCACCGCCGATGAAGTCCCGAAATTCCTATCCGGTCTGGACGCACCGACACTCGGCCGCTTGCCTGAGAATCGCGCCTATCCGTGGTTGATACCGGGACACGCTCAGACCGGCCGCACGAACGCATTGGGTCTCGATGACATCGCGGAAGTGGGTGTCCGCTGGCAGAGCCTCATCGTTAGCCCCAAGCGACTTACATGGATGCGACCCGTCGATGTGCCGCCGGGCCAGCAGTATGCCTGGTGGAGTCGCTTGCGTGAGACGGACAGTTCCTGGGTAAGCATCTGGGACGAAACCGAGCGGTTCCTGTATTACGACGGCCCCACACTACTCAAGACGCCTCTGCAAATGGCGCTGCGCGACGAGATCGTCCACATCGAGTCCGGACCCGTGGACGATCTACCATGGTCGCACGAGCAGGCGCAAGGGGTGCGGGAGGTAATGGTCCACGACGGCGCCCTCATTGTCCGCGTCAACGCCTCCGGCATCCAAGCCGCCTGGATCAATAGCGCCGCCCCCGGCCTCTCTCAACCTCTGGCCGACCTTCCGCTGGTCGGCCCGGCGGTCGAAGCGAGGCTCGTCTCAGCCATTCAGGCTCGCGGACTCAACTCAGGTGAGACCGCCGCCATGATTGACTGCTGGCGCGAGACGTTCTTTGCCAAGCCCGGCCTGCGCGTTTTGCTGCTGCTCTCGGCCGAAGAATACGACGCGCTCTGTCCCCTGACCATTCGTCCACGGCCCACCGAACGGGCCCGTGTCGGCATTGTCTGGTACGAACTGACCCCGACCGGCAACGGGAAATAGTCGCCAAGCATCGTCGAAACTACTGTCGCCGCTTCGCGGCTCGTGGTCATCCCAAATCGTTGGTCCAGGGACTTGCGTCCCTGGCTATTGACTGTCGCCGCTCCGCGGCGAAGACGGCGCATCGGGGCTGGAGCGCAGGGGAAAAGCATTTCGCTATCAAAGTGCCGCCAGCGCCTCGGTGTTGGTGTTTGGCGTTGCATGCGTGTCCCGGGATTCCGCCGGTGGGGACACCGGCGGAACTACATGCGTTTGCGCTGCTGCGGGGCAAAGATCGCGGAGGGGGTGGTTGTCCGTCGTTCGCATCGCATCTACCATGCACTCATGCTTCCTGAATTCAGCTCGGTCAATCCGGCCACAGAAAGGGTGATCGCGACTTATCCGCTGCACGACGCCGGCGATATCGATCGACGTGTGGAACTGGCGGCCAAGGGATTTACCGCCTGGTCAACCACGACCGTCGAGCAGCGTTGCGCCAGGGTCAGCGCACTGGCCGAGTCGCTGCGGCGAAGGAAGATCGAGCTTGCCCGGCTCATGGCAACCGAAATGGGAAAGCCCGTCGTCGCGGGCGAGGGGGAAATCGAAAAGTGCGCGGTGGCCTGCGAATACTTCGCCAACAATGCCGGCCGGTTTCTTGAGCCGCAGTTCATCCCCACGGATGCCACGCAAAGCTATGTCCGCTTCGATCCGCTGGGGCCGATCCTGGCGATCATGCCCTGGAACTTCCCATTCTGGCAGGCCTTTCGGGCGGCCGTGCCGGCGATGGCCGCGGGGAACACGATCGTCCTCAAGCATGCGCTCAACGTCTGCGGTTGCGCGATCGCCATCGAGGAGATATTCGCCGAAGCGGGCGGCCCGGACGGACTGCTCGTGCAGGTGCGCTGCGGGAATTCGGTGGCCGAACGGCTGGTCGAGCATCGGCTGATTCGCGGTGTGACGCTCACCGGTTCGGAACGCGCCGGCCGGGCCGTGGCGGCGGCCGCGGGGCGGTCGCTCAAGAAATGCGTGCTCGAACTGGGCGGGTCCGATCCGTTCATCGTCCTGCCGGGCGCAGACATCCCGGCCGTGGCGCGAGCGGCAGCGGCCGCGCGATGTACGAACTCGGGGCAGAGCTGCATCGCCGCCAAGCGGTTCATTGTGGACCGGTCCATCGCCGTGCCGTTTACCCAGGCCCTGGCGGACGCCATGCGTGCGCTGGTGGTCGGCGATCCGCTGGATCGCAACACCGTTCTTGGCCCGCTGGCTCGACTGGATCTGCTGGAGAATCTCCACGGCCAGGTCGAGCGGAGTGTGGCGGCCGGGGCTTGGCTGGTCTGTGGCGGCACGCGCGCTTCGCGGGCGGGGTTCTATTACGATGTCACGGTCCTGACCGATGTCCGGCCGGGCATGGCCGCGTTCGACGAAGAGACGTTTGGCCCGGTGGCGGCGGTGATCGCGGCCGACGGTCTCGAAGATTCCATTGCACTGGCGAACCGCTCCGGGTTTGGGCTGGGGGCGAGTGTCTGGTCGGCCGACACGCAGTTGGCCGAGCAGGCGGCCGCGCGGCTGGATTGCGGGAACGTGTTCATCAATGGAGCCGTGAAGTCCGATCCGCGGTTGCCGTTTGGAGGCGTCAAGAACAGCGGGTTTGGCAGGGAGTTGTCGGGGTATGGCGTGTGCGAGTTTGCCAACGTCAAGACCGTGTGGGTTGGGGAGGCAGTACGGTGAACAGCTTCTCAAAGAAGCCTGCAACTACCAGCGTGGTTGTGGGGTATCTAGGTTGAAATGGAATCACAAAATCCGCCCAACGTCAAAACCCCGTCACAGGATCCGTCCGACGTGATTCCCTTTGCCGACGAGGCAACGCCCAAGCCGCCGGTGGAGCCGCAGTCTGCGCCGGCTGCGGCGCAACACGCGCCCAGCATGTTCGCGGACCTTTCCGAACGGGCTCCCGAGCCGCTGGCCATTTCGCCGGATCCACTTCCCGTCTCCTACGATTCCGCGACGTCGCCGTCTCCCGCTGTGGCGCTGCCGGAACACACTTTGCCGCCGATGGGCGAGCCGTTGCCGCTGCCGCCATCATATGACTCGGCGTCCGATCCGTTTCCGCCGACCCCGGAGGTCGGCCGGGACGGCGGGCTTCCATGGGAATCGCCGGCGGCCGAGCAGCCGCTGGGTAGGGACCGCTCGCCGAGCGGTCTAGCGCATGCCGAGAACGGCGGTTTCGGCGAAACCGCCCCACTGTCGCACGGCGGGTTTGGTGAGACCGCGCCATCGTCACCAACGTCGCCAGCAGAACCGGCCGGGTTCCGGGCGGGTTCGATGCCAACTCTGTCGTCCCTGGAAATGCCGCGCGAGTCGGCCGCGGTCGTGGTGCCGCCGCCTGCGCCGCCCGTCGTGCCGCCGTTGAGCGAAATCGAGCCGGAACCGTTTGAGCTAGCCGAATCGCCCCGCGCCGTGGCCGGGCCCGGCGCGTATTCGTCGGATCGAGTGCTTGGCCGGCCCGTCGCGCCGCCTGCTTCGCCGACGGCCAGCTCGCGCCCGGGCATCTTCGATCGCTATTCCCTGCTCTGGCTGCTGCTGATCACGATTGCGGCCGGCCTGTTCCGCTTCCTGTGGATCGACAAGCCCGCCTGCTGGACCGACGAGGCGTACACCTTCCGCCGGCTGGTGGCGAGTTTTCAGGATCTGCTCGATGTGCTCCAGTACGACGGCTTCGGGCCGCTTTTGTACGAGTTCAACTGGTGGCTGGCCCAGAGGATTGGCGGCGCCAATCACATGACGCCGTTCTGGCTGCGGTTGCTCCCGGCCGCCACGGGCACGCTCATGGTGCCGGCCATGTATTTCCTGGCTCGCCAGCTTGTCTCCAAACGCACCAGCCTCGTTGTAGCTCTCTTCACGGCATCGTCGGCGTACATGATGGTTTATTCGCATGATGCCAAGATGTACATGATGCTCTGGATGGCCGTGGCGTTGAACCTCGGCGGACTCTTCTGGTGGTTCCGGACCAACCTGCGTGTGGCGTGGCTGACGTGGATTGCCGCGGGTATTCTCGTGGGCGGCACGCACGTGCCGGGGCTGATCGTGCTGGCGCTGCAGCCGATCTTCCTGTTGAGCCAGAAGCAGATGCACTGGCGGAAGTTCCTGGCGTTCGTTGCGGGCATGGCGGTCATCGCCTCGGCGCCGCTGGTCCACTACACCCAGTTCAACCGCATGGCCGACAAGATCGAGGATGAGGGCTGGGGCGCTTCCGGCGTGGGTTGGGTGCCCGGCGTGCTCAGCGGCCGCGGCGGCGAGGAACTCGCACTTTCGGCGGCATCGGCCTACATGTATTCATGGGAATGGCCCAAGTTCACCTACAAGGACGATGACGCGACCAATCGCTACGATCGCAATCAGCAGGCCGCCGGAAGCTTGATGCTGCAGGGGTTCAACATCAATCCCAAGATCGTGTCGGGCCTGTCAACGGCCGTCTGTGTGGTGTTCGGGCTGTGCATCCTGGGTGCGCTTCCCTGGACCCGCCGCCTTCGTGGCGTGCGGCTGGGCGAGCAGCCTGTGCAACCGGCCTGGCGGCTGGTGTTCTGGCTCGGGTTGTGGGTGCTGTTGCCGGCGTATGTCTATTACTGCGTCAGCATGTTCGGCATGCACGGCGTTGGACGGAACGGAGTCATGCCGTTCGTCTCGCCTCAATATTATTGGGATTCCATCGTCGAGGTCTTTCCCGGAAACTGGCACGATCCAGGGCCAACTTCCGGCCTGCAATTGGCCCCTCAGCTATGGATACTCCATCTGCTGGCATTGAAATGGACACTCGTGCTGTTCATCGCCGGCCTGTTGTGTATCGCGCTCCTCTGGTCCGGCCGGGTGTTCCGCATCATTGCCGCGAGCCTGGCCGGGGCGCTCGGGTTGATGTTGCTGGCGTTCTTCGCGATTGCTCTATGGAAGACCGGCTGGACGCGACCGATCGGCTTGGCCGATGGCAAAACTGGCAAGGAGTGGCTCGAGAACTGGCGTATCATCCGGCTGGTGGGCGGCGCCTTCTACGATGCGGCGACTGACTGGCGCGTGATCTGGGCCGTCGCCCTTGTCCTGCCGGCGGTTGCCCTGCAACTCTGCGCCGACACGGTTGTCGATCGGCTCAAGAAGACGCTGCAATTGGCAGCCGCGCTGGGCGCGTTGTTCGGCGTTCTCTGGCTGGCCCACTTCTTCGTGTCCCAGGAACTGCTGCACAAGACGCCGCAGGAACAGGGACCCATCTGGATGCCGCGCTACCTTGGCGCCATCTGGCCGGCGTTTGCCATCGCCATCTGTGCTTTGCTCATGCGTCTGCCCACGCGCATCCTCCGGGTTGTCGCGGTGTGTTTGCTCATCGGGGTGAATGTCGCGCAGGCTTGTGGCCGCATGTTCGCGGGCACGGAGCCGCCGGTGGACATCATGATTGCCGAAGTTTTTGCCAGCCAGGAACCCGGCACCCTTGGCGGTCCGGCCACGAGGTCCAACTTCCGCACCTACATCGAGAAACCGACCATCGTCAGCACGCATCCCGCGGGCACCTGGGTCGATCTCACCGGGCCAAATCCAGCGTCCAAGTACTACGCGGCGCTGATTCGCGGCAAGGCGTTCGACCCCCAGGTCTGGCGCAACATACCCTTGGCCAGCTACGTTGCCAATATTTACAGCGATACGTCGCCCCGCACGATCTCGGCCCACGTCAAGCAGTATCCCTATCTCGAGCATATCACGGTCTGGGACCGCTTCCCGGAGTTGCCGCAGGATTCGAAGAAGCAGATCGAGGGCTACACCAAGGCGCTCAACAGCGTGAAGGCCGGCATCGACTACACGTATGAGGGACGCAAGTACGGCAAGAGCAGTGTCGCTGAGCTTGAACGGACGATCGAGGCCTGCAAACAGAAGTCGGTCGGTCCCGAGCCGGACCCGCTGCTGGAGCAACTGGGTTCGAGCTGGAAGCGTCTGGACGACCGCTGGTTCCAGGTGCGGTATCACTGGAACTGGAGCGAGATCTACGCCACGCGTCGTCGCGAGTATGTGCGTACGTCGCAGCCCGCTGCGCCGGCGGCAGTTCAGCCCGTCGTCCAGCCGACAGTCCCGACCGTAACGCGGCCGCAGCCTGCGTCTGCGGCGCCGGGGACAGCGCGTCCCGAGGCTCGTCCCGCGACGGCGCCCGCAACCCCGCCTCGCAAGAGCATTTTCGAGCCGTGAGTTGAAGATGTGATCGCAATATTGGTTGTTGGCGCATTTCTTGCGACGGCCGTATTCAGCCCCGCAGGGGCGATACATTGTAGCCCATGGCGTGGGTCATGGGAAAAGATCGCGTCGGGATGTCCTGAGCCCCGGGCGACAGAAGTTCTGTCGCCCCTGGGGCTGAAAGCGGCCGCACACGCCTTCATCGCAGCCATGCGAGGAGTAGCCCGCCCGCAAACACGACGAGCAACAGGCAGATCACGAAGATCGTCGCCATCGACCAGCGCGATGACATTGGCGGATCATCGACGAGTTCGCCACAATGATGGCAGCGTTCGGCCTCCTCGTTGATCATCTTGCGACAATGCGGACACGGCATCAGATCGGGTTGGGCGTAGTCGCTGGTCTCCTCGGGCTCGGGGCCTTCGGGGTCGAAATCGGGATCGGGTTGTTCTGTAGACATGGTTTAATTCAGCGAATGGTGATTTTCAGCGAATCTCCCGTATTGAGCGTGATTTCCGGCTCGAAGCTGAGGCGGGCCTTTTGCCCCGTGAACTGCACGCCGGCCGCCACCGCTTTGCCGCCGAGGTTGACCGCCACCTGCGCCGGCGGGTTGTCGCCCGCAAACACCAGGCTTACGTTCCTCAGCCGCAGTTTCCCCTGCTTGATATCGAGCGAACAGGCCTGGCCCTTTTCGCTCATATCCTGCGCGTAACTGCCCCAGCCCTCGGCCGCCGTAAACGCGGCCTTGAACGCACGCGGGTTCAGCCGTGGCGCAAAACCAATGCTCCCCTTGGGACCGTGATATTCAAACCCGCACAGCGTGACAAAGAGCCCGTAAACGGCCATCGCCCGCGCATAGTGATCGCCGCACTCGACCTCGTTGTACGGATTGCGGCGCAGCGGATGGTAGCGATCGTGGATCGTCCGGGCGATGGCCAGTCCCTCGGTCAGCATGTTCTCCGCGATCATGTGCCCGGCGACCTGATACTCAAAGCCGGTCATGCATTCGTTGAAATACATGGCCGACCATGCCGAGGGATGGTTCTTGAACTCCACCGACTGCCCGAACGGGTGCGTGACCATGAGCAACCCGCCTTCGCCGGCCATGGCGTACCAGCGGCCCGGCTTGTGGGCGGCGCGATACGGCCCGACATCGGGCGTGTAGTTGTATTTCCACAGGGCGGCCAGCGCCTTGCGGACGTGTTCCTGGGGCAGGATGCGCCCGATGCCGACCTGGTGTGCCCAGGAATCGGCGTAGACCTGGTCGATGTGGCAGCCGTAGTATGCGCCGACGGCCGCCAGATGCTGCTTGTCCGGAACCTGCACGAAATACTGATAGTCTTCGTTCCAGGTCAGTGCGTCGACTTTCTTGCAGCCGATATCGAAGATGCCGCGGCAGGTCCGGGCGAACTCGGCGTCGCCGGCTTCCGTCGCCATTTCCTCGGCCGCCCGCAGGCTGGCGAGGTAGATGCCCGACAGCCACGGCGAATGTCCGAACCAGTCGGCGTCCAGCGTGTTCCATTGCGGCCCTTCGAGCACGCCGTCGTTGTTGCCGTCCTTCTTGATTAGATACTCGACGGCCAGCTTCACCTTCGGCCAAACGGCCTTGAGCCAGTCGCTGTTGGGCGACATCTGGTGCTCGCGGTAGCAGCGGAGGATCGTCCCCGCCTGGCCGTCGATCGCCGGGCCGCGGTTGAGTTCGCCGCGATGGCCGATACGGCCCGTCTTCTCGTCCATGCCCACGCCGAGGTCCACGCGCTGCCGCGTATCCCGCTCCAGGTCCGGAAAGAGCCGCGCGGCGGCCTGGGCGTACTGCCACACATGTGTACACGTACCCTCGCAGCAGCCCACGCCTTCCCATCCATAAAACCGGCCATCGCCGAGCCGCAAGCAGGTGGACGTGGCCAGGATCGACGTGTTCAGATGAACGCGATCCAGGAACCAGTATGGCAACGTCGAGTCATACCAGGTGCTGCGCCAAAGTTGCGTGCCGGCGTACAGGGCGTCGAGCCGCTCGACAATGTGGCTGGCGACGGCCGACGCTGTCCCGAATTTCTTTCCGTACCACCGGCCATCGTGATTGGGCAGCTTGGGAATGGCCAGGTTCGGGAAGCACCAGGCGACGATGAACGTAACGACCACTTCCTTGCCGGGTTCGATGGTGACCTTTCGCGCCACCGCGCCGACCAGTTTCAGTCCGATCGGCCGGGTGGCCGAATCCCTGGCGCCGTCGGCGGCCGGCGTATCGAACAGTCCCAGCGGCAGCAGCGGGTCGGGCAGCATGGGCGCGCCGCGTACGCCTTCGACGCCCGCGCAGGCCAGGCAGAGCGTGCCGAAGTCGTGGCGCTTGTCCAGCGGGGCGGCCGGCCCGTTCGGGCTGTCGCTGAAGACAATCTGGTCGACACCGATGTTGCCCCAGGCCCCGGTGTCGTTGTCCACGATCTGGATCTGCCCGGTCTGGCCCTGCAGTGGCCGGGTGTCCAGCGAGGCGGGCCCCATGCGGTTGTCATTCTTGCCTGTCGCCGAGGCCACGACTTTGCCGTTAACCAGCAGATTGACACAGGTCTTGCCCGCGTGGGCGCCGCCGCCGATGAGGAAGTTGATGTAGTTGCGCTCGATCGTGAACGCCTTGGACGTGAGCGTCCCCGTATGCTTGTCGCCGCCGGCCACATCCTCGCCGTTGCGCGCGTTGTGGCTGTTGACCAGCCGCTTGCCCACCGAACCTACGTCCCCTTGGTACGCCGGCATCTTCGCTTTCTCGACCGGTCCGTTGCCGAAAGCGGTTCCGGTTGTCGTCCAGCCTTCGTAGGTCTCCTTCTCGAAATCCTCGAAAACGATGTCCGGGCGGATTGCCTGTCTGG
>JANYKD010000470.1 GCA_025361735.1 Phycisphaerales bacterium
AGCAGGCCGTGCGCATCAACAGCGCCGCGACCTGGAAGGAATACGCCAAGCTCGTCAACGACGAGTCCCGCAACCGCTGCACGCTCCGCGGCATGCTGATGTTCAAGAAGGGCCCGTCGATCCCGATCGACCAGGTCGAGCCGGCGAAGGAAATCGTCAAGCGTTTCGTCACCGGCGCCATGTCGCTCGGTTCGATCAGCACCGAGGCTCACGAAAACCTGGCCATCGCCATGAACCGGATCGGCGGCAAGAGCAACACGGGCGAAGGCGGCGAAGATCCGCGACGGTTCACGCCCGATCCCAATGGCTCGCTGCGTCGCTCGGCCATCAAGCAGGTGGCCTCGGGACGATTCGGCGTCACCATCGAGTATCTCGTCAATTCCGACGAGATGCAGATCAAGATGGCGCAGGGCGCCAAGCCCGGCGAAGGCGGGCAGTTGCCCGGCCACAAGGTCAACGCTTACATCGGCAAGCTGCGCCACAGCACGCCGGGCGTCGGGCTCATTTCGCCCCCGCCGCACCATGACATCTATTCCATTGAGGACCTGGCCCAGCTCATCCACGACCTGAAGAACTCCAACCCTCAGGCGCGGGTGTCGGTGAAGCTGGTCTCGGAGGTTGGTGTTGGCACGGTGGCGGCCGGTGTCGCCAAAGCCAAGGCCGACCATATTCTCATTTCCGGCGATTCCGGCGGCACGGGCGCTTCGCCCCTGACGTCCATCAAATACGCCGGTGTTCCTTGGGAACTGGGCATCTCCGAGGCCCACCAGGTGCTGCTGATGAACGGCCTGCGCGGCCGGGTCACGCTGCAGACCGACGGCCAGATCAAGACCGGCCGGGACGTGGCCATCGCCTTCCTGCTCGGTGCCGAGGAAGTTGGCTTTGCCACCGCACCGTTGATTGCCAGCGGCTGCATCATGATGCGTGTGTGCCACTTGAACACTTGCCCGGTCGGCATTGCCACGCAGGATCCCGAACTCCGCAAGAAGTTCGCCGGCAAGCCCGAGCACGTCATCAACTTCATGTTCTTCGTCGCCGAGGAACTGCGGGAATACATGGCGGAAATGGGCTTCCGCAGCGTCAACGAGATGGTTGGCCGCGTCGACATGCTCGAGCCGGCCGATGTCTCCGGCCACTGGAAGGCGAAGAACGTGGACCTGTCGCCGATGCTGTTCAAGCCCCCGGTGATGAAGGGCGACACGCTCTTTTGCACCCAGAAGCAGGATCACGGCCTGGTCAGGGCGCTGGACAACAAGCTGATCGAGCTTGCCCGGCCGGCGATCGATCGCGGCGAGAAGGTGTACCACGAGCTGGCGATCAAGAACATCAACCGGACGGTGGGCGCGACGCTTTCGGGCGAAGTGGCCAGGAAGTACGGCCACGCCGGCCTGCCGGACGGCACCATCCACTTTAAGTTCAACGGATCGGCCGGGCAGACCTTCGGCGGATTCCTCGCCAAGGGCCTGTTCTTCGAGCTCGAAGGAGACTGCAACGACTACCTTGGCAAGGGCCTTTCGGGTGGTTTGATCGCGGTTTATCCGCCCAAGAACGTGACGTTCCGCGCGGAGCAGAACATCATTGCCGGCAACGTCATCTGCTACGGCGGTATCGCCGGTGAAGTCTACATCCGCGGCGTGGTTGGCGAGCGCTTCTGCGTCCGCAACTCCGGCGTGCATGCGGTTGTCGAAGGCGTCGGCGATCATGCATGTGAATACATGACCGGCGGCCGGGTCGTCGTGATCGGCGCCACCGGGCGGAACTTCGCGGCCGGCATGTCCGGCGGTATCGCCTACGTGTATGACGATATGGCGGCCTTCCGCGAGTTGTGCAATCTCGACCAGGTTGAGCTTGAGAAGCCCGACAAGCCCGAGGACATCTGGATGATCCGCCGGCTGCTGGAGAACCATGTGAAGTACACGGGTTCGCCGGTGGCAAGGGACATCCTGGCCAACTGGGAACGGGACTACAAGTTCTTCGTGAAGGTTATGCCCACGGATTATCGCCGGGTCATGGAAAATCAGGCCCGCATCGAAGAGGAAGCACGCCTGCAGTCACAACGGCAGGCGGGACAAGTGAAGTAAGGCATAAGTTGATAGTTGATGGTTGATAGTTGATAGTCGGTAGAAAACTATCGACTCCCCACTATCAACCATCAACTATCAACTATCAACTTTGAGGTAGCAATGGGAAAGCCGACAGGATTCAAGGAAATTGCCCGTGAGACGCCGACGCGAAAGTCGGTGTCGTTGCGCGTCAAGAACTGGCTGGAGATCTACGAGCCGATGGCCGAGCAGAAGCTGCGCGACCAGGGCGCGCGCTGCATGGACTGCGGCATTCCTTTCTGCAACAACGGCTGTCCGCTGGGCAACCTGATCCCCGAGTGGAACGACCTGGTCTACAAGGGCCGCTGGCAGGAAGCCATCGAGATGCTCCACAAGACCAACAACTTCCCCGAGTTCACCGGCCGGGTCTGCCCGGCGCCGTGCGAGGAAGCCTGCGTCCTGGGCATCAATGAGAAGCCCGTCGCCATCAAGCTCGTCGAGCAGAACATCATCGAGCGCGCGTTCGAGCAGGGCTGGATCAGGCCCCGTCCGCCCGCGGTTCGCACGGGCAAGAAGGTCGCCGTCGTCGGTTCCGGCCCGGCCGGCCTTGCCTGCGCCGCCCAGCTCAACAAAGCAGGACATTCTGTGACCGTGTTCGAGCGTGCCGACCGCATCGGCGGCCTGCTCATGTACGGCATCCCCCAGTTCAAGCTTGAAAAGCACGTCCTCGAACGCCGTGTAAAACTGCTGGAGGCCGAGGGGATCAAGTTCGTTACCAACGCCAACATCGGCATCACACTGCCTATCGAGACACTGCGCCGCGATTTCGACGCCATCGTTTTGTGTGGCGGTTCCACGCAGGCCCGTGATCTGAACGTCCCCGGCCGGGAACTCAAGGGCATCTACTATGCTATGGAGTACCTGCCGCAGTGGAACCGCATCGCGCTCGGCGAGAAAGTGCCGGCCGACAAGCTCATCAACGCCAAGGACAAGCACGTGGTCATCATCGGCGGCGGCGACACCGGCGCCGACTGCCTCGGTTCGGCCATCCGCCAGGGCTGCAAGTCCGTCAAGCAATTTGAACTTCTCCCCAAGCCCCCGGAGGACCGCACGGGTCCCGGCGTGGCGCCGTGGCCTTATTGGCCGATGATCTTCCGCACCTCGTCAGCGCACGAGGAGGCGATCGAGATTGCCGGCGGGGATGTCCGCGATTTCGCGATCAACACGAAGAAGTTCGCCGGCACCGAGGACGGCGTGGTCAACAAGCTCCATGGCATTCGCCTGGAGTGGGTCAAGGGCGACGCCGGCCGGATGCAGATGAAGGAAGTGGCCGGCAGTGAGTTCGAGCTCGACTGCGACCTCTGTTTCCTGGCGATGGGTTTCGTTTCACCCGAGCACAACGGCCCGATCCAGCAACTTGGCCTGGCGCTCGACCCGCGCGGCAACGTGCAGGTGGACGAGAACTATCAGACGAGCGTCCCGGGCGTCTTCGCCGCGGGCGACATGCGCCGCGGCCAGTCACTGGTCGTCTGGGCCATCAGCGAAGGCCGCCAGGCCGCCCGCGGCGTGGACCAGGCTCTCATGGGCAGGAGTGATCTGGCGTACTTGAAGTTGTTCTGATGCTGGGAGTATCTCGTCTGGAGCGTGCATGACGGGGTGGTGGACTACTGGTTTTTGCTGCGCAATGGCGAATACGAACGTCTGCCAGGCGGAAGCAACGGGCATCCGCTCCTTAAGAGCGAGATATTCCTCGGGCTGTGGCTGGATGTGCCGGCGCTGCTGCGCGGTGACTTGCCCGGTCTGCTCGCCAGCGTCGATCGGGGCGTCGCGTCGGCCGGGCACGGGGCGTTTGTCAGGCGCCTGCGTAAGGCCAAGGCAGGCTGAGCAATCGGTGCGAGACGCTCCCTGCCTGACGTTTCCCGCGGTTCATGCACGTCTTGCGTTCGCCGGGCGGGATCAATCCATATAACGCCGCAGCACAACCGTTTAATGTCCGGTGTCGGATGCTCGCCGATCGTCCGATCCTCGTGTCTCTCGTTGATCGCCCCCGACTTCCCCGTAGAATCATCAGCCAAACAGGAGGCCGGATGTTTCGTATCGTGATCGTTCTGACTTTTCTTGCCGCTTTCGCTTGTCCCGCACTCGCTGCATGGGAAGAACCCAAGGATGGAAAACTCACCGAGAAAGAGGTGACCGGCTACATTGGCCTGTCCAAGGACATTCTCGCCCTGGCCCAGGAGCAGGGCCAAAAGGTCAAGGACGCCAAGACCGAGGTTGCGGCGTTCTCAGCGTCGCTGGCCATTTCGGGCAAGTTCGACGCCCTGCTCAAGAAATATGACATGACCGATGGCGAGTGGAGCTGGGTCACAAGCAGGGTCTGGGAGGCGACTGGCGCCATTTACCAGGAAGAGATGATGGCCAAGACCATTCGTGGTCAATTTGACACGCTCGCCAGGGAGAGCGCCGCCAAGGTCACGGCCCTGAAGGACAGAATTGCCGTCCATGAGAAAGCCCTCAAAGAAGGCAAACGCGTCCTCGCCAACGAACAGCGCGAGGAGATCGTCAATAGCGCCAAGGACAACCAGAAATCCGCGTTGGAGGAGGCAAAGAATCACACTGATGCGGCCAAAGCCGCCCTCGAAGAGGCCGCCACCAAGGACAAGGAAGCGGTCGAGGCCGAGAAACTGGCCAAGCATCCCCCGGCCGACGTGGAGAAGGACAATCTCGCGGATTACATCAAGGAAAAGCGAGAGGAGTCCAAGACTGCTCGCGAAGCGGCGGTCGAGGCTCGCAAGAACGCGGTCGAGGAACAGAAGCAGGAAAAGGAATGCCGCGCGAAGGCCGCGATGCTGGCCAAACAGGCCGAGAATCCCGATGTGCCGGCGACCGCTGAAGAGAAGGAGCAGGTTGCCAAGGAGAACAAGGAGGCGATCGACAACGCCAGGCAGGAACTGGCGGCCATCGCGCAGACCCAGGTCGAACTGATCAAGGTTTCGGCCGACCTTGAGAAGAACAACAAGGAGAACATGGCGAAGGTGCACCCGGACAACCTGGCCCTGGTCCGCAAGCGTCTCAAGGAAATCAAAGGCGTCTGGGGCATCAACGACGAGGCCGACAACAAAAAGTAGTCACCACATGACGTCGCTCACGTTTACCAAGGCCGGGCTGATCATCTTCATGGGCGGGCTGGGCTCGCTCTCGCGATATCTCGTCGGCGGATGGGTGCAGAAGATCGGCGCCGGGTTTCCCTGGGGCACGCTGTTCATCAACGTCTCCGGCTGTTTCATCATTGGTTTCCTGGCGGCCGCATTCCAGGGGCGCTGGCTGGTCCGCGAGGAGTATCGCGTCGCCCTGACCGTGGGATTCCTCGGCGGCTACACCACGTTTTCCACATTCGGGCTGGAGACATTTCGATTCGTAAACGACGCCCAGTTCTTCCGGGCCGCGATGAACGTGCTGCTGAGCGTGGTCGTGGGGCTGGTGGCGGTGTGGGCGGGCTATCGACTGGCCGAAAACTGGCTGGGAGCGTGATCCATGAAAATCCCCGAACAAGGCTGCCTGCTGCGTATCTTCATCGGCGAAAGCGACCGCTGGCACGGCACGCCACTGTATGAGGCGATCGTGCTCAAGGCCCGCGAGTTGCATCTGGCCGGCGCCACCGTGCTGCGCGGGCCGATGGGCTTCGGCGCCAGTTCGCGCATCCACACCGCGAAGATTCTGCGGTTGTCCGAGGACCTGCCCATGGTGATCGAGATTGTCGACAGCCGCGAGAAGGTCGACACGCTCCTGCCGCACGTCAACGAGATGGTGACGCGCGGCCTGGTCACGCTCGAGGATGTGACGGTGTTCAAGTACATCGCGGACCCCAAACTTGCGTGATGCGCATGCGTCTGGCCTGGCTGACCGACATTCACCTGAATTTTCTCAAAGGTCTCGCGATCTATGAGTTCTTCGCCGTCATCGGCCGCGAGAAACCCGACGCGGTGGTGATCAGCGGCGACATCGCCGAAGCACCGTCGTTTGCCCTGTTCCTCCAGGAGATGCAGGAGGCCCTGGACCGGCCGGTCTATTTCGTGCTTGGCAATCACGACTTCTACCGCGGGTCGCTGGCGACCGCGCGGGATAGCGCCTCCCTTGCCATGCAGCAGTCGCCGGGCCTCATCTGGCTCACGCAGGCGGGCGTCGTGGAACTGACCCCGCGCACCGCCCTCATCGGCCACGAAGGCTGGTACGACGGCCGCGAGGGCGACTACCAGCGCTCGGGCGTGGTGCTCAACGATTTCTACCTGGTCTGGGATTTCCTCGAGCTGGACAAACACGACCGGCTCGAATTGCTTCACCGGCTCGGTGACGAAACCGCGTCCCATTTTCGCAAGGTCCTGCCGGAGGCGCTGAAGTCGCACGACCAGGTGATCCTCGCCACGCACATCCCCCCGTTCCGCGAGGGCTGCCGGCACGAGGGCCATATCTCCGGCGACGACTGGCTGCCCATGCTCTGCTGCCGGGCGGCCGGGGAGGTGCTCCGCGAAATCATGAGCCAGCACCCGGACAAGCGCCTGACCGTCCTCTGTGGCCACACCCACGGCCTGGGCGAGGCGATGATCCTGCCCAACCTGCAAGTCCTGACCGGCGGCGCGGTCTACCGAGCCCCCGTGGTCCAGCGCGTTCTTGAAGTCTTGTAGCCGCGATGGGTTATCGCGGCTACAGCTATCGTTTCTTGCAGTACACCGAATCCACGCCCGACCACTGCTGTTCGAGCTCGGTGAGTTCCATCTGCCGGTCGATGCTCTTCTGGAGCCGGTAATAGCACGCGACCTTGCTGCGCGCGATGGGATCGTTGCAGACTTGATCGATGGAAATGTTCAGGAACGCCAGGATGCGCATGAGCGGCCGCTGCACCATGACCTCTTGCGTGCGGGGCAGGTCGGCTGCTTCTCCGGACCATCTGAAACCAAATCCGATGGGCAGGCTCATGCCGGTATTGTATCCGCTGTTCGCCCGGTCGTAGTACCGGCTTCAGCCGGTTTGATGAGAAACACGATCGGCCGAAGCCGGTACTCCGAACGGCCGTGCTATACTTACCCTTCTGTTCTGTCGAAAAGGATTATGTTGCGCAAGCCCGTCATCAAGACCGTCGCCTTTGTCTCCCTTGGCTGCCCCAAGAACCTCGTGGACTCCGAGCGCATGCTCGGCCTGCTGGCACAGGACGGGCTCGCCATCACGCCGCACCACGAGCAAGCCGACGCCATCGTCATCAATACCTGCGGATTCCTCGAAGCCTCCAAAGAGGAATCGCTCCGCGAAATCCGCCAGGCCGTCGGCATGAAGGAAACGGGCCGCTGCAAACGCGTGGTCGTGGCCGGGTGCCTCGTGCAACGGCATAAGACCAAGCTGCTCGCGGAGGTTCCCCAGATCGACCGTCTTGTCGGTGTCTTCGACCGCGAACATATCGTCGAGGCCGTTCGCGGCGTGGAGAATCCGCGTGCGGAACATGGGCACTATCTGGGGAAGTATCATGATCTGTCGAAGGAACTTCAGGAGGCACAGAGGCATGAAGGCAGACCCTTCGAGTACTCAGGGCAGGCTCCGGCACGAAGTGGGCAGACGACCACCCTTCCGGTCTTTGAAGACGACCGCGCCCGGCTGCGTCTCACGCCGCGCCACTACGCGTATCTCCGCATGAGCGAAGGGTGTAACCAGGGGTGCGCGTTCTGCACCATCCCGTCGATTCGCGGGCCGATGCGCTCCAAGCCGGCCGAGCAGATCCTTGCCGAGGGCAAGGAACTCGCCGCCGACGGCGCGGTCGAACTCAACCTCATCGGCCAGGACACGACGAGCTACGGCACGGATATCAGCTATTCTCCCGGCCTGGCCGGCTTGCTGACGACCCTCGACCGAAAACTGGCCGACGACGTGCGCTGGATCCGGCTGATGTACGCCTACCCATCCTGCTTCACTGACGACATGATCCGCGCCGTGGCCGACTGCGGCCGGGTGCTGAAGTACATCGACATCCCGCTGCAGCACATCAACGACGAAATGCTCTCGCGCATGAAGCGCCGCGTCACGCGCAAACAGACTGAAGTGCTGCTCGATAAACTGCGCAAGTGGGTTCCCGGCATCGCCATCCGCACCACGTTCATCTCCGGCGCGCCCGGCGAGACGGCCGCGATGCACAAGGAATTGCTCAAGTTCGTCGAGGAATTCGGCTTCGAGATGATGGGCGTCTTCGCCTACTCTCGCGAACCCGGCACGCCCATGGGCCGCATGGAAGACCAGGTGCCCGACACCGTCAAGCAATCGCGAGTCGCCTCACTGATGAAAGCCCAGCAGAAGGTGGCTTTCGCGCGGGCTCGCACCATGCACGGCAAGACCATCGAGGTCCTCGTCGACAAACCCGCCGGCCGGGATGACGAGGACGGCTGGGTTTCGCGTTCCCAATCGCAAGCCCCCGAGATCGACTCGCATGTGCTCGTCCACGCGGCCAAACTCCACGCCGGCCGACTGCTCGACGTGCGCGTGACCGGCGCCGAAGGCTATGACCTCCTGGCCGAACCGGCCGCGCGAAAGGGCCGGAGCCTAAAGGTCGTCGGGTAGTCACCGCCTCTTCCCTACTGACCACGGACCACGGACAACTGACTCGCCCTCAGCACCCGCATCTGTTTCCCATTCACGCTGATCCCCGGCCGCACGGCGCGGATCATCTCCACGGCCTGCTCCGGCGTATCGGCCAGGCGCCGCGCCAGCAACACGCCCGCCATGACCGTCGCCGACCGGCCGCGACCGGCCGCACAGTGAATCAGCACATCTCCATCCAGCCCGGCCACGCGCTGCACCACCGCCCGGAACTCGTCCACGGGCGCGATGTCCCCGTCGAGCATCGGAAACCCGAGATAGTGTTCATCATCCACGTATCCGCGAAGCCGGGGCATTTCCGTTACGACATCCACCAGCCATACGGCGGCCGACGGCAGCTCGCCGATGGACGGATGCCGACCAAGCCACAATCCCGGTGCGATCTGGTCGTAGGCCCGGTCGCTCCGCAGGCCACATCCCAGCCGCGCAATCCCATTGTAGTAAAGCAGATACGGACCGCAGACGATGAAGCTCCAAGGAGCAAAATGCCCGGCCGAGTCCTTGCCCACAACTCGGGCTCCCAAGCCCAGATATCCGGCCGCCATCACCAGGCATGACGCCGCCGGCCAGAGCAGCACCCACCGCCAGCCGCCCCAGACCCAGGCACAGAGGACCAGGAGGATGGCCATGATGAACATGGCTGCTGCGTAACGCATTGTACGGCAACATCTTCGATTGCCTCGGACAAAGCAAGTGGCGGCATTGCGCAATACCGCGATTCTTGCGTCCGAGCGTCCCTGCGAGTGGGGCCGTCCTCGGCCGTCCATGCCGCGATCCAGCGATGCGGGCGGGGACGCCCGCGCTCCCAGAACAAAAGTTGGTCTGCGAGGGCTGGTCTGTCCGATAAGATCTTACGGTTTTCTCCTGAAAAGGTTCCACATGCTCAAGAGTCTGGGGTTGCTGTTATTGGTGGGCTTACTCGCTGGTTGCCAGGACGGGCAGGTGGACGACGACACCCCGCGCCCCAACCTGGCGCCGCCGGGCCATGCCCAGTATCCCAAGCCCCTTCCGAACAGCTCGCAGAGCACGGTCTATCCCGGGCGCACACCGACGCCGGCGCTGCGGAGCTATCCCTCGTATCCCAAGTCGACCTATGACGACCGCCGCGTGGCCACGACGGGCGTGCCCCGGTCATGGATTCCCCAGGCCAAAGCCCACGCCTGGAAATACGTCGTCGTGCATCACTCCGACACCAAGGTCGGCGGCGCCGTATCCTTCGACAATGGCCACCGTGCTCGCGGCTGGGAATGCCTTGGCTATGACTTCGTCATCGGCAACGGCACCTACACCCGCGATGGCGAGATCGAAGTCGGCCAGCGCTGGAGCAAACAAATGGTCGGAGCACATGCTGGCGTGAAGGAGTTCAACGAAGACGGCATCGGCATCTGTCTGGTCGGTGATTTCCAGAACACCCGGCCCAGCGCCGCCCAGATGAAGTCGCTGGCCTACCTTACCGGATACCTCCAGCGAACGTACCACATTTCCTCAGCCCGGGTCATCGGCCACCGCGACTGCAAGGTGGGCCACACCCTCTGCCCGGGGCGATATGTGGATATCAACGTGGTGCGGAAGATGTCCGCCCAATATGCGGGCGTTGACGAGCTGCTCATGCCCAATTATTCGCCGCTCGCGCTCGACACGGAATTGCTGCATGACATCGACGCGGACCCGCCAGCAGACGTGGAACTGCTTGATGATGCGATTCCCTGATGGTCTGCCGGAAGGCCTCCGCAACAGAGCATCAGCCGCGAAAATGCACAGGCGCAAAAACTGACGCGAAGAGAATTGGACATTCTCTTCGCGTCTTCTTTTGCGTGTTCGTGTTATCGCGGCGGATGCGCAGTTACAGTGCCGCCGACGTAGCCTGTCGCTGCCGGCGCAGTGCCTGACGGCGATCAATCTTGTGCCGGAGCGCCCGCATCAACCGCTCGGCCGCCACGTCGATGGCGGTGTACAGATCCGTATGGGTTTCCTCGGTCACGACGGATCCCGCATGGCCGACGACCGCTTCGATCCGGCACTGCTTGTCCACCCCGCCCTTGTCTCCGTTGCAGTCACCAAATCGCACCGAAACCGAGGTAAGTTGCGATTCAAATCGCTGCATCACATGCGCGAGGCGATCCTCGATGTGACTGCGGATGGAATCAGAGAGGGGGATGTTCGTGCCGACGATGTTCGGTTGCATCATGTTGCCTCCTGTGCAGTTCGGTGCATTGGTCGCGTTCCCGCACAGTTTCCTGTGCCGCTTCCGGCCGAGGGGCATTCCGCCCCGGTTTCCGGCCGTTCTCGCCCGCAACAAGCGGGGGAACAACTCCCAACTGGGATCGACCAAATCCTAGCACTGCAAGAGTGACAAGGCAGTTATAAAGTGGGGTGCAGGATGGAATGGCAGGAGTGCCGCCGGCGTCGTCATCGCCGGATTCTGGGACCTGCGCAAAATGCCAAAAAACCGCCAGGACATGGACGGCACTAACCGGCAATGGAATTGCCTGAAAGGAACGGGTTCCCGCTATTTCCCGGCCGGTGCTGGAACCGGCACCTCCAACACTTCCACCGTCATCTCGGGCGTTGCCACCTTGCCCATCCAGAACGGCGATTCCTTCGGGTCGACCGCGTTCTTGGCCGGCCGGGCCAGCACGGGCTTGAGGCGGTCTTCGTTGTTCGCGTAAACGAAACGCACGGGGTACTTGCCGGGTTGCGGAACATCGATGTACCAGTGGCCGCCGGCCCCGTCCGGACCCATCAGACGCAGTCCCTTGGCGTTCTCGATCCAGGTCAGCGTTGCGTTTCGGGAGATGATCTGGCTCTCGCCGCTCTTAAGAAGCAGGGGGTCGGGGATGAACGTCGCATCTCGCACCTTCACGCAATTCAGCGGCAACCCCTGCAGGTCATCCATGAGAATCTGCAGCGTGTCGAAGACGTTGATCCGCATCAGCTTCTCAGTGCGGTTGGTTACCTTCAGGCCCAGTTCAATCGTCGTCTTGTCCCCCAGTGGCGGCACCACCCATTTCGCCTGCACGACGGCCTCGAAATCCGCTCCGTTGTCGCGCACGGGCTTGGAGAGTTGGACCTCGGGTGCGGCCGGCTGCGTGGTCGCCGGTGCCGGATCGGCGGACGCTTCGCGAACGACCAGCATCACTGCAACCAAGGCAACCGCGATCACGTATCTCATCGGCGTCTCCTGTAACTGGGCTTTATCCCGGCTGGGCGGCGGATTTGCAAATTGGACGCGAGGCGTTGTGGGGGGGCCGTGAAGTGCCGCCGGTGTCCTCACCGGCGGA
>JANYKD010000495.1 GCA_025361735.1 Phycisphaerales bacterium
GCAGACACGGCTTGCAGTAGACAAGCCGTGGCACCCGGAAAGAGAAACCGAACCGTCGTCTCGTTCTCATTCCCTACAGGATCACCTATGGCACGACCCGACCTTCTTGCCGCACTGAAACAACGCCCGCTGCTCTGCGACGGTGCCATGGGCACGCAGCTCATCGCGGCCGGCCTGCAGCCGGGGCAGTGCGGCGAACTCTGGAACATCGAGCAGGCCGACATCGTCGAGTCCATTCACCGCCGCTATCGATCGGCCGGCTGCCAGCTTCTCACGACCAATACGTTCGGCGCCACGCGGCCGAATCTGGAACGCCACGGTTTGGTCCCCCAGCTCGTCCAGCTCAATATGTCCGCCGTACAAAACGCGCGACTGGCCGCGGGCAGCGAGGGATACGTCCTGGCCGACATCGGCCCGTTCGGCGGGTTCCTCGAACCCGTCGGCGACGCCACCGAGGCCGATGTGCTGGCGCTGTTTATCGAGCAAGCCCAGGCGCTGGCCCAAGCCGACGCGTTTATCATCGAGACCATGTCCGACCCGGTCGAGATGGCGCTGGCGATCCGCGCCGTCCGCAAGGTGTCCAGCCTGCCGATCATTGCCACCTACGCATTTTCCAAGTCGCCCACCGTCTTCCGCACCATGATGGGCACGCCGGCCGCCGACGCGATCACGGCCGCCATCGACGCCGGCGCCGATGTGGTCGGAGCCAATTGCGGCACGGGGCTCGATCTGCCGGATTATGTGCGCCTGGCGGGCGACCTCGTCGCGGCCGCCCGCGGCACGCCCGTCATACTCCAGCCCAACGCCGGCGCCCCCAAACACGAAGGCGGCAAGCTGATCTATGACGCCCTGCCGCAGCAAATGGCCGCCATCGTCCCCGAGCTTTGCTCGGCGGGACTGAAGATCATCGGCGGCTGCTGCGGCACGACGCCCGATCACCTGGCGGCGATGGCCAAGGCAATGTCCTGAGGTGACCGCGACCCGCTGTAGGGTGCGTTTCAACGCACCGCACGCGATTGGTGCGATAAATCGCACCCTACGAGATGGAGGTAACATGTCGCAATCCATGGAAGAGCTCTACCAGCAACGGCTCAAGCGCTACACCACCGCCCTTCGCAACGAGAAACCCGACCGCGTTCCCATCCGTCCCTTCGCCGCGGAACTGTGCGCCAAATATGCCGGCTACAACTGCCAGCAGGTGACTCAGGATATCGGCCTGGCCTTCGAGGCCGTCATCAAGACCTGCCGTGATTTCGACTGGGATGCGGCCGTCGCCAACATGGTTTATGTCTGGGGCGGCATCCCCCAATCGGCCAACCTGAGATACTACGCGATCCCCGGCGTGGGCCTCTCGCCGACAACGGGCTTCCAGTACCTCGAACCGCCCGAAGGCCAGGCCTGGATGCAGGCCGAGGACTACGACGATTTCACCAAGGATCCCACGGGCTGGCTTTTCAATGTCTGGCTCCCGCGCATTTCCCGCGACGTGCCCCGCCCCGGCCAGCCGGCCAGTTTCAAGCAGAATCTTTCACTGCTCAAGGGCGGCCTGGCCCTGATGACCTACTTCACGGCCTTCGGCCCGCAGATCCAGCGCATGCGTACCGAGTGCGGCACGGTCTCCGCGATCGCCGGCATCCTCAAGGCTCCCCTCGATATCCTCGCCGACAAGTTCCGCGGCTATATGGGCCTGTGCGATGACCTCATTGAACGGCCCGAGAAGGTGAAACGAATGTGCGAGGCCCTGATGCCGCACATGTTGCACATCGCCAAGACCTCGGCCGACCCGTCGAAGCAGGTGCCGATCGGATTCTGGATGCACCGCAGCTGCGTCCCGTTTATCTCCTTCGACCACTTCAACAACATCTTCTGGCCGACACTCAAGCCGATCATTCTCGAGCTGCACAAGCTCGGCCACCAGGTCCTCTTCTACGCCGAAGGCAAATGGGGTCCGCATCTCAAGACCTTCGCCGAGCTGCCCGACCGCTCGATCGTCTTCCACTGCGACCGCGACGACATCTTCGAGGTCAACCGCATTCTCGGCCACAAATTCTGCATTTCCGGCGGCGTGCCGAATGCCATGCTCTCCTTCGGCAAACCGGCGGAGGTCAAGGCCTGCTGCAAGAAGATCATCGATGAGGTCGCCGGCAATGGCGGCTACATCATGGACGCCTCGGCGATCATGCAGAACGACACGTCGATTGAGAACATCAAGGCTCTGACCGATTACACGCGAGAGTACGGCGCGTATTAAGGAGACCCCCATGAACCCCGAAACCACCGACCAACCCGTCAACCGTCCCCCCGGCACCTGCATTCCCTGGGAAGAGAAGAAGCAGGAGCTCCCCCCTATCACCGGCGACGAACAACTCGTGAAGAGCAATTGGGAAAGCATCGACGGTCTGGCTTACACGTACATATGGCAACTTGTGGTGTCGTTCTAGTTACCATTTTACCCGAAGCTGATTAAGCGCCCCCTGCGCTGCCGCGTTGCCGTTGCGGGCGGCCTGTTGCAGCCACTTCACGCCCTCGGCCTTTTCCTGCGGCGTGCCGCGCTCGTAGAGCATCATGCCGAGGTTCGCCTGGGCCTTGTCGTACCCCTGGGCAGCCGCCAGGCGATACCACTTCATCGCCTCGGTCGGATTCTTCTGAACAATCTGGCCTTCACGATAGATGTTGCCAAGGTTGAGCTGGGCGATAATGTGGCCGTTCTCCGCGGCCTTGCGATAGAGTTGGACCACCTCGCCGCCATTCCCACCCCGGCCTTCGAGCCGGCGTGCCTCTTCGTATATCGCTTCCAGCGTCCGGGCCCGCGCTGCGATCGCGGGCTGAGCCCCTGCCTGCATGGCGGCCGCACGACGCGACTGTTCCAGGGCATCGTCAAAACGCTTCTCCCGAATGGCGATGTTCACGGCGTTGAGGGCCTGCACGAGAAGAGGGTCCATTCCCGGCGTATAGGCGCCGGGCGGATACGGATTGCCCGGCCTCGGACCGGAGTTCGCCGGGACCTGCGCGACCGCCGGATTGGCCGCGACAGGCACAACCGGCGCAACCACCGAACCGGCAGGAAATTCCCGGTCGGCCAGTATCAAGGCGCTGGTGGCAAGCTCCACAGCAGTGAAAACGTCCTGCGCGTGAACATTGAGCTGCACGCGCTCGCGACTGATGACGAGCCGATCCCGACGACTCTTGAGTTCAGTCAGCGAGGTTCGAGCATGGTCCACTTCGGCGGTCGCCTGTTCGATGGCCAGGGTGTAGTCCTGCTCCAATGGATTCGGCTGCCCGGACGTCGCGGAATTTCGCAGGGCCTTGAGCTTCGCCGCGAGCTCCGCGCCGCGGCGATCGAGCATTTGCACCTTCTGTTCACCCGTGACGATCGCAGCCGCAACCTGCCGCTCGGCCGCGGCGAGAAACTCCGCCGGCCCCGCGGAAATATCGTCGGCCGACCAGGCGCTGGCGCTGACCGGCCTGCCCGCCCCGCGAGTTCCCTGCGGCCTGTGCCGGTCGCAGCCAACCACGACGCAGCCGATAAGCACAGCCAGTTGTAGTGAACGTGTGTGTCTCATAATCGCCTGACCCAAAACCATCGCATCCGGGCGACGGAATACCATTGCCGACCAACACAGGCAACATACGATTGAACAAGGCGGCGGTCAAATTCGAACTGGCAAAAACCATGACTACGGCTGCATGCGCGAGAGCCGCACCGGTCCGAGCAGGCCCGAATCGAACATCGGCCATTCCGAGGCGTCAAACGGTTTGTAGTGGATGTTCACGACATTGATGTCGTTGAGGACGCGCCATTGCACCTTGCGCCGGTCGAGATCGCGGATGCGGTTCGCGGACAGATTCGTTACCTCGACCTCAAGCTTGTTGGCGGTGGGCTTGAGATCGCGAATCGCAAGGCGATAGGGATTCATCAGCAGAGTTCCGGCCGGCTGGCCATTCACGCGGACGCGGGCGGAGTGACAAACGCGGCCAAGATCGAGCAACCACGGACCCGTGCCGGGGGCATCGAAGGTGGTTTCGTAAACGGCGGCGCCGGCAAAGCGCCCGGCTTCGGGGTCGCCATTGCTCGTCCACGACCCGAGCTTGTCGGCGCGATACTCCTTCGGCGTCACGGGACCGCCGGCAACGAAATGAACGCTCCACGGGCCGGGAATCTCAACGACAGGATCGCCGGAAACCATCCATTGCCACGGCTCGGCGGCGACCGCGAGATCGGTGAAAGTGCGGAGGATGATCGAGTGGCCGGGGTCCAGATGCAGTTGTATCTCGGTACGCCCGGCCATGCTCCGTGTCGGAGCCAGGCCCACCTTGCCGGTCAGGGCGTCCATCACGAGCACGGACTTTGCCGTCGTGGCCAATGCGTACCAGCCATCCATCGTCTTGCCGCCCTGGTTCGCGATGAAGTAGTGTCGGCCGCTTTCGTGCGTGCGGCGGATGAACATTGCACCCGGGTGACGGGCGACCGCCTCCCGCTGTATGGCAAGGTGATCGAGCGCCGCTTCGAGCCCGCCCACGACGATCTTGCCCTTGCCGACGCTGGCCACGCGAACCTGCCCGGCCGGCTGCAGATCAAGTCGGGCGAGCGCCGTTTTGAACTCAGCCCTTTGCCTGTCGATATCGCTCAGGCCAGGGACATCCGCCGGCAAACGATCCTGGAAGACGATGCTACCCCCCTGCTCGGCCAGCGCAATCAG
>JANYKD010000504.1 GCA_025361735.1 Phycisphaerales bacterium
TGCGGATCTCGGCGTCGAAAGGCACGAATCCGATCGCACGGCACGCCGGAGCGTCCGCCGCCAGCGAGAAATCGAATGCCGCCGGGTTGCGGCAGCCGGGATCGCCGACGAACGAGCCCTTGTCCTGTCCCTCGGCCTGCCAGGCGGCGAAGCTCTTTCCCATGAAAGTCAGGGGCATCTCCTTCGCGAGCGTGTAGTACATGTTGCTCGCCAGCACGGGTGGTTTGGTGCCGGGCTGCCACGGGCCGCTCAGGGCGAGCCCGTCGCGCGCGATGTAAATGTTGCGGACAGCCTCGAGGTAATTTGCCTTCCAGGTCTCGTTGAGCCCACCGCGGCAGATCAGCCCGTCGCGGGCAAACGCGCCGAGGTTGTTACGGAAGACGTTGTCCATGCCCTTGTGCTGGAAATAGGCGTACCAGTCGACGTTGTACACGAGGTTGTTCTCGACGACCGCGCCGCGCGATTGTTCGTCGAGGTAGACGCCCGCGTAGCCGCAGTTGCCCGAATACGCCGCGGTGTCGTGGATCAGGTTGTGGTGGATCTGCGTGTCCAGCGGGCCGAACTGGTAAACGCCGGCGGCGTCCGTCTGATAGCGCAGCCCGAGGTGGTGCAGGTGGTTGTAGGCCACGACATTGCCGTGGGAGTATTTCTCACCCTTCCAATCCCAGCGTGCGTCCAGGCCGACGGCATCCCAGTGCGTGTCGAAGATGTCGTTGTGGGTGATCAGGGTCCGGGAGGCAAAACGGTTGACGATGCCATAGCACCCGTGCCAGACCGTTCCCAGCCGGTGGATACAGTTGTTGTCGATGACCAGATCGCGCACTTCGCGCTCGTTGATTCCGGCCGCCTTCGTCCCCGCTTTGAGCGTATTGAGATCGGTGACGCCAAGTTGCAGGGCACCGGCGCCAAGATCCCAGATGTGGCACTGGCGGATGATCACATCCTGACAGCCGTCGGCGAGTTCCATCGCGTACTCGCCAAGCTGTGCCAATTCGCAGCGCTCGAAGGACGCGTGCCGCAGACCCCGGGCGCTGATGGCGCTGTCGAGATACATGTGCCCCTGGCGATAGAGGCCGTTGTACCGGTCGAGGTCGCCATCGAGGTGTCGCAGCGCCAGGTCGCGAAAATGTACGTACTCGACGAACTGTTTTGCAGCCGGGTCGCCGGCAAATTCGATCATGCGGGACTTCATGACCGGCGCGATGACCTCGGCCGCCGCCATATCCTCGCCGGGCATCGGAAGGTAATAGAGCGTCCCGGTGTGGCGGTTCAGATACCACTCGCCGGGTTGGTCCAGCGCCTCAAACACATTGCTCAGGTAATAACGGAAGTTGCGTTCCCAGAAATCGACGGAACGATTGTGCTCGCTGAAGAAGCGGACGGCGCGGCGTTCCGCGTCGATCTGTTTGACGCGATGAATCGTCGGTGTCCACGAGCACGGCAGCACGACATCGATATCGGTCGGGTTGGACCAGGCCGGATTCACATCACCGGCAAAGTAACGCAGCGCCTGCCGCGGATCGCCGCCCGGCTCACGCCCTTCGGCCCGTAGCAGTTTCTCGCCATAGTTCGGATGGCGCGCCCGTGTGCGCGACTCACCGTTGACGTAAAGCGCATTGAAGACCCATTTGCCGTCGTGGGCCTGCGGAACATCGAGTTGCCAGTATGGCTTGCCCGGCGTGCGGGTCCATGTGCCGGCGAGTCGAACGCCGCCGCTCAAAACGGCCGTCTCGCCGGCGACTGAGGCATACGTGACTGGCATCCCGGCCGTCCCCGAGTCCCCAGGCGTGAACACGATCGGCTTGCTCAGCCGATAAACGCCGTCACGCAACCAGACGTTGACCGCTTCTTTCAATGGCCCGGCCTTCTTGAGCTCGCGCACCGCATCACGCGCGCGTTCGAGCGACGCGAACGGTTTGGCCTGCGTGCCGGGGCTGGCGTCGTTGCCATGCGGCGCAACAAACAAATCAGCAGCGATGGCAGTGTGGGCTGTAATGGCCAGGGCCACCGCGAGCAGAACGCGTTTGAAAGTTCCCATCATTTGCATCCTTGTGAGTCTACCGCACGCGATATCTGCATCAAAGAAGCAGACGCATGGACATCTGGACAGCGTCGCCAACAAAACCCACTGCCCGTAGTCGCTATCCTTTGCCGCTCGCGCCAAGTCTGGACGCGAGGACTTTGAGATCGCTTCCGCGCAGAACACCCGCCAATAATTCGGGAAGGCGCTCGGGCGTGCAGCCGAAGCAGGGCATCCCCAGCTTCGCGAGCGTGTCGGCCAGTGTTTCGTTGTACGAGGGTTGTCCCTGGTCGGAGATGGCAAGCAGGCCAACGGCCTTCACTCCGCTCTCCAGCAGGAACTCCATTTTCTTGACGAATCGTTTTGTGTTGGGACTCGTATCGTGGAGGTCGGCCAGAAGAACATAGAGTGTCTTGGCCGGCGTGTGCATGAATCGTTCGCAGTAGCAGGTCGCCTTCCAGTAGTCTTCGGCGCCACCGAGTTGGATTCCAAAGAGCAGATCGACCGGATCGGAGCAGTGCTCCGTAAGGTCCACAATGTCTTCGTGATTGAAGGCGACGACGTGCGTTTCCACGGCGCCAATGCTGGCCAGGATGGCGCCCATGATGCCGCCGTAAATCAGTGACGTCGCCATCGAACCGGACTGATCCATGGCGATGATGATGTTCCATTGATTCTGCCGTTGCTGGCGGCCGAAGAAGGAGATCTGCTCGGGAATGATCGTCTGCAACTCTTTGTTGTAGTTCTTGATGTTCCGCCGAATTGTCCGCGGCCAGTCGAGATTCGGCAGGCTGCGAAACGGGCTGTGGCGATTGCGCTGCAGAGCGCCGCGGATGGCTTGCGTGATCTGGGATTCCAGTCGCTTGCGGACATCCTCCACCACCCGGCGAACCAGGTCCCGGGCCGCGGACTTGGCCTTCTCCGGCACCATGTTCTTCATGGCCAGCACAGTGGCGGCCAGATCGAGCGATGGCTCGACATTGGCTAGGATCTCCGGCTCGAACAACAATTCTTTGAGGCCGCGGCGTTCGATGGCGTCCTTCTGGAGTAAGACCACGACATCCTTGGGAAAGAACGAGCGGATCTGATCGAGCCATTTCGCCACGCGGGGAAACGTCCGCCCCTTGACTGTGCCGTGAGGGCGACCATCCGTGGGCGCGTCCCATTCGCTTTGTTCGATCTCATCGCTGGAGTAGATGGCTTCAAGCGCTTCGTCCAGTTCGCTTTGATCGCCGCCCAGGATCGTCTGGTTGCCACGGCCTCCCATTTGCCGCAATGGCTCCTCGGCCGACTTGCCGAGAATCAGCCGCCAGCGGGTGAGGTTGACCGGATCGATTGGCATTCGCAGCTTCTTTCTCGACTACAAGTCGTCAAAGTTGAAATCGTTCAGGTCGCTCAGGGTCTTCTCTTCGGTTTCCGTCAGTTTCGTTTCGATGGCTTCGCTGGCCGCGTCGGCGGAGACGCCCCAATGCTCGGCAAGATTCTCCGCGATCTGCCGCTTCTCGCGGGCGCTGAAGCCGCC
>JANYKD010000003.1 GCA_025361735.1 Phycisphaerales bacterium
TGCCGCGACGATAGTTGCCATCCGTGGCCTCCTGTGGGGTGATGATTTGGAACATCACCATTATGACAGGAGATCGCCCTCAGCGCCACGTTTGCAAGTTCATCGCCTGCGCCGAGTTACGAGCTAACTTAACGCCATTAGTGTCGCGGTACGATACCTACATAATGCCGCACCAGCCACTGACCGTCAGGCCGATGATCTCCGGTCCATCGCAAGCCTCCTCTTCTTTGCGGCTCTTGGTCGTGCTTCGTGGGTAACAAATCCGCCCGAATTCCCCAAGACCATCCCAAATCCATTAATTTTTTAGATATATATAGCTTGACATTACTAGCCACATGTGTTAGGTATCCGCTGGTGCTGATCCGAGAGCGCAGACCATTCTCATTCAGCCCCGCCAGAGACGAGGTCTCATGGCAGGTTCTTTGGCACTCGAATAGCATCGCCGCGCGACGACCCGGTTGTTAATCTGGGCAAGCCGGATGCCCGTCGATTCACGGTCAGTGTCAGGTCGATTCCATGTCGATTCCATGTCGGTTCCATGTCGGTTCCATGTCGGTTCTAGGTTGATTCTATGTCGGTCTTCGGTCGCTTTTACGTCGATTATTTCGCCCGATCACGACGGCTCCAAATACACAACTGCAGTCGGAACAGCGACTTACCTCGTCATCGCCTCCTCCAACCACCCCGCCGTACAACTTCTTTCCGATTTCCATGCGTCGTCCCCCAGGAATCTGGCCCCAGCAGCGGAGGAAGGAATCGGCCTAGCCACATCGTGGTTGGCGCCCTCCGGATTCGGGCTTGCCGCTTCATTCGTCATTCGGATTTCGAGTTTCGTCATTCCGCCTATGGTCCCCCAAGTGCTGTCTTCTCCAGCCCCAGGCCGCCGCCCCTTAATGTGAAGCTGGGTGGGTCTCATAACGCCCGCCGGGCTCACGCTGGCGGACTTATATCCGATATCACAACCAACGCGATGATGTTGTTTCGCGGAGGGCCTATGCGGTTGTGTTCCAATTCACGAAGAGTCTGCGCCAAAGGCGCGCCACGCGCCTTGGCCCTGGCCGGGGCAGGCATCGAGCCGCTCGAGGATCGATTGCTGCTCTTCGCGGCCGCGCCAGCCCAGCCGCCGGCGTCGGTGGGCAACCCCGTCACCATCGATTTGCTGGCCGCTTATACGCCGCAGGCCCGCGACGCGGCCGGTTCGGACGCGGCCATGCTGAGCCGGATTCAGTCCGATATCGCCGACGTCAACCAGGCCTTTGTCGACAGCAACATCTACGTGACGATTCACCTCAGCGGCACCACGCTGGTCAGCTATAACGACACCGGCGACCTCACCACCGACCTGGTCCGGCTGCAGAACACCTCCGACGGATACGTGGATAACGTGCCCAGTCTGCGCGATCAGTTGGGCGCCGACCTTGTCGCCCTCTATTCGGCCACGCCCGACCCGCAGTCGTCGGACCTGGCGTACCTGATGGACGACCCCAACGCCACGGGCAGCGATGCCTTTGGCTATTGCACGCTGCTGACCCAGCCCGTCGGGCCACGCTATGCCCTGGCCCAGGCGATCGGCTTCAACCTCGGCGCCACGCTCGACCGCGATTCAACCTCAACGCCCGGGGCCTACGCCTACTCCTACGGCTATCGCTTCACAATCAATGGCCAGACCTACCGCGATCTCATGTCCCGCAATCCGGGGACGCTGATTCCTTACTACAGCAACCCGGACCTGCTCTATCAGGGCGTGGCCATCGGCGCTGCGGATGACGCGCCGAATCCGTCGAATGTGGCCAAAACACTGAACATCAACGCGCCTGTGGCGGCCGCTTATCGCTCGCGGGATCTGGTTGCGCCGTCGGTCTCCTCGTTCGCGGCCCAGGGCATCACGGTTGCCTCGTCCAGCCCGTACACATTCACCGTGACCTACGCCGACAACCGCGCCATCAACACCAGTTCGCTGGACTCGTCCGACATTCTGCTGACCGGGCCCAATGGCTTCTCGCAGCTCGCGAGTTTTGTTTCCGTGGACACGTCCTCGGCCGGCACGCCGCGTATGGCGACGTACCGGGCGACGGCTCCCGGCGGCGCGTGGGACAGCGCTGACAACGGGACCTATACAATCACGCTGCAGGGCTCGCAGGTCAGCGACGTCGCCGGCAATCCGGCTAGCGCCGGGACGATCGGATCATTCGAGATTGCCATACCATGTCTGGTCAACCTGGCGCCGCAAACGCCCGCGGGATTTGCCTCGCCGCTTATTATCGCCGCTTCGGCGACAGCGACATCCGACGCCGCCCAGTTCCTCGTCAACCAGACATTGTTCGCCCGCTTTGGCCTGGCCAATCTCATCCCGGGGATCGCGGTGAGCGGGAACGTGAAGGTTTCTCTGACCCTGGATGGCCGGGTCATCGCATCACCCATCCTGTCGGCCGCGAGCCTCCAGTCGCTTTACGCGTCCGCGGGTATTTCCCTGGGAACGCTTGCGGCCGGGCGGCACACGCTGCGCATGCAGATCGACCCGCAAAACACCATTGCCGAAGCCAATGAGTCCGACAACGTGCTCGAACGCACGTTCACGGTCCTCACGCGCGACACGGCGCCGCCGACGGCCAAGCTTCGCGCCGCCGCCATCACGCGGACGTCGGCCACACCGTTCCAGTTTTCCGTGACCTATATTGACAATCGCGCCGTCAACGCGGCAACCCTTGGCAAGGGCGATCTGATCGTCACCGGGCCGAAGAATTACAAGTGCGTCGCCACGCTGGTGTCGAAGACCCCGGCCGGATCGGCCGCGCAAGTCACGGCCATTTACTCCATCACCGCGCCGGGCAAGGCCTGGGACAAGACCGCGGCGGGCGTGTACACCGTCCTGCTTCAGCCCAAACAGGTGGGTGACAGCAGCGGCAATCTCGCGGCGGCGAAAACGCTGGGCACATTCGCAGTTTTCGCTAAGACCTCGGCGGCGTTGAGTAAACCCGCGCCAATTCCGTCGGCCGCCCCACCGATCACGGCTCCGTGGTGGCTGAAGTTCCTGTGAGGCGACGATAGTCTTCGGGAACATCCAGGTCGACCAGCACGTCGGCCGTGGAAAGCTCCAGTTCGAGCACGTCATCCGCATGAGCGGCCAGCAGTCCGCGCAGTCCCACGTTGTCGTGGCTCTGGAGAAGTTCCTCGCGATAGCGCAGCGAAAAGAGCAGCGGGTGGCCACGTTTACCTGCATGGACGGGCACGACGATTCCCCGGCCGGAATTGCGATGCGCCGCGATCAGCTCGGCGATCCAGGCCGAGCGGATTGTGGGTTGATCGCCGAGGGCGACGATGACGGCATGGCAATCGTCGGACAGCGCGCGCAGGCCGCAACGCACGGAGCTGAGCATGTCGCCGTCGGCGTCGGGATTGACCACGGTGTGGATATCCCGGCCTGCGAGCCGCGTGGTTATCCCGGCGCCATCGGCGCGAACGACGGCCACGACGCGGCCGAGGGAGCTGGCGAGAAGTTCGTCGACGATCCGCTCGATCACGGAAGATCCCGCATAGGGCAGCAGAAGCTTCTGCGTCCCCATTCTTCGCGAACAGCCGGCGGCCAGAACGATGGCGCAGATCACGGCGCCTCCTTCCGCCGCACGGCGATCATCTGCGCCACAATGCTGACGGCGATCTCATCCGGCGTCTCGGCGCCGATGTCCAGGCCGATCGGGGCATGCACGGATTGCCACTGCGCTTCGGTCGCCTTGCCCGCGGCCAGCATCGCCTGGCGCAGCAACGCCACCTTGCGGCGACTGCCCATCATACCTACGTATGCCGCTTGTCGGCCGATGCAAGCGTCGAGAGCGGCCGCGTCGGTCAGGTGGCCGCGGGAGACGATGGCGATAAACGTCTGCGCATCGATCGGAAGGTCGCGCAGCGTGGTGGCGAAATTACCCGCACGAATATCCGCCGATTCGGGAAACAGCTCCGCCCGTGCAAACTCCGGCCGGTCTTCGATGATCACCAATTCAAACCCTGCCCCATGAGCACATCGCGCCAGCGCCTGGCCGACGTGTCCCCCGCCGACGATCACCAGTCGCGGCGGCGGGAGAAGATGTTCGACGAGCGTGTGCTCGGCGGCCGGGATTTCCGCCCGTCCGTCGGTCCACTCAACGTCAGCCTGGCCGTCGGCGAATCGCGTCACCAGCGTTCCGGTCCGTCGCGCTCGCATCGCGGTGGCCGCTGCCGCATAAGCCGCCGTGCTTCGTCCCGGCTCGGGATCAATCAGCAGCACCATCTTCCCGCCGCACACTGGCAGGTTTTCGGCAGCGTCGCTGCCCCCGAAGCGAAGCTCAACCAGCGTCGCCCCGCCGGTCTTCAGGCGCTCGATCGCCACCTGGATTGCCCGGGATTCCAGCATCCCGCCGCCGACAGTTCCCAACAGTGTCCCGTCCGCGCAGACGATTGCCTTGGTGCCATCGCGGCGCGGTGCGGACCCGGTGCTGTGCAGCACGGTGACCACGGCGAAGCTCTGGCCCGCGCCGAGCAGGTCGGTGATGAGGGAGTGGATGTCGGAGGGCGCACGGTTCATCGGGTTCTCGTCCGGCTCGGTATGCACGGGCCGTGTCTTCAGGTTATAATACCACCATGAGTTCCGCCAAGACCACTATCAGGCGAATCGTGAAGGATCTGCCGGAGAACTGCACGCTCGAAGACGTGCAGTACCAACTCTATCTGGCACAGAAAGTGCAGCGGGGCCTCCAGTCCATTCGCGAAGGTCGGGGTATTCCACACACCCAGGCGAAGCAACGGCTGTCCAAATGGCTTTCAAAATAATCTGGTCTCCGGAATCCATTGCTGACTTGGAATCGATAGCCGCGTATATCTCGCGGGACTCCGAGACATATGCAGCCATGATGATCGGGCGCATCGTCGATCGTGTCGAATTGCTGGCGACATTTCCACGCAGTGGTCCGCGGCTCTGGCGGATTGCCGAGGGCGAAATCCGTCGGGTCGTCGTGGACAATTACCTCGTCGTTTACGAAGTCGCAGCCGAAGCCGTCCACATTGCCGCAGTGGTTCACGGGGCGCGCTCGCTGCGGAAAGCACTTCGTGGGCGATTCAAGTGACATTCTGAACCTGGACGTTCAACTCCGCCCCTTCACACCAGCCGCATCGGCATCTCCCGCACGCGTTTTCCGGTTGCGTGAAACACGGCGTTCCCGATCGCCGGGGCCAGCGCGATCAGCGGTGTCTCGCCGGCGCCCACGGACGGCAGATCCGGGCGGTCGAGCAACTGGACCTCGATCTTCGGCACATCCGCAAACCTCGGCACGAGATATTTGGAGAACGTCGCGTTGAGGATCTTGCCATCCTTGAACTTCATCTCTTCCCGCAATGCGGGGCCGAGGCCCATGATCATCCCGCCCTGCACCTGCGAAAGCAGATTGGCAGGGTTGAGAATCTTTCCGCATTCGAACGCCGCGCACAGATGCCGCACGGCGATCTCGTTCTTGTCGCGATCGACGGCGATCTCCACGCACGCGGCCACGAACGAACCCTTCTCGGTTCCGCAGGCCAGCCCGACGCCGACGTTCGGATCCTTTTGCTTGACGCGGGTCGGCCAGTCAAACAGCTTCGCGGCCGCCTCCAGCACCGCACGCAGTCGCGGGTTGTCCAGATGCGCCAGGCGGAACGCCAGCGGATCCTGGCCTGCCAGCAGTGCCAGTTCGTCCATGAAACACTCGCGGGCGAAATTGTTGGCCGTGGCCGCCAGGCCGCGATATGAGCCCTGGCGCAGCGGCGCCTCGGAACCGACCGTCTGGCTGCGGCTCTTGCCGATGCGATACGGACTCTCGACGGCGGAGGGGCCGGAATTGATGTTGATGAAGTGCCACGAGGTCAGCTTGCCCTGAGCGTCGAGGCTGACCTCGGCGTCGATCACGCCGGCCGGGCGGAAATAGGCCCAGGTAAACTCTTCCTCGCGCGTCCAGCGGATGCGCACGGGTTTGCCGGCCGCCTGGGCCAGCCGGGCGGCCTCGACGCCGTGTTCGCCGCTGTGCTTGCCGCCGAAACCGCCGCCGAAATCGGGGACGATCACATGGACACGATCCTGGGGCACGCGCAGCGCGCCGGCGATCTCGCCGCGGCAGCCGAACGGGTTCTGCGTGCCCAGCCAGACGGTCACTTTGCCGTCGACCCATTCCGCCACGGCCGTTCGGGGCTCCATCGGGGCGTGCTGAATGTAGGCGATGTTGTATGCCTGCTTGAGCTTCTTCGCGGCCTTGCCGAGCTCATCGGCAAACGGATTGGCGGGCACGCCGCGGGCGCGCTTGCGCAACACATCGAACAGCTCCGTGCTGGCCGGGTGCGGGGCGGGTTCCCATTTCGCGGTCGCTTCGATCGCCGCCAGGGCATCCTCGGCGGCCGATGCGGTCGGGGCGGCCACGCCGACGAAAGATCCGTCCTGGACAGCCACCACGCCCTTCATCGCTTTCGCCGGCGCCAGGTCGATGCTGGTGAGCTTTGCGCCGTAGGATGGCGCGCGCAGCACGCGTCCGTACAGCATTCCCGGGCGCACGATGTCGGAGGGATACTTGTGCGCGCCGGTCACGAGATCGTGCGCGTTTGGCCGGGGAACAGACGTCCCCAGCACCTTGAATTGATCGACGGCGGTCAGGGTCACATTCGGTGCGATCGGCCGGGCCAGCGACTTCTCGCCTTCGGCATCCGCAACGAGCTCGGCGTAGGTCACCTCGCGCTTGCTTGCGGCGTGTGTCGCCTTGCCATCGCGCAATTGGACCTCGCCCGCCGGGACCGACCATTTCTTGGCCGCCAGTTCCGCGAGCGCATCTCGTGCCGCGGCCGCTCCTTGTCGCACGGCCGGCACCGACGACGGCGTCGAGCGACTGCCGGCCGTCGGGCCATCGTCCGGCACCAGATCCGTGTCGGCCATGATGAGCAGGATGCTGGTCGCCGGGACATGCAACTCCTCGGCCGCCGCCTGTGTCAGTTCGGCGCGCGCGCCCTGCCCGCCTTCCACCTTGCCGGTGAGCACGGTGATGACGCCATCTTTGCCGATGTGCAGCCGCGCGGTGATGGCCCCGGCTCCGCCGCCGCCACCCCGTCGTCCGCCGCCGCGCCCGGCCGCCTGGCCCAGCACGGGCACTTCGCTGACCGCGATCAGCAATCCCGCGCCCAGCACCTGCACAAACCCGCGCCGCGACAGCGCGAAGTCGAAGATCACCCGGTCCACCGGCTCGTCGTACACCGCCTGTGTTGTTGTGTTGTCTTCCATGGTCTTATCTCCCCATTCCGGCGGCCGCCCGCTCGATGGCTTTGACGATCTTGGGATACCCGCAGCAGCGGCAGAGATTCCGGTTCATCCCGGCCACGATTTCGGCCTCGGTCGGCTTGGGCTTGGCCTGCAGCAGCGACACGGCCGCGATGACCATGCCCGGCGTGCAGTAGCCACACTGATACGCGCCCTCGGCCAGGAACGCCTCCTGCACCGGATGCAGCTTGCCGCCCTCGCTGAGCCCCTCGATGGTGACCAGCGTCATGCCCTCGGCCTCCTTCACCGGCGTGACGCAGGTGAAGATCCGTTTGCCGTCGGCCAGCACGCCGCACGCACCGCAACGGGCCTCGCCGCAGCCGTATTTCGTGCCCGTCAGTTGCAAGTCTTCGCGAAGCACATCCAAAAGCGGCCGGTCGCCATCGGTGGTGACCGTGGTTTTCCGTCCGTTGACCGTGAAATTGACCGTCACATTCATAGCCCACCGCCGTTAAGTGAATCCATCTCTGTGTATTCGCTTTAACGCCAGAGCGTTGCAGGTATTGCGGGTAGTCGGGCCGACGCCCTCGTTGGCCCCACTGTTTCTGCAACTTTATCCATGTGACTCAGCGCGACCGCGGTAGCTTCTTGTGACCCTGGGGTGATGTTATACTCGCCGCAACATGTGTAAGCGGCTTCGCCAGGTTGCCGTGATCCTCTCGACGGTGTGTTTCATCGCATCGGTCGTGGGATGGACGTCGAGTTATCTGGCCAGGGGATTGGTGGTGAATCGTCTTCACACGACGCCGCCCGGCGAGTGGCGGCGGCCGTACTGGTGGTGTGTGGGGACGATCGATGGCCGCGTTGTGGGAATCAGGATGGAGGCACGGTGGCAGACCAATCGAGGCGATGAATGCCAGTCCATGGCGGACCAGATGCTGCGGGATGCGTGGAGACTCGTGGAAACGAACCCGAGTGGCCTGCTGGAGCTTCTGAGGAAGAATGGCGAAGAGCGTTGGGGTTTCGGCCTGGCGCGGATGCCTGTTCCGAAGAAGTACATTGACCAGAGCCTGGTCATGTTGCCGTGGTGGACTCTGTGCTCGATCACGGCCATCTGGCCACTGCGGCGCTTGTATGTCGGAGCCCGGCGGCGGGCGCGACTGGCGGCCGGCCTGTGCGGTTCATGCGGATACGACCTTCGCCATTCGCATGGCCGCTGCCCGGAATGTGGTACGGCGATCGGTTTGGCCAGGCCGTCCCAAATGATGCCCTCGGACAAGCCAGCGCATGCTCGGGTACTCATGCATTTTGCCGAGGGCCTTCTCTTGGCCGGGTGCATCGCGTTTTCAGTGGCAAGCATCACGGTGTGGGGCATAAGTTATTCAGCGGCCATCGGGACAGTGCGCAGTGCTGTGTACTGGACAGTGTCCGAGTACAGGTGCTGCGGCGTGGCCGAGGGGCGTGTATTTTGTGCGCACGGCGTAATGCCTAACATGGGTCGCGGTCGCCTCGTTCAGATAGGCCTCGATTTTCCACCTTCAATGCGCGAAACCGCGCGAAAGACCGAGGCTGTTTGCGATCGCGGACGATTTCTTCCTGGAATTCGCTGGTGCAGTCGGGTTGTAGATTCCACCGACCGATCGCTCATGGGCGGTACCACCATGTATCCGGGACGTGGTGCTGCCGTTACCGCCTTCACCGTCCACCTCGGATGGAGTCTGGTCCCAGGCGCGATCGCCGCGCTCGTCGTGGCCCGAGGGTGGACGAGAGGACGCACGGCCGGATAATACGCACGAACCATGCGCCGTTGAACTTGTTTCGTGTGTATCATTCGTCGCCGGCAAGACCCGTTGCCTTCACTATGTCCATCCTCCTCACCACCCTCAACGCCCGCTACGCCCATGCGTCGTTCGGCCTGCGATATCTGCTGGCCAACATGGGGGAGCTGCGCGAGCAGACGCGGATCATCGAGTTCGACATCAACCAGCGCGTGCTCGATATCGCGGAGCAGATCCTGCAATCGCGGCCGCGGATCGTGGGCATCGGCGTCTATATCTGGAACGTGGCACCATGCACCGAACTGGTGGCGCTGCTTAAGCGAATCCGGCCGGAGCTCATCGTCGTGCTTGGCGGGCCGGAGGTCAGCCATGAGACGGAACAACAGGAGATTGTCCGTCACGCGGATTACGTCATTACCGGGGAAGGCGACCTGGCATTCGCTGGACTGTGTCGGGAATTGCTGGGCGGATCGGGGCCGCTGGGAACAGTGCCGCCAGTGCCCTTACTGGCGGTGTTGCCACGATACGAGGACGCCGGGATTCCGCCGGTGAGGACACCGGCGGCACTTGAGGCGGTCGCTGTGTCGCGGGCGCTGAACAAGGTTATCCCGGCCGAGTTTCCGGAGTTTGCGCAGCTCGAGCTGCCTTACGACTGCTACACCGACGAGGATATCCGCAACCGCGTGATCTATGTCGAGGCCTCGCGCGGTTGTCCGTTCCGATGCGAGTTCTGCCTGTCGTCACTCGAGGTGCCGGTTCGCAATGTGCCGCTCGATCGCTTCCTGCCGGCGCTGCAGCGCCTGTTTGACCGGGGCGTGCGGCATTTCAAGTTCGTCGACCGCACGTTCAACCTGAACCTCAACATCTCCTCGGCCATCCTGGAGTTCTTCCTGGCTCGTTATGTCCCGCAACTCTTCCTGCATTTTGAAATGATCCCCGACCGTTTACCGGAGGCGCTGCGGGCCATCATCGCCCGCTTTCCGGCCGGCTCGCTGCAGTTCGAGGTCGGCATCCAGACGTTCGACGAAACTGTGGCCCAGCGCATCAGCCGCCGCCAGGACAACGCCAAGGTGGAAGAGAACTTCCGCTTCCTGCGCCAGCAGACCGGCGTACATATTCACGCCGACCTCATCGCCGGACTGCCCGGCGAAGACCTGGCGAGTTTCGCCGCGGGTTTTGACCGCCTCGTTGCGCTCGGCCCGCAGGAAATCCAGCTTGGGATTCTCAAGCGGCTTCGCGGCGCGCCCATCGCCCGCCACGACGCCGAATGGGAAATGGTCTACTCGCCGCACCCGCCCTACGAAATCCTGCGGACGAAGCTGATCGACTTCGACACCATGCAGCGTCTGCGGCGCTTTGCCCGCTACTGGGATCTCATCGCCAACAGCGGCAATTTCCTGGCCACACTGCCGCTGATCTGGCGTGGCGGGTCGCCGTTTGCCGGGTTCATGCGTTTCTCCGACTGGCTCTACGCCCGCGCCGGGAAGCGCACGCACGGCTTTGCGCTCAATGCGCTGGCCGAGTTGCTCGCGGAATATCTCGCGACAGAAACCAACGTCCCCAGAGAAGAAGTTATCGTCACCCTGGCGTCAGACTATACCCGCACCGGCCGTCGCGATGTGCCGGAATTCCTGCAAGGATTGGTTTTGACGGAGCCCGCCCGCCGCCGTCAAACCGTTGCCGCCAGACAGCAACGCCACAATTCCGTGTAATGCACCTGCGTGAGCTGCGCCCGCAACCCAAGGCAGATCATGGCAGAAAGATGGCAGGTGAAAAATAAATCAGACGGGCGTCGCGGTATTCATTTTTTACCTGCCAACTTTCTGCCTTCGTCCTCGTTCCCGGCCGGCGAGATATTGTACCTGCCGCCACACGGTCCGCGGTGCGGACCCTACTCTTCCGTCTTCTGTCGCGAGTCGTCCGCGTCGTAGGCATGGTCGAGGTTCCCGCCGGCCACTTCGATGCGTTCGATCGACAGGGCCTTGCCGGTCGCGGGATCAATTTCCGCCAGCACGCCGCACATGCGCATGTCGCCGGTCGCCATTTCGAACGCACACGGCATTCCGGTGGTCATGTGTTTGAGCACCTTATCCTTGCGCCGACCGAGGATTGAGTCGTACGGCCCGCACATGCCGACATCGGTGATGAACGCCGTACCGCCCGGCAGCACTTTCGCGTCGGCCGTGGGAACGTGCGTGTGGGTTCCAAAGACCACCGAGCAGCGCCCGTCGAGATAGTGCCCCATGCCGACTTTCTCGCTCGAGGCCTCGGCGTGCATGTCGCAGACGCAGACCCGCACATTGTCCGGAATGCTGTCCAGCACCCAGTCGGCCGTGGCGAAGGGGTCGTCCGACGGCATGTTCATGAACACCCGGCCGAGCACGCAGAAGATGCCGACGGAAACGCCGCCGTTGGTCGTGACCACGGTGAACCGCCTTCCGGCGGCCTGCCGCGAGAGATTGGCCGGGCGCACGATGCGCTCGCTGGCCACAAGCGTGGGCACGATGTCGATTCGCTTGTAAACATGGTCACCCAGGGTGACCACGTCGATCCCGTAGGAGCGGATCTTGTTGAACAGATTGGGTGTGATGCCGCTGCCGCCGGCGATGTTCTCGGCGTTGGCGACGACAAGGTCGATGGCCCGTTCGCGGACCAGTTGTGGGAGTTTCTGCGAAACGACGTGCCGCCCGGCTTTGCCCACGATATCGCCGAGGCAGAGAATGCGAATGCCCATATGGCCGATAGCCTAGCGGACGAAGCGGGTTTGACCAGAGGCGCAGCATTTGCAGTCTGATGTTCGGAGTGCATGCTTCAGCGTGTCTTGGTCTGGAATCATCCGCAAATCACGCTAAGGAACGTGGCCGAAACAACATTCCAGTTTGTTGATTGAGTGGCATGGGCAAGTACTCTTGCCCGTGG
>JANYKD010000004.1 GCA_025361735.1 Phycisphaerales bacterium
GGTCGGCCGCGGAAATCTCCAAGGATCCCCAGGGCTACCTCCAGTGGTCCGACCAGCAGGTGGCCGCCCAGATTGCCGCCAACGAAAGAAAGCTCCAGGCCATCCAGAACAGCCGGAATCAGTTCGCGGACAAGCGCAACACGCTCATTGAGAACATCCGGGACGTGGAGAATATTAACAAACGGCTTGCCGACGCCGTGCAGCGCGCCGAGGATGAGGACCGCTGGCCGGTTCGGATCGGTGAGCGCACGTTCAGCCGGGAGAAGGCCCAGACGATTCTCCAGCAGACCAAGCAGTACGTCGAGGAACGCCAGCCGATGGCGACGAAGTACGATCAGTTCCTCAAGAAACTGGATGACACGACGGCCACGGTTCGCGCCGAGAACGTGCGTCTGGCCGAGCTTCGCGAGAAAATCGCCCTCGACATTGAGGGCGTCAAGCTCAACCAGGGCATGGCCGAGGTGGATAAGCTGCGGTCGGCGGAGTCGCAACTCCGGCAGATGTCTTCCGCCGTGGCCGCCCTCAGCGCCGACAACGATCCGTTGCAGGTTGCCCCGCCCAAGGAGCCGCCCGGCCGTGTGAACATCGACGAAATGCTGAAATGAATACGAGGGAAGCAGGCCATGAATATTTTCAAACTCCTTTTCCTTTTGCCCTTCATGCTGCTCACTTCCGCGGCCCTGGCGCAGGATAAAAAAGACGGTCTCGGGGGCCTCGCTGCCGACGCCGAACTCGTGGAGACGCGCACCGAGGTGCCGCGTCTCAAGGCCGCCGCCGCCTATACGATGAAGGACAACGTCGTCGAGATCGAACTGAGCCAGTACGCGGGCTACGCCGGCCTGATCGCCGCCAACAACGGCTTGGCGCCGACCGAAGACTCAATCTTCTTCAAGAAATACGGCTTCAAGCTCAAGCTCACGCTCAGCGAGTCCGAGAGCTGGTCCGCTCTGAATTCCGGCCGCATTGCCGCCGCCGCCACGACCGCCGACGTGCTGGCTGTCTATGGCAAGCAGTTCCAGGTCGTCGTCCCCGCGCAGATCGGATTCTCCCGCGGTGCCGATGGCATCGTCGTTCGCAGCAGCATCAAGAAGATCAACGACCTCAAGGGCAAGATCATCGCCGCCCCGCAGTTCACCGAAGCCGATTTCTTCCTGCGCTACCTTGCCCAGGAAGCGGGGCTGGGCGTGAATATGCTCCCGGATCTCAAGACCGCGCCGGATCCGGCCAAGGTCAACATGGTCTTCTGCGCCGATGCGGAAGGCGCGGCCAATCTCTTCAGCCGTGATCTGAAGGCCGGCCGGTCGCGACTGGCCGGCTTCGTCGGCTGGGCGCCGTTCACGGGCGACACCGTTGAAGGCTCCGACGGCAAGGCCACCATGCTCGTCAGCAATCGCAACCTGCTGGTGATCGCGGACGTCCTCGTCGTCAACAAAGGCTTCGCCGCCGCCAACCCGAAGATCATGGCCGGGCTGGTCAATAGTCTGCTCGAAGGCAATCAACTTGTCCGCGACAATCCGGACGCATCCCTCGATCTTCTCTCCAAGGCTTTGAAATTCGGCGACAAGGCCAAGACTCGCGCCGAGCTCGCCAAGGTTCACCTGGCGAATCTCCCCGAGAACCTGGCTTTCTTCTCCGGCGCCATCGACGCCGCCGGCAGCTTCGGCGGAATCTACCAGTCCTCCGTCTACGCCTACGGCCCGGAGCTGATTCGCAACCCCATCGATGCCGAGAAATTCGTCGACGCATCCTATCTCCAGGCGATCGAGCAATCCGGCGCCTTCAAGAGCCAGAAGATCGCCATCGCCCCGATCCGCTCCGGCGGCAACCAGACCGTCGAGGGCGACCCGTTGCTCTCCAAGGACATCCGCTTCCTCTTCCAGCCCAACTCGGCCAACCTCGACATGGCCAGTGCCGACAACACAAAGAATCTCGAAGCGATTAAAAAGCTTCTCCAGGTCAGTCCCGGCTCGACCGTGCTTCTCCGCGGCCACGTCGACAACGGCATGGTCGATGAATTCCGCCGCAAGGGGGGAGAAGCCCTCGTTCGCCAGCAGGCCATGCGGGCCATGGAACTGAGCAAGAATCGCGCCAACGAAGTCAAACGCATGCTCATCCAGAAGAACAGCGTCGATGCCGCCCGCATCGACTCCGTCGGCCGCGGCTGGGACGAACCCGTCGGCAAGGCCGACGAGAATCGGCGCGTCGAGGTGCAGTGGTTTACGCTCGAATGATGTCGCCGCTCCATTTTGGAGTGCGGCGGCTCGACGCCGCTTTTCCATAGGCGGCGCGGTGGGTGTTGAGGTTCAGAGCCTATCCGAAGGGGCGATAGACTCGGCCGAAACGTCGCAGAGTATGGTCCATGGTTGTATTGCGCGAGCCGCGACGCCGATGAAAAAGCGGCGTCGAGACCGCCGCACTCCAAAGGCGTCAGTCCCGCGGGGTGTGGTTCAGCACGCCATTTAGCGGTTCCCCATCAAGCAGGAGGTCGCATATGAATCGGATTGGTTTTTTTCGTCGCGTCCCCTTTATTTGTCTGGCCGCCGCCATCGCCCTTTCGCACGCCTCCTGCGACGATTCCTCCTCCCGTTCCAAACCAGGTACGCCGCAAGGATCCTCGACGTCCTCCACACCCAATCCGCATTCCACCACTTCTCCTTCCGCCGTCGCCGCCGCGCTCCAGCAACTCCGGGCGCCGGATGGGCCAACGCGCAAGGACGGCATCGCCGTTGCGATTCTCATCGACACCTCCGGCAGCATGGGTGACGGCGTCCCCGATGCCGACGGCTCGCAGCGGCCCAAGATCGATATCGCCCGCCGCTGTGTGCTCAAGGTGGTCAAGCAGGCCGAGGGCTTCGCCAAGGAGCAACCCGGCACGCCGGTCGTGCTGGGCATCTACGAATTCAGCGTCCGCGGCGGGGACCCCTGCCGCAATATCGTTCCGCTGAAGGCACCAAACGCCGCGACTGCCGAGGCCGCCCTCAAGCGGATCTCGCCCAGCGGCAAGACACCCATTGGCCAGTCCATCATCCAGGCCAAGCGCGACCTCGACGTCGCCGGCCTCGCCCGCACCCATATCCTGATCGTCACCGATGGCGAGAACACCGATGGCCTCGGCCCGGCCGACGTGGTCGCGGCCATCGCCAAACTGCCGGACACCCAGCGTCCCGGCGTTTACTTTGTCGCCTTCGACGTTGCCGCCGCCGTCTTCAAACCCGCCGTCGATGCCGGCGCCGCCGTCCTGCCGGCCGCCAATGAACAGCAGCTTCAGACCGCTCTGGATGAGTTGGTGGGCGGCAAGATCCTCCTAGAGAAATAGGCCGGCAAGCTCAGTTCCTGATTCACGACGTGCGGGTCTTGTGAAGATTGTCCGGATATTCCGTTTGACTCCGTCCGTTCTTGTGGCAACATACCAGTTGGCTGCTTTGTCTCTCGCACTTGATGTAGCCCACGTTGGCGTCGTAACTTGTGGCAAAATGGATTCGCCCGGCATCAGCCCCGGCGCGGAGACCGGCGTTGGCTGGCCGCCACGGGCATCGGCGCGGAGGAGCGGTTGATGAAATCTGAGTCGGCGATGACTTCGCGACGGCGAAGCGCGATGCGTCGTGCTGTGGCCGAGCCCTTGGAAACGCGCCAGCTCCTCGCGGCCGTGGATCCCATTATCATGGAGTTCATGGCCGATAATGTCACGGGTATTCGCGATGCCGACACCGATCGCTCTGACTGGATCGAGATCTACAACCCCGACACGGTGGCCGTGAACCTCGCCGGCTGGCACCTGACGGACGACCCGGCCAATCTCAGCGAGTGGACCTTCCCATCCCAGCCCCTCGCGGCCGGTGGGTATCTGGTTGTCTGGGCCTCGGGTAAGAATCGCGCGGTCGTCGGGCAGCAACTGCACACCAATTTCCAGCTCGATAGCGCCGGGGAATACCTGGCCCTGGTCAAGCCGGACGGAGTCACCAAGACCACCGAATTCGATCAGTATCCCCCCCAGATCCCCGATGTCTCCTATGGCTACGCACCGGGTCAGACCGCAAGTTATACCTACCTGACCTACGGCGCGCCGGGCAAGGTTCGCGTCCCGTCCGATAGCAGCCTGGGCGCAACCTGGATTGATCCCGCCTATGACGATTCGCTGTGGTCGGCCGCGACCACGGGCATCGGCTTCCAAGCCGCCGGCGGCAACGCGCCGCGTCCGGCCGAAGTGGAACCCAACGGCACGACCGCGCAGGCCAACAGCGCCGTCTGCAATTTCAACACCACCTGGAACAGCAACGTCTACCAGCTTGCCATCACCGGCACTCAAACCACGAACGACGACTGGTTCAAGATCGGCTCGTTCGATGTTGGTGACATCATCACCATCACCGAGGCCGGTTCACCGAGCCGGAACGGTGCCACGTTGACGGACGGCGCCATTGAGTTGGTCCGTTCCACCGGCAGCGCCGTCGTTGCCAGCGACGACAACAGCGGCCCCGGCAATGACGCGTTGATCTATCGCTTCACGGTCGCCGCCGCCGACACCTACTACATCCATGCCAAGAAGGGCGCCACCAGCCCCGCCAACGGTACGTACCAGATTGGCGCGATGCTGGAAAACACCGGCGCTCTGCCTCTGACCAGCAGCACGACCACGAGCGAAACGGAATCCAACGATACGCTCGCAACAGCCAACGATCTCTCCAGCAGTTGGCGCCAGATCAACTATCAATCCCACACCACCGGCAACCTCACCGCCGGCGACGCGGACATCTACTCGTTCACGCTCACCGGCGGCAGTACGCTCTCCGTCCGGGCGACGTCCACATCCAGCGTGGATGCCAAGGTCTCGGTGTTGAATTCCTCCGGCACCGCCATCGCCTTCGACGATGGCACCAGCGTCTCGACCGCTCCCAACGATTCCTTCATCGACGGCTTCATTCTCCCCGGCAGCGGCGCCCAGACGTTTTACATCAAGGTCGAGCCGGCCAGCGGCACCGGCACCTATGCGCTGGACCTCCAATACTCGAGCACGACGGCCCCGCCCTCGCCGACATCGTTCTCGACCCTCGTCAACACCGACATGACGTCGGCCATGAAGAACGTCAACGCCTCAGCGTATGTGCGCATTCCCTTCACCGTTGCCGATGCCAGCGTCATCGGCCAGCTTGTCCTGCGCATGAAGTACGACGACGGTTTTATCGCCTACATCAACGGCGTGCAGGTGGCCGCGCGCAACGCACCGGCGTCGCCGGTGTTTAACTCGACGGCCACGGTGACGTACCCCGACACGCTGTCGCCTGTCTTTAACGACATCGACATCACCGCCTTCCGAACGGTCTTGCAGAGCGGGACCAACATCCTGGCGGTCCAGGAGCTGAATATCACCGCCTCGGATGCAGACTCTTTCATCATGCCCGAGATCGACGCCATCAGTCTGCCGCTGGGACCGTTGTCCTACATGACCACGCCCACGCCTGGGGCGGCCAACATCGGCGGCGCCCTGGGCTATGTTGCCGACACACACTTCTCCGAGGATCGCGGCTATTACACGGCGCCTTTTGACGTGGTTATCTCCACCGCCACCGCCGGCGCCCAGGTCCGCTATACGCTCGACGGCTCACTTCCCACGGCGACCACCGGCAACATCTACACCGGTCCCGTGCATATTTCCACGACCAGCGTCCTCCGCGCGGCCGGTTTCAAGGCCGGTTATGTGGCGACAAATGTGGACACGGTCACCTACATCTTCATCGCTGACGTGATTCACCAGTCCAACACGCCGGCCGGATTTCCCTCGTCCTGGGGTTATTACGACGCCGGCAACACCCAGCCCACGATCGCCGATTACGCAATGGATCCGGAGATCGTCAACACCACGACCTATCAGAACCGGATCATCCCCGCGATGGAGTCGGTGCCGACGCTGTCGATCGTGATGCCCATCGCCGACCTCTTCAGCAACACGCTGCCGGCCGGCATCAACAGCGGCATCTACTCCTTTCCGCTCCAGGCCGATGCCGACAATGCCGTCAATCCCATCTGGGAACGGGCCGGCTCCATCGAGTATTTCGATCCGGCGACCGGCCAGGAGTTCCAGATCAACGGCGGCGTGCAGATGCAGGGTGGCGGCTCGCGCGACCCCGGCAACACGCCCAAGCATTCCTTCCGCCTGCTCTTCAAGAGCCGCTACGGCGATCCGAAACTCCACTTCCCCCTCTTTGATGACTCCAGCGTGGATTCGTTCGACGCCCTGATTCTCAAGGCCCAGTACAACAACACCTGGGTTCACTGGGACCCGGCCCAGCGCGCCCGCGGCCAGAATGCCCAGGACAGTTGGGCATCGGACACCGAAGTAGCGATGGGCAAGGTCACCAAGCACGACAAGTATGTGCAGCTCTACCTCAACGGCCTGTACTGGGGCGTTTATCAGCTCCAGGAACGCCCCGAGTCGAGCTGGGCTGCCTCGTATTTCGGCGGCAATGACGTGGACTACGACGTGGTCGACAACACGGCCGCCCTGATCGACGGCAACATCACCGCGTGGAACACGATGTTCTCCATCGCCAATGCAGGCCTGGTATCGGACGCGGCGTACCAGAGCATTCAGCAGTACCTCAACATCCCGGATTTCATCAAGTACATGATCCTCAATCTGTACGACGCCAACCAGGACTGGGACGACCACAACTGGTATGCCGTCCGCCGCTCGCGCGTGAATGGATCGGCGACCAATATCGACGGGTTCCATTTCATTTCGTTCGACTCCGAGCGCATCCTCGAAGATCCCACCCAGAACCTCCTTTCGCTGAACCACGACCAGCGCCCCACGCGTCTGTTCCAGCAGCTTCGCGCCAACGCCGAATTCCGCCAGCTCTTCGCCGACTACGTGCACCAGTTCTTCTTCAACAACGGTGCTCTCACGCCCGGGGCGGCCGCCGATCGCTATCGCGCGGAACTCGCCAAGATCGATCCCGCCATCATTGCCGAGTCGGCTCGCTGGGGCGACTATCGCCGCGATGTCCGGGTCGCCGGCGCGGCCAATCTCTATTCCCGCGACACCGACTGGCTGACCGAGGCAAACTACCTGCTCGGCACGTATTTTCCCGTGCGCAGCTACAATTTCCTCAACCAGCTTCGCGCCGCCAATCTCTATCCCAGCATCGAAGCGCCTGAGTTCAGCAAGCTCGGCGGCGATGTCTCGGCCGGTTTCTCCCTGGCCATGGCCAATCTTTCCGGCCAGGCCATCTACTACACGACCAACGGAACCGATCCGCGCCTGTCCGGCGGCACCATCAATCCGCAGGCTCTGGTTTGGAGCGGCCCGCTCACACTAAACACCAGCGCCCGCATCCAGGCTCGTGTCTACAACGCCGCGACGGCCACCTGGTCCGCGCTGTCCGACGCCACCTTCAATGTCACGCCGGCCCCGGCTCTGCACATCTCCGAGGTCATGTACCATCCGCAAAAGCCGGCCGGCTCGACTTACACAGACGATGACTACCAGTTCCTCGAACTGGTCAACACCGGCTCGACCCTGATCAATCTCGCGGGCATCCGCGTCACCGGCATCGGCAATTTCACCTTCTCCTCGGGCACGCTCGCGGCCGGGGCACGCACGGTGCTCGTGTATAACCTGACGGCATTCCAACAGCGCTACGGTACAGGCGTGCCGGTGGCCGGCGTGTATACGGGAACGCTGGATCATGGCGGCGAGACCATCACCCTCTACACGCCCACCGGCGGCATCATCGAGCAGTTCGGGTACAACGACGGCTGGTATCCCCAGACCGACGGCGAAGGATTTTCATTGGTCGCCGTTGATCCGGCCGCTTCCAACGCCACGCTCAATACGCAGGCAGGCTGGCGCGCCAGCACCACCTCCATCGGCGCTCCCGGCGCCGCCGATCCCGGCTACAACAACAATGTGGTGGTCATCAACGAGGTGCTGGTCGCCGCCACCAGCCCGGCCGTCCCGTTCATTGAACTGAAGAACACGACGCCCGATGCCATCGACATCTCCGGCTGGTTCCTGTCCAACGCCTCCTCGAATCTCCAGAAGTACACGATCCCTGGTGGAACGATCATTTCGGGCAATTCCTACCTGGCCCTTTATCTGACCGCGTACGGTGCGGCGTTCACGCCCAAGAGCACCGGTGACCAGATCTATCTCAGTTCGGATGCCTCCGCCGGCGTGCTCGGCGGTTATCACGATTCCGTCGATTTCGGCCCGGCCATCACCGACGTGCCCTTCGGGCGCTACATCAAGTCCACGGGCGCATCCGATTTTACGGCCCTGACCGCCGCCACGCCCGGAGCGGCCAACGCCTCCCCGGCGGTCGGTCCGGTGGTCATCAACGAGATCATGTATTGGCCCACGCAGGCCAAGGACGAGTTCATCGAGATCAAGAACATCTCGGCGGCCGCCGTGGCGCTGCACGACGGCACCAACGGCTGGAAGTTCACCGATGGCGTGAGCTACGCCTTCACCGCCGGCGCGACGCTGGCGGCCGGCGAGGTCGCACTCGTCGTCGGCATGGATCCCGCGACGTTCCGCTCGCGCTACTCGATTCCCGCCGGCGTGCAGATCTTCGGCCCGTATGACGGACAGCTCTCCAACAACGGCGAGAATCTCGAGCTGTCCCGGCCGCAAGTCGTCGTCGTCAGCCCGCCGTTCGTGGTCGTGGATCGCGTGCACTACGACATCGCCGCCGACTGGCCCGCGGCCGCGGATCATCAAGGCTCATCGCTGCAGCGCACCAATCCTTCCGCATACGGCAACGACTCGGCCAACTGGTCGGCCGCCATCACCGGCGGCACCATCGGCGCGGCCAAGCCGATCGGCGGCACACCCGGCGCGGCCAACAGCACCAGGACCCCGCCGGCCATCGCGGCCATCAACCCGGCAGTCATGAACGAGGCGGGGACACTGACACTGACGGGCTCGTTCACGGACCCCGACGCGGGCGAGTCGTGGACCGGCCAGATCCTCTGGGGCGACAACTGGGCATCGCAGAGTTTCACGCCGAATGCCAACAAGACATTTACGCTGTCGCACTTCTACGCCGACAGCGGCGCCTTCACGGCGAAGGTCATCATCACCGACTCCTCGGGGCTGGCCTCGACAGTCAGTGTCCCCGTTACCGTGAACAACCTGAACCCGACCGCATTCGCCAGTGGGCCGGGCGTACCCGAGGGATCGGCCGGCAGCGTGAGCGTCACCTCCCGCAATGACGCCTCTTCCATCGATCTCTCTGTCGCCGGGCTCTACAGCTACGACTTCAACAACGACGGTGTGTTCGAGATCACCGACTCGACCGCGTCCAGCGCGGCTATTCCCGCGAGCTACCTGTCGGACGGTCCGGCGACGGTCACAGTTCGTGTCCGCGTGTTCGACAAGGACTACGGCTACACCGACGCCCCGGCGAGCATCTTCGTCATTTCGGTGGCGCCCAGTGCCGTGTTTTCCAATGGTGGCGCGGTCAACGAAGGCTCGCCCGGGACCGTCACGTTCAGCTCGCAGACCGATCCCTCGCCGGCCGACCAGGCTGCGGGCTTCCGCTACAGCTACGACTTCGACAACAACGGCATCTTCGAGATCGTTGACAGCACGTCCGCGAGCGTGACAGTGCCCGGCTCCTATCTGTCCGACGGTCCGTTGCGGACGATCCGCGGCCAGATCAAGGACAAGGACGTTGCGACCCGCGACATCACCACGAGCATCGTTGTCAACAACGTGGCGCCGACCGTATTGTCGGTACCGGCCCTGACGGTGGGCATCGGCTATCCGCTGGCATTCAGCGGCGCCTTCACCGACCCCGGCGCCGATACCTGGACGGCTGGCCTCACTCCCGGCGACGGCTCAGGCGCGCAGGCACTGACGGTCAATCCGGACAAGACCGTCACCGGCAGCGTGATCTACCAGACGCCCGGGACCTATACGGCGAGCCTGAGCGTGACCGACAAGGATGGCGGCGTGGGCACGCAGACGTTCCAGGTGACGGTGCGCGGGCCGAGCATCTCCGGAAGCACGGACTATCTGCGCCTGGACAGCACGGGCACCTATGTCGAGTTCTACGAGAACGGCTCGCCGTCCGGTCAGCCGACATTCCTGATTTCGCAGTCGGCCATCTCCACGATCAGCGTAACCGGGACAGGCAGCGGAGGTCAGCTCACCGTGGACCTCGCCAATGGCAATCCGCTGCCGGCGGGGGGCACAACGTATGCTGGCGGCGCGGGGACGGATTCCCTGGTGCTGGCGAATGTTCCCGCGACGGCGGCGGTCAGCTGCGATGAATCCCAGGTCATCGTCAATGGCCGGTCGGTGGTCCTGACCTCGGCCGAGACCGTGACGCTTGCGGCGGCGACGGTTGGCTCACTGGCGATCTCAGGCGGGGCGACGCTGAGCGTGCCGAGTCTGGCCGGCAGGGTCTTCAGCACTGCGGAGCTGTCCATCACGGGTTCGGCTGTACTAGATGTGGCTGACAATGACATTGTCGTATCATATCCGGGGGCGTCGCCGCTAATTCCCCTGTGCGGATGGGTCGCCAATGGCCGGATCGGCATCGGGCCGCGTATCGTCGGGACCGTTGCCGCGCCGCCGGCTGATATGACGTTCGGCATGGTCGACAACAACATGCTGCACCTTGCCGCGTGGCAGGGTCAGTCGATAGCGCAAGGATCCAACTTCAACCAGGTCATTCTCAAGCGGACCTATGTTGGCGATACGAACCTCGACGGGCAGGTGACCGAGGCCGATTGCGCCAACGTGATCGCCAACCAGGGTCACAGCGGCGGCTGGTTCGAAGGCGATGTCAATTACGACGGCATAATCACCGCCGATGATCTGGCCGCGATCCGGTCGCACATGGGTTCGGGCGTACCCAGCGAATTTGGTCCGTCGCTGCTGGCCGCGCCGCAACTTGTGCAGGCGGCTCCAAAGGTCGCGGCGAAAGTTGCCGCGAAGAAGAAACCCGCCCATCACAAGCCCGCTGCGCCGAGGCGGCCGTTGCTGGTCAAATCGCCGGCGAAGACCCGCCATGGCACGAACGCGTCCGCGTCGAAACCGTGAGCCTTCGCACGATGCGACCCGCCATCCGCACCGGCGACGATCGCATCGGGTGTCCATGACGCTTTCAGCGGGGCGAAAGAAGACCCCAACGGGGTCTGAGAACTCAGCCCAGGGTTGGGCGAAGCCCTACCCTGGGTCAACAAGCAGCAAAATGTTCCACCCTGAAAGGGTGGAGGAACGCGTCCTTCGCCCCTTCAGGGCGAGTGGCAATTCACCCGCGCCTACCCAGGGTAGGGCTTCGCCTAACCCTGAGCTGGAATCCCCGGCCCCTTCAGGGCCAATACCGTCACCCGCCGCAAGCGTCATGCACCTTGGCATCGTCAGCACCGACCCTCGTGCTGTCGTGATCCCCCGATACCCGGTATACTTTTCCCCCCTTGAGTCAAGATACACCCAACCCCAAGCCGAAGAAGAAGGTCGATGCGTTATGGCCACTGAGCTGATCCTGGACTACACCAGCGCACCCAACCCCAGGCCGAAGAAGAAGGTCGATTCCTTCCTGCGCGCGCTGAGGTACCTTTGGCCGCACCGGCGATTCGTGCTGGTCTCGATTCTCTGCGCCGTTGTCGTGGGCGGCGTCTTTACGGCCGGGCTGGGCACGATGCTGCCGGTCATGCAGATCCTCATCAAGGGCGACACCATTGAGGACTGGGTCAATCGCAAGATCGTCGAAGATCGTCTCCAGGTACACCTCGCCGACGACACCGATTCGGTCAGCCCGTTGAAGATCTCGTCCAAGGGTACCGCCGCGGCGGCCGGTCTGCCGAACCATGTGCCCTGGACACTGCCCGGTGCATCCAGCGAAGGGCGGCCGGCCAGCCGTCTGCTGGCGCATCTCGCCGACACGGGTCGCCGCAGCGCCCAGATCCTCGTACACGACCGCCTCGTGACCGTACGGCTTGATTCGGCGCCGCCGTGGCTCAACGCCGGGCGGGCTGTGGCCCGGCTGCTTCCGACCGATTCGGTCGCCGCCATTGCGGTCGTGCTCGGGTTCATCATCGCGCTGTCGATCTTCGGCAACACCATGCGCTTCTTTCAGGAGTACTACTCCGAGAAGGCGTCCATCCTCGCCGTGCGCGATCTGCGCAAACTCACCTACGATCACGCCCTGCACCTGCGCCTCTCGTTCTTCGGCCAGGCGGGGACCAGCGACGTCACCCACCGCATTACCCAGGACGCCCAGGGCCTGCAGGAAGGCATGAAGGGCATCCTTGGCAACAGCATCCAGGAGCCCATCAAGGCGGGCATGGCGCTGGGGCTGGCGATGTACCTCTCGCCGCAGATCACGCTGTTCATCATCATTTTCGCACCGCTCATGTTTGCCATCATCCGCAAGTTCGGCAAGCACGTCCGCCGCGCTGCCCGGGCGGCGCTGCAGAGCAGCGCCTCGATGCTGGGGCAGATCGAATCGACGCTCATCGGCATCCGCGTGGTCAAGGCCAACAATGCCGAACCGTACGAGCGCCGCCGCTTCCGCGGCATGCTTGGAAAGCTGGTCCGTGAGCAACAGCGCATCGCCAAGATCGAGGCGTTTAACACTCCGACGCTGGAGATGTTCACCCTCATTGTCGTCTGCTGCATCGTGCTGTATGCCTCGTACATGGTGTTCCATACCAAGACGCTCACGATCCCCATCTTCTTCCTGGTCATGGGTTGCCTGATCGGCATCGGCGAATCGCTCCGCAAGACGACCAAGATCAACACCATCATCCAGAAGGCCAACGCCGCCGCGGCACGGTTGTTCGAGGTCATCGACATGCCCGTGGAGCGGCCGCGAATCAACACGCCGCTGGCCCCGCGGCCACGGAAAGTGCTGCCGCTGCTGTCGCGCGAGATCCGCTTTGACAACGTCACCTTCACTTACCCCGGCGCCACGGGTCCGGCATTGTCGGGGGTCAACCTGGTTGTGGAGCGCGGCCGGTCGGTCGCGGTTGTCGGCCGCAATGGCAGCGGCAAGACGACGCTGCTCGCGCTGCTGCCCCGGTTCTACGATCCGCAGTCGGGCACGATCTCCATCGACGGCCTGGACATACGCGACGCCACGCTGCTCTCGCTGCGGAGGCAGATCGGCATTGTCACTCAGGACTCGGTGATATTCCCGGGGAGCATTGCCGAGAACATCGCCTACGCCAACCCGCGGGCCGCCCGCGAGCAGATCATCGCGGCCGCGAAGCGCGCCTTCGCCCATGAGTTCATCATGGAGAAGCCGCAGGGCTACGACACGATCCTCGGCGAGCACGGCTCGCAGCTCTCCGGCGGGCAGAAGCAGCGACTGTGCATCGCCCGGGCGATCCTCCGCGACTCCCCGATCCTGATCATGGACGAGGCCACCAGCCAGGTCGACGCCGAGAGCGAGAATCTGATCCAGCAGGCCATAGACAAATTGATGCACGAACGGACGACGTTCGTGATCGCCCATCGTTTCAGCACCATCCGCTCGGCCGACAGCATCGTGGTCATGGACCGCGGCGAGATCGTCGGCGTCGGCCAGCACGACACGCTGATGCAGGGGTGCGATGTGTACCGGCAGTTGTACGAGCGGCAGATGGGGGCGTGATTGAAGAGCGGATTAAACACGAAGGCGCGAAGGCACGAAGCGAGGCATGGTAGTCTCGCACCGTCCGTGAAATCCGCGACATCCGTGGCGATTTGAACTGCGTCAATGCGGACGAACCACGAAGGGCCGCCGCCTGACTCGTCGAATTGATCCCTGGCCCATTTGAATTTCTCCGGTGTCCCGTTTTCTGGATCCAAGAACCTCGTTCCTTGAAAGCCTTCAAACTTGTGTTAATGTGTTTCGTATGGAGGTCACACCACAAGAACGACGTGCCGCCGCTGCCCAGATCCTTGCCTTGAACCGAGACGGAATGCGAAAGCTTCTGAACGATTCAAAGATGCACTTCCTCCTGCAGCTTATTGAGTCCTCGTTGGTGCGTGGGAGGCAAGAGGCCCTGTCGCGAATAATGGCCGCCACGTCCAGCCAGGCTGGCTATGAAATCGCTTTCGCAATCGCCCTCTGGTATTCTCAAGTGTTCTCTGACGCGTCAGGCGAGGCTGTAGGCGAGTTACAGAATGACCTGCTGCGGGGCTGGGCCAAGTATCCACCGCCGAGAGCTGACAAGCCGGCAAGGATTCCATCAACTGTCGAGGGGGAGTTGCGGAACTTCGGCAAGGAATTCATTCGAGCCGGTGTTGGCTTCGGGGTGTTTATTGCCCTGATTTGGCTCATCGGGAAGGGTTGCAGGGGCGGCTAGAAGGTCTCAGGATCCAGAAAAGGGTCAAAAGCCACTCTACGCATGATGTCATTCGTCCGGCGAGTGAAACGGTGTCGGGGTCTAATGGCGTTAAGTTAGCTCGTAACTCGGCGCAGGCGATGAACTTGCAAACGTGGCGCTGAGGGCGATCTCCTGTCATAATGGTGATGTTCCAAATCATCACCCCACAGGAGGCCACGGATGGCAACTATCGTCGCGGCA
>JANYKD010000027.1 GCA_025361735.1 Phycisphaerales bacterium
GACATGACCCCCAAGCCCGCCTACGAGTCGCTGCTGAAGAAGATCAAGGGCGAGTGGTGGACGCCCGAGGTGAAAGCCACGACCGACGCCGCCGGCAAAGTCACATTCCACGGTTTCCTGGGCCAGTACAAGCTGGAAGCCGGGCAGACGGCCGGGGTGTTTGAGGTACTCACGGCAGGATCGGCCACGGCCACGGCGAGCGTGAAGCAGGTGTTTCGATGAACGCGAAGAAACTCGTGAATCTTGTTCGTAATGCGATTGAAGGTGGCCTCGCCCTGGCCATCCCGGAGTTTTGAACACACAAGTGATGGCAAGAGGAGAGTCCTGCGGCTCCAGGAGCCATACTTTGAGGAAATTGAGGCGCGATATATCGTGGAGCTGTTTGACAAGGAGGAGGCAATCTGTTGCGTGTCATGGATGACAACGTCGATTTTCCAGACAATACACATTGTATCCCGCTGGAGCCGTTGTGCTTGATGTATAACGGGCCATCACCCAACCCAGACCAAGCCTCTCCCATGACGCCGTCCGGTCATCGAAACCGGCGGCACGGTTCATTCCGCGAGGTGGGCCGCCCATCCATCAGCGTCTCTGCCGCAGGCGCTCGAGCTCCAATCGCGCGGAACGGGCATATTCGCTTATGGCGTCGAACTTGAGATACTCCTCGAATGCCTGGATGGCGCGGTCGTTGTAGCCCAACCGCAGGTTGGCAATTCCCAGCCCGTACCAGGCCGTGCGGGAGCTGCCGTCGAGGTAGAGGATCGTTGTGTACTGCATGTGGGCTACGAGCGGCACGCCGGCTTCGAGGAACTTGCCGGCCTGCGCGTAGAGCTTCCTGGCGTGCACCGGGTCGAGCTGCATGCAGCGGGCGAAATTCGTCCGGGCCGCCTCGGTGTCTTTGTTCCAGAGGTTCGCCTGTCCCAGCAGCAATTGCATGGTGGCGCTGTCGGGCAGCTCGCTCGCAAGTCTCCGGGCCATTTCCCAGGCGCGGTTGCGGTCGCCGACGAGCAGTTCGACGCTGGCCTGCAGCCGCCGCGACTCGATCGCTCCATCAAGCCTGGCCGCGGCCGTGAAGTCCGCCAGTGCGCCGTTGAGGTCGTTGGTCCACAGTTTCGCGCCGCCGCGCATGAGCATCGCCTGAGTGTGTGCCGGCGCGGCTCGCACGGCCGCGTCCAACCTGGCCAGCGATTCGCGGTACCTGCCTGCCTTGAACAGCTCGGTCCCCTCCGCCAGCCCGGGTGGATCGACCGGCCTGGTCGTCGGGCTAACGGGTCCAACAACTGTCGGTGGCGCGACAATCCCGCCGATGGGGGGGCTCGTCACGCCGCCGCCAGTGCGAATCGGCCGCACGGCGCCATCGGCGAACGCCGCCAGCGTGGTGCCGTCCGCCCGCGCCGTGCGTGCCCGGACGACCGGCCCGGCCGCAGTGGCGCCGGCAGGCTCCATTGCATAAGCGCAGCGGGCATCGAGTTCCGTCCGCCCGACCGGCTTGCCATCGGCTGATCCGAAGACATCGATGCTGTCGACATACCCTTCGCAATAGAGGTCGGACAGCCTGGCCGGCGGTTTGCCACCGTGCACAAGGGTATAGGCGCTGATCGCCTGGGCGATTGTCGTCAGGCGTTCGGCGTCCGGATCGGGTGCCGCGGCGCCAAGCGCCATGGCGGCCAGGAATGCGAGCGACAGGATGTTCCATTTCCGGTTCATGCGGCCCTCCGCGTCAGCAGCAGGATCCCGGGCATCTCCGACTCGCGCGGCAGCAGCAGATCCCGTGTGGCCGGGAATATCCAGCCGCCGCCCGGCCGTCGCCCCAGGTTGCGGTCGATCAACCCCTCCATGCTGGGTCCCAGGTGCTCAAAACGCTGCGTCATCGTCCGCGCCGCTTTGGTCACCATTTTATCGATCTCGGCGGCCGACTTTCCCGGATAGACATTGGTGTATGCCTCTTTCAGTGCGGCCGAAAGCCGGGTCTGGTCGTTCAGTAGATTCTCGACCCGCTGGGCCGCCTCGGGCCGGTAGCTCAGCGCAAGCTCGGCCAGCAGATCCCGGCCGATCTTCGGATCCTTGCTCATGATCTGGCCGGTGCGATTGAGCAGGATCGAATCGCGCCCGAACGCGCCATTGACCGCCTCGGGATTGTTCAGCGAAATGCCGCGATTCTGCGCCACCGCCCCGCGCGGATCGGCCAGACCGGCATCAATTGCAAACACACGGGTTCCGTCGCGGCTGACCATGTAGTTTGATGCGTGCCGGTCGAAATCGCCCAGCACGTACGCCAGCATGCGATGGTCCGACAGTTCATCGCGATAGAGGAACGCCTGCGCCAGGCTCACATCCCGGTCGCCGATCTTCACCTGTCCGCCCAGCGCGTCCCCGTCGATCCGCCGCGAAGCCAGGTAAATCCGGCCGTCCTTCTCGAACATGGTCACGACCGGGGCGTCGAAACCGAGTTCCCGCGCCAGCCGGGCGGCCACCACCTCGCCCTCGGCCTCAAGCAGCGCGCCGTCCCGCGACTCGTTCTTGAGCAGCTTGACCATGTACCTGCCGCCTTCGACCTCGTGCATGATCCCCATCATGCCCTGCGAGGACTGACTCAGCGGTGTCCACTTGTGGTTCAGGATTTCGGCGAGATCCTGCGAAGTCAGCGGCGTCGACTCAGGAGCCAGTCCCTTCGCCCGCGGCGGCCGCACCACCCCGGCCCCCTTCAGCGCTGCCAGTTCCTGCGTCATCTTCATTTTCAGCGTCAGGATCACCGCCTCGCGGTCGTGCCTGGCGGCCATGAAGAACGCATGGGCCCGCTGGTACAGATCCCGCGCTCCCTCGAAATTTCCACTGTGCAGCGCCGCCTCCGCCCGGCCATACATGGAATCGGGCCGCACTTTAAAAACCAACCGTGCGCCATTGCGGACGAGAAACAACTCGTTCTCCAGTACGGTTGGCGGCAAGGCCGGCAACATCGGCGCCGGAGCCGCCAGTTTCTTCGCCAGCGTGTCCGAGTCCCTGGCCACCTGCTCCAACTCGCCGACCTGCGTCTTGAGATCCTCCGCCATCTCTTCGAGGGCCTCTGTCGAACCATCCTGCACGCCGGCTTTGGTTGCCTGGGGTGCAGCGCGTCCGGGCCCGGCGATGTCGGCGAAGATTTCTCCGATCGTGATCTCATTGGGGTCCGCTTCGAAGCCCGCGGCGATCTGCTCCAGTTCCTTCTGGTCGGCGGCCACCGGCGCCTTCAGCCTGGCCGCGCTGGTCTTGCGCTGGATGCCGCGCACCTTCTCGATATTTGACAGCACGCGTGTCGCCTGCTGCGCTTCCTGGCGCGCCGTTTGCCAGTTGCCGCGCCGCTGCCGCCACCTGGGCCGGCGGCAGGTTGGCTGTCTTGAGGTATTTGAGCAGGAACTCCGAGTCCGGTGTAAAGAGCAGCATGCCTTCCATCAGCAACCCGGCATACGCGCCTCCCACGTCCCTGGCCGTCGTCACCGCGTAATGCTGGATGATCATGCTGCCGACGACGGTGCGGGCGGTGATGTATCCCTTCCACCATGCGCCGCCGCTGTTGTAGTATTCGAGCGAGCTCTCCAGCCCGGTGACCACGGCGTCGCCGACCCGCGTGCCCTTGAGTCCGTCGGCCGCCAGTTTCCACCCGCTCATCCGCGCCAGCACGTGCGATCCCGAGAGCACCACGCCCTCGGCACGGGCCGTCTCCAGCGCCGCCAGTTCGGCCTTGCCCCAGTGCCAGGCCATCGGCAACCGACCGCCGGTGCTGCCGACCGTGAAGGGGTTGGCCAGCAGCGCCAGGTTCTTGGCGCTTGACAGATCGCCGAACCACTCGGTCCAGGTGTTGCCGACGTCGTTCGGATCCCAGTAGCCCTCATTCAGCGACTTCTGTAGCGCGGCCGGATCGTTGTCAAACAATGGCTTGATGTCCGGCAAATGGGTCGCCTGGTAGAGGTAGGTGGCCAGCAGCGCCGCCTGGGCATCGGTGTAATCGCGCCCCTGCGTATCCTTCAGCGGCAGCAGCTTCTTGATCTCGCCACTCTTCATTTTCTGGATTTCGTCGAAGCTGTGTCCCAGTCGCCGCAGCCGCAGCAGCACGTGCAGCCCCTTGTACGCCCGCACCATGGCCCCCTCGGTGGCATCCAGCGCCCGGGCCTCTTCATCCGCCCGGCCCAGCAGCGCCGACGTCGACCGGGTTACGCCCGTGGTCACAATGGCCCATGCCTGCTCGGCCGAGAAGCCCTTGCTATCACGCGGATCGTACGTGCCATCCTCCTGGCGCCGGGCAAACCCGCTCTCGCCGATGTACCGTGCGAACTCCCCGCGCGCCGACGCGATGGCCGCCTGCGATTTCTCCATGGCGGCGCGGATGAAGATGCTCTCCTGGTCGGCCAATTCCTTCTGGATCAGGGTGTTCTTTGGCTCGAGCCCGGCAGCCCGCCGCATCCTGAAAAGAGACTCGACCGAATCCCCCTTGTACCAGAGCGCCCGTGCTTCGAGCACGCGGGTGTTCGCGGAATAATCGAGTTCCCTGCCCAGCTCGAGTGCGAAGCGGAAGCTGTCCTGATCCCCCTCCAGCAACGCGAAGTTAAGCGGGATCTGATCATACAGATCCTGGTAGAAGCGGAGGTTGTTGCCCATCACCGGGTGTGCTTTGCCGAAGGCTGGATCGTGACTCTGCAATTCCCGCCGGATGCGGGTGATGGCGTCGCTGGCGGCCTTTTGCTGGGCCTCCATGTCGCGGCGCTGGCCGGCGATGGTTTCGCCCAGCTCCCCGATCCGCTCGATCATCCGCTTTCGCATCGCCTCGGGCAGCGGATTGACCGTCGCCCCGCCACCGGGGAAGACCACGGCTGTCAGTGCGGCCATCGACCGCCGCGACGAACGCAGGTTCGCGCCCACCGTCGCCGCCTTGCCGCGCGCCGCCTCGTAGATCCTGCGCTGCTCTTTTACCAACCGGCTGAAGCCCGGATACCATTTCCAGAAGGCATCGCCCGGCGTCCCAAACGAGGCCAGCGCGTGGTCATAGCCCGAGGCTATCGACCGCGCTCCGGTCAGTCCCTTGACCGGTACCGGAGTTGCACTGCTTTTCACGCTGCCGCTGCCCAACTGCCCACAGTAGTTGTTGCCCCAGGCCACGACGGTTCCGTCGCCCTTCATCGCAAAGCCCGCATTCTTGCCGGTGGTGATGGCCGTTATGCCCGACAGGTTCTCAATTCGCGTCGGAGCGTAAGTTGCCATCTGCATGCGGATGACATTCTCCTCGGGCTTGAGGCTCGATCCCTGCATTTCCTCGGCCGTGAGCCGGCGCGGCGTGTGATCACCCCACGACCAGACCACCCCATCGGAGGTCAGCGCCAGGCTGCCGAGGCAACAGGCCGAGATTGCCGTGACCTTCCCCTGGATGCCGGCTATCGGCGCCGGTGTGGTGCAGAGGATTGCCTCGCGAATGACCTGCTCGCGGCCGTCCGGACCCGGGCCGCGAATCGTTACGTTGGGTTTGCGCAGAGCCGGCTGGCCCAGCGTGCCGCGGCTGTTGCTGCCCCACGACCAGACGGAGCCATCCGACGTCAGAGCCAGCGCATGCTCACTTCCGGCGGCCACCGCACTGATGTTCGTCAGCCCTTTGACCTGCACCGGTTTGGGGTGGGCCGCGCCTTCCTTGCTGTCGTAATTTCCCTGGCCAAGTTGCCCGGACAGGTTGCGACCCCAGGCCCAGACAGTGCCATCCGACTTGATCGCCAGGCTGAACCCCTCTCCGGCGGCCACGGCAATGATCCCCCCCAGTCCCTGCACCTGCACCGGCTTGGGTCTGACATCCGGGGTATCTTCCCGCCGCACCACATCCTGGCCAAGTTCACCATCAAGGTTGGCCCCCCAGGCCCAGACCGTCCCATCGCCTTTGACCGCCAGGCTGTGCATGTTCCCGGCCGAAATTGCCACGGCGTTGTTCAGGGCCGCAACCTGCACCGGCATGGCCCGGTTGATTCTGGTGCCATCGCCCAACTGTCCGACGATGTTGCATCCCCACGCCCAGACCGTGCCGTCGGCCGCCAGTGCCAAACTGTGCGACCCGCCGGCCGAAACAGCGGTCGCATCCGTCAGCCCCACCACCGGCACGCACAATGGATAATTGCCCCCACCCGCGACGGGAACGTTGCCATCACCGATCTCACCGTAAAGACTGATCCCCCACGCCATTACGCCTCCCGTCGGCGTTTCGGCCGCCAGCATCCCCCCTGCCCAGGCCAGTAACGTGATGAGCGGAAAAACGATGCTGCAAGAAGTTCGATGTGCCACGGTTCAACTCCCTCCTGTCGAGGTGTCTGCATACCACCAGGGCCTGTGGGAACGAACGGTTGTAAGAGCCGCTTTGATGCTATCATCCGGCCCCGGATGCAACAACGAAAATCCGCCGGACTGGCGCAGCAGGCGTGCTCATTATTCCGGGAGCCACCGTTGGCGAGTGCTATACACTTCCGTTGATCTATAGTGTCAGATTAGTCAACATAAAGCGAGCGAACGCAATGAAGTGCAGGCCCGCAACCGTGGAGGGCAATCATTGGTGATCATTAGCCACTTGTCTACATTAAGACATCAACGCAGATGATCGTTCCACGACCCATCGTCTGGGCCGCAATGCGAATCCGCGTTTGGCCTGCGGCAGTTTGACGACGTCCCAACTCGATTCCGTGTTTCTTCGGTGCGCCAGGGGAGTGAGACCGGGACGCAGGTAGCGGGTCCTTTACTCGCTGGCGGAGTCCGGTTCGATTCCCCTTTTCGATTCACTTTGGGGGTTGAGGCAGCGAGAGAGGAAAAAGTTGTAAATTCGCGCGGTGTCGGGCGGCCGTATCTGGCGTAAGTTGTTTGTTGGCAATTATTTGCGAATAGCCTGCTGCGAGCGGGGGACGAAAAAACCGACTGAAAACCGATCAGGTACCGAGATAGAAACGACCGGGAACTGCCAAGAATCGACTGGAGCGGTCGGTAGTCGGTAGTCAGTTGCGGGAATCGGGGATTTCGGGAGGGAGAAAATATTGTTTGGCCGGGCAGGGAAAACACAAGTCATTATTTACCAAATTGTTATGCGATCCCTGGTGGCGTCGGGCGCCACAAAAACGGGGTCCTTTCAAGGGACCCGCCTTTTTGCCCCCCGTCACGCACCGGCCTGATCGTAACCACTTGACTCAAAGGCCTTTACGAACCGCCCCCGAACACCGCCTCCCGGAAAACACTTTTTCATCCCGCCCCTTCTTCGGACTTTCCCCTTATTTCGTCATTCGAATTCCGAGTTTCATCATTCCACCGCCTCCTCAGCACTATCAACTACCAACGCCATCTTCCCTCAACACCCCGTCACCCTCCTCGTATCCATCCTCATGACCATCGCTCGCCTCACATCCCGTTCGCCCTTGCTGTCGGCCATCGCCGCGCTCCTCGTCGGGCTCCAGGCCCTGGCCGCCGACACGCATCCGTGTCTGCTGGTCACGCCGGCGCAGGTCGTCGCCATCAAGCAGCGGCTGCCCAACGACACCGAAGCCAAGGCCACCTTCGACGCGATGAAGAAACGCATCGACGCCGCGCTCGCCCAGCCGATCGAACTTCCGCCGCGCGGGGATAACTGGCACCACTGGTACGTCTGCCCGGAACATGGCAACCGCCTGCGCACGGGCAGGAAGATCGGCCCGTGGCAATGGGAACACCTCTGCCCCGTCGGCGGGGAAACGCTCAAGGGTGACCCGGCCAAGCCGCAGACCGATTTCGATGGCTGCTGCCTGGCCGCGGTCCACAACGGCCTCGTGGCCGAGGCCCGCGATTCCGGGTTGCTCTTTCAGATCACCGGCGACGCCAAATACGCCAAACACGCGGCCGACATCCTGCTCGCCTACGCCGGCAAATATGAGTCGTATCCGCTGCACGACATCCGCAACCAGCTCAACAAGATCGGCGGCGGCCGGGTTGGCTGCCAGACGCTCGACGAATCCGTCTGGCTCATCCCCACCGCCCAGGCGGCCGACCTGATCTGGACCACGCTGGCCGAGGCCGATCGCAAGACACTGGCCGACCATCTGTTCCTGCCGGCCGCGCGCGATGTCATCCTGCCCCACAAGATGGGCATCCACAACATCCAGTGCTGGAAGAACAGCGGCGTCGGGCTGGCCGGCATTCTGCTGGGCGACAACGCGCTCATCGACGCCGCCATCGACGACCCGGCCCGCGGCATCCGATCGCAACTGGCCAAGGGGATCATCGACGACGGCGCCTGGGAAGAAGGAGCCTGGGGCTATCACTTCTACACCATGAGCGCCATCTATCCGCTCGCCCTGGCCATTCGCAACACCAATCGCGACGTGAACATCGACCGCTACCACAAAATGTTCCTGGCCCCCATCCTCATGGCCGACCCGCGCGGCACGCTGCCGCCGTTCAGCGATTCCACCGAAGCCAGCCCCAACGGCTCGGCCAATCTCTATCGCGGGGCGTATGAGTTCTTCAAGGATCCCGCCATGCTCCCGCTGGCCGCCCGCGGCTCGGGCGGGCTCAATTCGCTGCTGTACGGCCCGGTTCCCGCGCCCGCGGTCGCCAATCCCGCGCCCAAGAGCACCAACTTCACGTCGGCCGGGCAGGCGATTCTCTGCCGCGGCACCGGCCCCGACGCCACCTGGATCGCCCTCCGCTACGGCCCGCACGGCGGCGGCCACGGCCACCCGGACAAGCTCGGCTTCCACCTCGTCGCCCGCGGGCAGAACCTGGTCATCGACCCCGGCATCACCTCCTACGGCTCCAAGCTCCATTACGGCTGGTATCGCACCAGCATTGCCCACAACACGCTGATCGTCGACGAGAAGGACCAGAAGCCCGCGACCGGCAAGTGTCTGGCCTTCGGCACGGCCGGCGGCGTCGACTACGCGATGCTGGAGGCCGGCCCGATCGCCGACGGCGTGCGGGCCATCCGCTCGGCCGCCCTCATCGACGAGAATCTGCTGGTCATTGTCGATCAGATCACCTCCGACAAACCGCGCATGCTGGACCTCGCCTGGCACGAGCGCGGCACCTGGCTCACCCGTCCGGCCGGCACGCCGTGGGCCGCCCCCAAGAAACCCGGCTACGACCAGTTCGCCGACGCGACGGTATCGCCGCTGGCCGGCGTGGTGCCGATGACGATCTCCGTCAACAAGAGTTTCATTCCCCGTCTGACGATCCTCGCCGACCGCCCGGCCGAATTGATCACCGCCACGGGCGTCGGTGGCAGCACGAAGGATCGCGTCCCCGTTTCAATCGTCCGCAAACAGGACAAGGAGCTGGCCGTGGTCTGGTGCCTGGCGCTCGACGGCGCCGAAGTGAAGGTTGATCTGGCGAAGCACGGCGCGACTGGCTGCGAGGCGACGATCACGCGCGGACCCCGGACATGGAAGCTGGCAACCGACTCCGCGAACGAGAAGATGCCGTTTGTGGTGCGGTAGAGGGGTCACACCCCCACACGATGCTCACGCGGATAGGTGATGTCGGCCACCAGGACCGTCTGCGTGTCCTCGATCACCGAGTAGATGGCGCGATAGTCGACCACGCGGCTGTGGTAGGCATTCTCGGCGGAGAGCTTGATCGCACCCATGGCGCGCGGCGAGCGGGCGATGGCCTCCATACGCGGCAGAACGCGGAGGAGCATCTCCCGGTCGAGCCTGCGGATGAACTGCTCGGCGGCCTCTGAGTATTCGATACGATACGCCATGTTCACAGCCCCAATGATCGCTTGAGTTCCTCGTGCGAAATGGTCGGCAGCTTGCCGGCGCGGAGTTTTGCGGCCGCCTGGGCCGCCTTTCGGGTGTCGCGCCGGTCATCCTGGGTCAGCCGCCGAAATTCCTCCTTCGGCACCAGCACGTAGTCCACGCCCTTCAGCCGCAAGGTTGCATAGGATGTTGCCATAGATTCCTCAGTCAGACACAGAAACCAGTGTGATTATACCAGACGCTGCCCCGTGTGAGGAGAGAGCGCAACTTGATCGCGAGATGGCCGACACTCCATGAGGTACATGACGTTGTCGGCGGGTGCGGTCTGGGCCCTGAAGGGGCCGGAGACTCCAGCTCAGGGTTGGGCGAAGCCCTACCCTGGGTTAGAACGAGTGAATTGCCGCTCGCCCTGCAGGGGCGAAGGAAGCGTTCCTCCACCCTTTCAGGGTGGAACATTTTGCTGCCAGTTGACCCAGGGTAGGGCTTCGCCCAACCCTGGGCTGAATTCTCAGACCCCGTTGGGGTCTTCTTCCGCCCGCCGAAAGTGCCGGGCGCGCCAAGTACGGGCGATTCCGGCGAGTCGAGAAACAGCGGCGAGACGCCGCTGCCACCATAATCCGGGCCGGCGAAACGCTGGCCCTACTTCACGCCGCGGCGTGTTTGGCGGCGACGGCCATGATCCACTTCCGCAAGGCCATCGTCTGGGCTTCCCAGCCGCCGCCGATGCGGTGCTTGAGGAACGCGTCGAAGATGGCGTCGATGGCCTGGCTGAGATTCCGCAGCATGGCGATGCGCTCCTCGAACAGGGTGCGGTCGTCGTCGGCCTCCTCGACATCGGGGAACTTGGCGCTGCCGACGGCGAAGGTCTCGCCGGCCAGACTGAGGTCAAAGGTGATCCCGGCGGATTCCAGGAGCATGTTCATCTTGCGCGGCACCTTGCCGCTGCGCAGGGCATCCAGCGCCTCGGGCATCCGTGTCGGACCGTCGCCGCGCAGGCCGTCCTTGCCGCTGATGCCGTAGGTGCATTCGAGCTCGAGCGATTTGTCGATGACGATCGCCACTTCGTCCGAGTCGGTCTTGATCGTGCCGTGTTTGGTCTCGACTTCGTGCCAGAGCCAGAGCATGAACTCATTGCCGAAGAAATCCTTGGGCTGCGGCCCCTTGGCCACCCACGGATATTCCGGCCACTGGCTATCGCCCTCGGGACCGAGAACAAACCGCGTGGGCTTGGTGTCCTCGTACTCGCGCCGCTTGCCGGCGCCTTCGCAGTACTCCAACGCCAGCGTGCCGGCCGACACCGGCTCGAGTTGCAGCTCGAACGTCCGCTCGAACAGTTCCAACAGTTTCTCGGCCGAGGTGCCGGAGATCGGCGTGTAGAGCGTCTTGGTGGGGAAATCCCAGAGGATGGGAAACAGCTTGCTGCGGCGGAACTTGCCGCTCTTGAGATCCTCGTCGAGCTTGGCCTTGACGGTCTCCTTCACATCCTGCTTCTGCTTCTTGCTGATGAACCCGGACGGATTGCCGGCGGCCGTGGCGTCTTCCTCCATGAGCTGATACGCCTTCTTCACATCGCCGGGCACGCGGTTGGTGTCGATGCGGATGGCAAAGTGAAGCGCCTCGGCGAAGACGTTGCGCTCGAAGGTGAACTTCTGGTCGAAGATGTGCCGGCCGCCCGACCAGCCGTATTCGACCTCCTCGGGGACGCCGAACTCGCCGAGTTGAAGGATGTATGCCTCGAGCTTGTCGAGCACTTTTTCGTCGATGTCCTTCGGATGCTTGCCGAGGACTTTGAATCTCTTGAATGAAACCGATCCGCTGGCGAATCCCATTACTGCTCCTGTAGGGTGCGTGAAATAGAAGATCGGGGATGGTAACAACGCAGGCGTGCGATTCCAGTGCTCGCGGCATGTTCGGAGTTCACGCTCGGCGTGTCTGGCGAAGAAGACACGTTACGGCGTGAACTCCGAACATGAAGTCAGAACCGACACATGCGATCGGGCAGCCCGTCGGCTATGATAACCGGCATGGACATCGTGGTCGCCATCACGGGAGCATCCGGCGCGCTTTACGCCCAGCGGCTTATCCAGGGGCTGGTCGTGGCCGGGGTTGGCGTTCACCTGGTCGTCTCGCCGTATGGGCGGCGGCTGCTGCACGATGAACTGGGCATGGAGACCATCGACCTGGCGGCGCTGGCCGGAACGGACCAGCACTCGATCCGCTTGTACAACTACAACGACGTCGGCTGCGAGCTGGCCAGCGGATCGTTCCGCCACGACGGCATGGTCATCGTCCCCTGCTCGAGTAACACGCTGGGCGAAGTGGCCCACGGCCTGGGTGCCAACCTCATCGCCCGGGCGGCGGCCGTCGCGCTCAAGGAACGCCGCAGGCTCGTGCTGTGCCACCGCGAGATGCCGCCGTCGCCGATCGATCTGGAGAACTACGTCACCCTCACCCGAGCCGGGGCGATTGTCGCGCCGGCCAACCCGGGGTTCTACCTCAACCCCACGACCGTCGGCGAGATCGTGGATTTCGTGGCCGGCAAGCTGATGGACCTCGTGAATGTGCCGCACCATTTGGACACCCGATGGGACCCGCACAACAAGCGGCCGCCCATGTCGCTCGCGTGACGCCATGATCCTGCTCAACCGCCAGCTCGATCGCGTGATGATGATCGGCCGGGACGTTTTGGTCCGGCCGACCGACGTGGATCGCGCCGGGGCTCGGGTCATCGCCGAAGGCAGGATCATCGGCGGCCCGAACGACGGGGAGCGGTTCCACACCATTCACGAACTGCGGCAGGGCCAGTCGTTCGTGGTCGGCCCGAATGTCACGGTCACGCTGATGGAGGTCTACCCCGACGAGCAGGAAGTGCGCTTCGGCGTGCTCTGCCCCAAGCACATCCCGGTGATGCGGCAGGAGGTCTTCGAGAAGCTCAAGCGCGAGCGGGACATCGACGACGGATTCTGACTTCCAGCCCCGTAGGGGCGAAAGACAGTAGCCCATGGCGTAAGCCATGGGGAAAAGCAAGGCGAACGGAAGCAAAGCCCCGTAGGGGCGACAGAACTTCTGCCGCCCCTACGGGGCTGAGGAGAGATCGCCGCCGATTTCCCCATGGCTCACGCCATGGGCTAACATGTATCGCCCCTACGGGGCTACGAAAGGCGAGCGTGTCCAAACCAGCGATCATCCAACTCACAAAGCCATATTGGACCGCTGGTTACAGCAGGCATGGATATCGCACTAGACCCGACAGGCCGGCTTGGCCGATAAGATCCAAGTCATGTCGCTGCTAAGCCTTGTTTGTTGTGGATCCAGCACTTTTGCCACGCTCAGCCGGGCGGCGGCCAAGTCGGCCGCGTCGCGGCTGCGGCGGCTGGGCATCCTGGGTCAGGCCCGCGACTGGGTGCAGCGGGCGAGTCTCTGCGAATCCTGTCCGGTGCGGGTGATTCACCACGGCGAAAGCTATTGCGGCCGGCCATTCCTGCAACAGGTTCATCGCGACGCCACCGACGGCTGCGGCTGTCCGACGATTGCGAAAGCCAAAGCTCCCGAGGAGCATTGTCCGCTGGACTGGTCCAATCGCCCCGCCCGGAAACTGCCGGAGGGGTGTACCTGCAAGTGGTGTAATACGTACGGAAGTTGATCAGCGCAGCTTGCGGAAGTCCTCGACCGTCAGATCGCGGGCCGCGATCGCGGCCATCTTGATCCGCACATCCGACTCATTGGCCAGCATGGTGACGATCCGCAGCGCGCCTTTCTGATCCGGAGCGGTATGCCCGGAGAACTTCACGCGTCCCAGGGCGAATGTCGCCTCGACGCGCCACATCACATCGCCGCCCCTCAGCGCCAACGCGGCCACATCGCCGGAGTTCGGATCCAGAACCTGGATCGCGCTCTGCACGGGTTCGATATTGGCCTTGTAGAACGGGAGGAACTGGGCATCGAAGGACTTGAACTTCTCGGCGGCGGCGGGGCTCTTCTCGGCTTCGAACTCGCCCAGATACCTGCTGACGGCCATCAGTTCGCGTCCCCAGAACCACTCGTCGAAGATCATCCGTTCCTCGTACATCTTCACGCCCATGGAGAACATGCCCTGGTAGAGATCACGGGCCTTGTCGATCTGCTTGGCGTTCGTGTAGAGGGCGCCGAGCCTGACCAGTGCGTCCTTCATTGCCTCGATCCGCTTGAGCCTGGGCCGGTCTGAGTCATAGGTAATGAGGTCGGCCGGGCTGTCCTTGAACACGCCGCCGCCCTTGAGTTTTCCGGCCTTGGCGAGCAATGCCACGGCCTGCTCGACTTTACCCAGGTGCGTGCTCTTGAGCGCCGGCTCCTTGGTGAAGAAGTAGATCGCGTTGTGCTCCTTATCGAGGAACGCGTCGAGTTCCTTGTAGACCGGCGTCGAATCGCCGTCCTCGGTCATCCAGGAGGCGAGATCGCGCGGATTGATCGGGAGCTTCATCGAGTAGTTGGCGGCATTGGCGCCAACCGCGGTGACTGGCGACATGGCGGTGCCGATGCTCTGGATGAGCCACAGGAACCCGACCGCCGCGATCAGGATGACCACCGACACGCCAAAGCCGATTCGATTGCCAAACATAAGCACATCCTTCCGGAACGGTCCACAGGATACGGCTTTCCGATGATTCGTTCAAATGGCGGAAGCGTCGGGTGTGCCCATCGCTCTTGGCAACTGCTGCGAACGCAGCGTTGGTAGGGACGGCTCGCCGAGCCGTCCGGGTTCACCACAGCGGCGGTTTCGGCGAAACCGCCCTACCTTTGCCAGAGACAGTCGGCACACGCGAAGCGTCACGATCGCCCCGCACGGCTTTCGCAATTCCCGTTCTGCCGGTAACATGACTCGTTTGCCCTGTGCCACGGCATGGGAACGACCTACATGAGCAAGCAATCGCCCATTCTCCTCTCCGCCAAGGCCCGGCGCACGCACGAGTCGCCGATTTCCACGCTCATTGCCACGGTCATCGCCAACCCCAAACTCATCTCCTTCGCGGCCGGTCTGGTCGATCCGGTCACGCTGCCGGTCGACGAATGCCTGGCCATCACCCGCAAGATCTTCT
>JANYKD010000040.1 GCA_025361735.1 Phycisphaerales bacterium
GCCTGTTTGTCGTTCGGTTGTGTGACGGAAGCCCGGTGATTTTCGCGTGGAGGCCCTCCGCGTCCATCGCTGATGACGTGGTCGGGGGCATGGCCGAACTCAGTCGGATCGGCGATGAGGTCACGGATGTCGTAGGTATTGGCTACCGTCTTCTTCCTGAGAGCTTCCGCCGTCGAGATTTCGATGACGCCTTCGTCGACGTCGTACCCGAGTTTGACATTCCCGTCGCCGACATCATTGAGGATGGTTGACAGGGCTTTGTGGAACTTGATGTCGCGCAGGCGGACGGCGACCGGCGCAGTTTGCTCGACGCCAGCGGCCTTGAGGGTCTTCCAGTCGACGACGACGTTGGCACCGCTGACATCGCGGAAGAAGTCGACGACATCGAACAGGGCGATGCCGTCGAAACGAATCTCCTGAAATCGTTTGTCGAGAGTCTTCTGCATGGCCTCGTCCACCTGTGCCCAGGCACAAGATGTAGGCATGGCGAGCAACATGAGGCAGAGCAACAGGTGGGTGAGCGAGCGCGAGGCGTGGTGTCGAGCCATGGTGAGTCTCCAAGATTAGCCTGCCCAGCGGCGGGGCATTATACCATGACCCGGCTCAATCATACGCCTCCGGCGCCTCGCCCTTTGGCCGGCTCTTCCAGCGGCGGTGGACCCACCAGTATTGGCCGGGATCCTTGCGGATGAAATCCTCGATGGAACTCGTGTAGCGTTGGGTGATGTAGCGGAGCGGGTCCGGCTCGTTCGCCCAGTCGGCCGGGTAGATGATGTCGTGCGTGCCAACCTCGAACTCGAAGCGGTCGTTGATCCGCCGCGAATAGGCGACGACGATGGGGACGTTGAACTCCATGGCCAGCAGGCCGATGGATTTGTACGTGCTGGCTTTTCGGCCGAAGAAGTCGACGAAGATGCCCTTGGGGCCGGCATTCTGGTCGGCCACGAACCCGATGGCACCGTTCTGCTGGAGGATCGCCGGAACCTGCTCGGTGGCGCCTTTCTTGGCGATGATCTTGCTGCCCTGCTTGGCGCGGACGGCCATCAGCCAGTCGTTGACGTAGGGATTGTCCAGCGGGCGGCCGATGGCGTAGGTCGCGAAACCCAACGCACCCAGGACATAGTTGCCGAACTCGAAATTGCCGTAGTGCCCGCTGACCATGATCAGCCCGTGCTTCTTGCGCAGAAGCATGTCGAGCACTTCGCGGAAATTGACCATGTGGACATACCGCGACCAGGTGTCCGTGCGGATCAGGCGGGTGATGAACAGCACCTCGACGAAGAACATGAACAGCGTCTGCATCGACCGGCGTGCCATCTGCTCCACCTGCGCCGGCGGCATGTCCGGAAATCCGCGCCGCAGATTGTGAATCGCCCGCATACGGTGCTTGCGGTCGATCGTGTAAATGAAATCACCGAGCAGTTTGGCCGTCTGGAGATTGGCGTTCACCGGCCAGCAGTGCAGCATCATCGAAACCACGCGCAGGCCGAGGTATTGCAGGTAGTCGATGATGGCGTTGCGTTTCTTGGCCACTGTTGCTCACGTCCCGAATATGCGATCGCCCGCATCACCCAACCCCGGCAGAATGTAGCCCTTCTCGTTGAGTTGCCGGTCGATGGCCGCGCAGTAGATCGTGATCTCCGGGTGCTTCTCATGGAACGTCCGGATTCCCTCCGGGGCGGCCACGAGGCACACAAACCGCACATTGGTCACGCCGGCCTTCTTGAGAAACTCCGCGGCCGCCACCGCACTGCCGCCCGTCGCCAGCATCGGGTCGATGAGAATGACCTCCGACCGGGCAATATCCGGCGGCAGTTTCTGGTAATACGGCACCGGCTCCAGCGTGATCTCGTCACGATAAAGCCCCAGATGCCCCAGCCGCGCCTCCGGCAACAGCCGCAATACGCCGCCGGCCATCCCCAGCCCGGCCCGCAGAATCGGCACGAGCGTCACGCTCCGTGCCAGCATCACCCCGGCCATCGTCTCCAGCGGGGTTCGCACGGTCTTGGGCTGCACAGGCAGATCCCGCGTCACCTCATACACCATCAACGACGCGATCTCCTCGAGCACCTCGCGGAATGCCCGAACTCCGGTCGTCGCATCCCGCAACTCCGTCAGCTTGGTCTGAATGACCGGATGCGTGAGGAGGATGACGTTGGGAAAAGACATGGGCAGGGTAAGGAGAAAGGTAAAAGGAAGAAGGCAAAAGGAAACACAGCGGGGAAAATCGAACGGGTGACCTGGGCTTGCAGCCTGCTCTTTCTACCCTTTTACCTTTTATCTTTTACCTTTTTCCTTCACTTTCCTTTACTTCAGCATCCCGCTCTGCTTGGCGTACGCAAATATCCCGCCGGCTTCGATGATCGGCAGGACATCGCCCAGCGGGCGCAGTTCGTAACGCTCGTTGCGGGTCTTGTTGACCACGACATGCGTGTCCATGTTGATTACGAGTTCGTCGCCGGTCTGCACTTTTCCGACCAGCCGCTCCTTCGATTCCAGCGGGACGATGTATCCGCCGTTGACCGAGTTGCGGAAGAAGATGCGGGCGTAGAACTCGGCGATCACGCACTGAATCCCGGCCTCGGCATACGCCAGCGGGGCGTGCTCGCGCGACGACCCGCAGCCGAAGTTCTTGCCGCCGATGACGATGGTGTATTCGCTCTTGAACTGTCCTTCCTTGACGAACGGCGTATTCCCGCCGGGAAGGCCCCGCTGCCCCTCGGGCACGCCGGAATTGGCGTACATGCCGAAGAACTTCCGCTCTTTCGGATCGGCCGGGTTATACGAGAGGTAATGGGCCGGAATGATCTGGTCGGTGTCAATATTGTCGCCCAGCACATAAGCTCTGCCGGAGATCACAGTCTGCATAATTTCCTTTCGCTGCTTTCGTTCAGTGCGGGGCATGATAGAGGCAGACGGGCGGGCGCACAATCTGGTGGGTACAGCAACGCCGCCGGGAGCGTGTGCATGTGGCCGGAAACCTGCTCGGAGTTCGCGCTTCAGCGTGTCTTTCTGCCGTTTCATCAGAAAGACATCACGATCTCATTTCTCCCCGGGCTCAAAGCGATCCTCGCTGGCAGACGTTGTGATGCGTATGAATATATTGCTCGGGCGTCATGCTGCCTGCATCATCCACATCCAGGCTCGCGGCACGACCAGCCTCCCGAATGGTGACGTAGCATTTGGTGCCGTCCGATTCGAGGTATTCCCAGATCCAGTATCTTGCGGTGTCAATGAGTGCCGATCGCAGATAGCGGAGGTTTGTCGGTATGAAGCGACAGTCGCTCGACTCAATCGCCAGATACTTGCCGATCTGTTTCAAGGTTGTCTCATCGGTTGAAACGGAATCATCACCCGTTCCAAGCTGAATGTCGTGAGTCAAAGCGTATTCGCCCAGCTTCTCGACTGCGACCTCATCAGCAATCACTGATGTTCGCATTTGCTGTCCATGGAAAGCCTGGCCATCCCATCCAACCGCAAGGTGGCCGACCTTTAAGCTACATTTCGCAATCGTCATTGCTGACGCCAGCAGCAAACGCTGAAAGTCATCGATAATTGCATCGCCTGTGTTGCCATCATGCGTGCCCTCAAGACATACCAGGTTCTGATTGAATCGAATGTTGAGCCGGCCGACTGGAACACCGTGGGTGGCATCGAGCACGTCGATACAGATGCACAGCACTTTCTCGCCATGCACGATGGTTCGTGACAGACAGCCTGCGAACTGATCCTGGCCCCCGAGAAGATACGCAAGTCTTGCGCAGAGCCAGGAACCCATTGGGATGGACAGTACCTCCGGAGGTAGTTCTTGTGAGGGGTCCGCTGCGAACCAGCGACAAAGGTCCGGAGACAGTTCCCAAGGTCCGGAGACAGTTCCCGTGGACAGTCGCCATGCCTCTCGACTTGTCCGGCCAAACTGATTTCCCGAATAGCGTGCGTGAAGTCGCCAGCTGACATCTCAGCGGGAATGCGAAAACGGTATGCGCCATGGAGCAGCGTCATTGACCTATTCTCCTCATTGTGGCGATACCGAGCAATCTATTCGTCGGCACACGACTGTTGGCAGGACACATGGCCAGCGAGAACGCTGGCCCTACTTTGTGATCTTCGGTAATCCTTCGATGTCCAGTGCAATCACCGTCGCGATCTTGTCCGGCGCCTCGGCCGGGACGCTCACCACGACCCCGCCGTTCTCGACCGAGGTGGCCAGCGCTTTGCCGTCGGCCAACAAGACCGCCTTGACAGGCTTGCTGGCCAGCCCCGGCACCACCAGCTTGCCATCCTTGGGCCAGTCAAACACATGCAGATAAAGCCGCGTGCTGCCGCCATCAAGCTTCTTCTGCGTGCAGCGGCCCCAATCGAGTTTCGCAAACGGGCTGGCTGTCGTGGCGTAGATCGATTCGCCGTTGATCTTCATCCAGGCGCCGATGGCTTGCATGGACTTGACGCTCTCGGCGGGCACGCTGCCATCGCCCTTGGGACCGATGTTCAGCAGATAATTTCCGCCTTTGCTGGCGATGTCGATGAGGTTGCGGATCAGCGTCTCATCCGACTTCCAGGCGTGGTCATGGTCACTGTAGCCCCAGGTGGTGTTTAGCGTCATACACGTTTCCCAATCGACACCGGGCATGCCGGTCGCGGGAATATGCTGCTCAGGCGTGATGAAGTCGCCGTACTTCGGATCGAGTTGCGACGAGATCGCGTTCGTGCCCATCCCCGTAAACCCGGCCTCGGGAATGCGGAACAGCCGATTGTTCATGATGATGCCCGGCTGCTTGGTCCGCACGAGCTTCATGAGGTCGCTGGCTCGCCAGGCCGCATCACCCTGGAAATCCTGCGAGCTGTAATCCCACCAGAGCACGTCGATCGGGCCGTAGTTGGACATGAGTTCGCTGACCTGGGCATGGAGATAGTCCAGATACTTCGCGTGGTCGCGCTGCCCGTTGGGATAGGGTTGCCCCTTGAGCGGATGCGGCAACTGCTTGGACAGTTCGTAGGCGTACTGGTCGTGGTGCCAGTCGATGACCGAGTGGTAGAAACCGACCTTCAAACCCTCGGCATGCAGGGCCTCGACGATCTCCTTGACCAGATCGCGATGCAGCACGGAGCCGGCGTTGTAGTCGCCGACCTTGGAATCGTGCAGGGCAAATCCCTCGTGGTGCTTGCTCGTGAAGACGACGTACCGGCACCCGGCCTCCCTGGCCAGCCGGGCCCACTGCCGGGCGAAATCGGGCGTCGGCTTAAACAGCGGAATGGCCTTCTTGGCATACGTATCCGTGTCGGCCTTCACGCGTTGCTGGATCCACTCCATGCCGCCCTTGGTGCCGACCGGCTTTCCATCCCAAGTCCCGGCCAACCCGGAATACAGCCCCCAATGCACGAACATCCCAAATCGTGCCTCCCGCCACCATTTCATGCGGGCATCACGCTGATCCGGCGTCGGAGCCGCTAAGGGCTGCTGAGCCCGGGCCACGCAGGCTCCGATGGTCAGGCTGATGATCGTGCAGACGATTGCGGTATGGAACTTCGCGGGCATGTGGGGTCTCCTCTGCCGCGTATTATGGCAAGAGAAGCCCCGCCCGTCGACACGCCAACCTTCACCGATACCCCGGCGGGGGCATCTGCTGAGGATACGCCTGCTGCGGGTACGCCTGCGGGGGATACTGCGGCGGCGGATAGCCCGGAGGAGGATAGCCGCCCATTGCGCGTGCGCGTAGCGACTCGACTTCCTTCTGGATCGGCCACTTCGAGAACGCGAACATCAGCAGCCAGATCAGGTTAACCACGGGAATCAGCAACAGGAAAACCATGGCAAACGAATACCCCGCGCGGCTGAAGATCATCCCCCAGAAGAACATGCCAATCAGCATTGCTCCGATCCCGACAAGGATCATGACGATCCCCATTCCGGCCATCATCGCCTCGAGGTCCTGTTGCGACAATTGTTGCGACGACGCCACGCCAAGCAACCACTTCATAATCACCCTTTCGTGAAGAGCACCATCTCCCGGCCCCGGCACGACCCGAGGACTATCCACGCAAATATATGACATTTCAGTCGGCCTTGCGAAACAAAAACGCAGGAATCATGAACCTGCCACGTCCGAGAAACGCCGCCAACACCTGGCCGCCGGACCCAGTATCCCATACAACAGGAGCTCTCCAATGCGCCATACTCTGCTTTCGGTCCTCCTCATTTTTCCCTTGTTCGTTTTTCCTTTCTCCTTCGCCTCCGCCGATCCCGCCACGCTCACCATCCACGCCGACAAACCGTCGGCCAACAAGATCCCCCTGCTGCTCACCGGGAAGTTCGCCGAGCATCTGGGATCCAATATCGACAACGGCATGTCGGCCCAGATCCTGCGCAACCCGACATTCGCCGACTACCCGTTCGTTTCCGGTGGCCAGACACCCGATGGCTGGCCACGCATCCTCTCGGATGATAACGCCATCGCCGACAACATCCGCCGCGCCGCCGAGCGCCTCGGCTGGCCGACGGCGGCCGTCGGACAGCTTGTCGAATCGCGCAAGGCCGCCCTGGGGCATTTCTGGATTCGCGCCGGCGAAGCACGCGACATCACCTGTTCGCCCGATGTCGGCCCGAGCGGCGGCCGGGCGCAGCGCGTCGAACTCCGGGTTGGCGGCTGCGGCGTCGCTCAATACACATTCCTGCCACTGCATCGGGTTCGTAAGTACGAGTACCGCATCGTCGTCCGTTCGCCTGAGATCACTTCGCTCAAGTTGACGATCACCGCCGAAGGCCAGGACAAACCGGCCGGGTCTGTCGCCATCACCGGCGTTTCCACAGACTGGTCCACGCTCACTGGATCGCTCGAACTCCGTACCGACGCCCCGGCCGATTCCATCTACCGCGTTTCCCTCACCTCCGACAAGCCCGGCCAGCTCGTCATAGCCCGCCTGCTTCTCTACCCGGCCGACCATGTGGGCGGTGCTGAACCGGACATCATCCGCCTGCTCAAGGAATCGCACCTGCCGCTCCTTCGCTGGCCGGGCGGAAACTTCGTTTCCGGCTACCACTGGCGCGACGGAATTGGCCCGCAGGACGCCCGGCCCACCCGCATGAACCCCGCCTGGGGCGGCCTGGAGAACAACCGCTTCGGCACCGACGAGTTCATCGCCTTCTGCCGCGCCGTCGGCTGCGAACCCATGATCTGCATCAACGGCGGCGACGGCACACCCGAAGAAGCGGCCGAGTGGATCCACTACTGCAACGACCCGGCCACCACGCCGCTCGGCTCGCTTCGCGCCAAGAACGGCCACCCACAGCCGTACAACGTGAAGCTCTGGGAAGTCGGCAACGAACTCTGGGGCCACTGGCAGGTGCAATGGACAACGCCGGCCGGCTACGCCGATCGCTACCGCCGCTTCGCACCGCTGATGCAGAAGGTCGATCCGACCATCACGCTCTACGCCTGTGGTGCTCCGGTTCTCTGGGGCCGCGACTGGAATCTCACGCTCTTCAAGCAGGACGCCGACATCGTCACTCGTACGACTGACCACCCGCTCGTCGGCGGCAATGTGCCCGCGAGCACCGATCCGCTGGACGTCTACCGCGATTTTATGGCCGTCCCCGATCTGCTCGGCCGCAAGTGGGCTCAGCTCCGCGACGACATGGAGAAGGCCGGCGTCAAGAACCCGCGCCTGGCCGTCACCGAGCTCCAGCTCTTCGCACATCTGCAAGGCCAGGGCGGCCCGCTCACGCGCGAAACGCTCGTTACCCCGGCCACGCACGCCGAGGCCCTGTACGACACGCTCCTCTATCACCGCTGCGTCGAACTGCTCCCCTTCGTCGATTTCGTCACCCAGTCGGCCATCGTCAACCACGGCGGCGGCCTGCGCAAAGAGCGTGAGCGCGTCTACGCCAACCCCTGCCACTACGCCCAGTCCGCCTTCGCCGCCTTCAATGACGCCACGCCGCTGGTCATCGATCTCAAGTGCCCCACGGAGAAGGCCCCGCTCGTCCTGCCCGAGGTCAAGCCGCACGGCCCCGTCCCCGATTTCTCCATCCTCTCCGCCGTCGCCGCCCGCGCCGCCGACGGCTCATTGCTCGTCTCCATCGTCCACCGCGGCACCTCCGGCTCGGTCAAGCTCACCATCACGCTCGACGGTTCCGCCGGCAAAGAGGCGAACCTCTGGCAGTTGACCGCGGCCAAGCCGTGGGCCGCGAACACGCTTGTCAACCCCAAAGCCGTGGCTCCGACGGAATCCGCGGTCAACGTCACCAACAGTGTCCTCACGCTGGAGATCGCCCCATACACGGTTGCGCGTCTTCGTATTCCGCCGAAGTGAAGCGTGCATCGGTTTTCTCTCGCCTTCCTCGTGGCTTTTGGTATCCTCAACGACCATATGAGTACCCTCGCCCCACCGGAGTTTCTTGAGGACTGCGACGGCATGATGCAGTTCAAGGGCCACCGCATTTGTCTCCATCACGTCGTTCGCCGCTTCAACGAAGGGTATTCCCCTGAAGCGATCTTCAGTGACTTCTATCCGACGCTCTCTCTTTCGCTGATCTATAGAGCGATCGCTTACTATCTTGACAACCAGCAGGCCGTTGACGCCACGATTGCGGGCATGGATGTCGAGATCATGCAGCAGGAGGCCACGTACGGCGGCGGTCCCACTTACGCTGAGCTGCGCCGCCGGCGCGCAGCCGTGGCCCATGCCAGCGATGCCGACGAATGGATTGACCGAATTCATTTCGTCCCGTGATTCCAGATGGGGTTGCTTCATCGGACGCAGTGTAGTGCTCGACGGCTTAGAAGATGGACGAACGCTAGTGGACAGCCCGAAGAATCGACGACGGATGAGCGTCTTTGCCGGCAACAACGACCGAGAGGCTGTAATGCGAATGCGTTCTGTTTACATCTGGTGGATTGGTGTGGCGCTGTTCATTCCCAGTGTCATGGCATGGTTGGCTTTTCTGGTCGTGCTTCCAGCGTTGATTCGAAATGGGCTATTTGATTGCGGACTGGACTGGCACTCCGTGCGATTGATGTATCTGCCATTTGCCGCGGCCATGATCGGGTTCACATTGCCCCTATATTGCCTGATACGACTGCGAACGGTGGCTTGGCGGTTTAACGGCTCACTGTTTGCCGGTTACCTCACACTAGTGATTATTTGGGGCGTCATTGATATTCGGTGTGAGCAATACCAGATCGGTGGGCACGAGTATCCCTCTGGAGTCATGGTGGACGGGCACAAGCACTATTTCCACAGTTACTGGACTTGGTATTTCCTGCCCTACCGATGGATTGAACGCTGATCTTTATGCGGCGGGACGCGCGCCTTCGCTTATCCAACCTCACCGCGTCCGCTGAAGCGGACCCTACGAATGTTGTCGATCGTTCAAAAACAACCCAGCCGCCAGACCGACAGTTAGGAGGATCGCGCCGGCAACGAACGTGTAGAGGGCCGCGGCGCTGCCGGCTCTGTCGCGAATCATGGCGGCCAGTTGCGGTCCGGCGATGCCGGCGGCCGACCAGGCGGTGAGCATGGCGCCATACACGACCGGCATGCGTCGTGGGCCGAAGACATCCAGCACGAACGCCGGCATCGCGCCAAAGCCGCCGCCGTAGCACAGCAGGACGTAGCAGACGAGAACGCCGAACAGCCACGGGCTCTGCACCAGGCCCAGGGCGACGAACGCGAGAATCTGCGTGAGCAGGATCACGCGAAACGTGGCCGCCCGGCCGAGGCGGTCGGAGACACCGCCCCAGACCAACCGGCCCAGGCCGTTGAACAGCGAACTGGCGGCGATCAGCGTCGCACCGGCCGCCGCGAGTTGCGCTGAACTCATCCCCACAGCGCGAGCCTTCAACAATGCCTGCATCATCGGCGACTGAAAGCCGATCAGCATGATCCCGGCCGCGATGTTGCAGAAGAACACGAGCCACATACCGGCGAAACGACGCGAGAGGATGGCGTGACCTCTGTCCGAGGCGAGCGCGTGTACCGAAACACCAGGCACGCCGCTGGCTTCCGCCGGTGAGGACACCGGCGGCACTGTGCGCCCATCTTTCGGAGGATCGACCATGAACCAGCCCGTAATCAGTGTCCCGCACGCCATGATCGCCCCGGTCAACACGAACACCAGCGCCAGATTCCCCCCCGTGGCGCTCATCAGCCGCGGGGCCAGCACCTTGGACATCAGCAATGCCCCGAATCCGAACCCCATGACGACCATGCCCGTGGCCAGACCCTTGCGATCGGGAAACCATTTCGCCACCGTCGCCACGGGCGTCACGTAGCCGAGCCCCAAGCCGATCCCGCCCACGACACCGTAGCCCGCCCAGAACAGCAGGAGGCTCTTCGTCGCCACTCCCAATCCGCCGATCATCCACCCCAGCGAATACAGCGCTCCGCCGGCCATGGCCAACCGTCGCGGCCCGAATCTCGGCAGATTCACCCCTCCCCACGCGGCCGCCAGGCCCAGGAAACAGATCGCCAGGCTGAACGCCCACGCCGCCCGGCTCTGGCTGCACGCAAACGCCTGCACGACCGGCGACTGGAAATAGCTCCAGGCGTAGACTGTCCCCAGGCAAACCTGGAGCAGGGTTGCCATCAGTGCGATCAGCCGGCGATCTGGTGTAGTTCCTTCCAAGCGGGCGAGTGTATGGGCGGGAGGGCCGACGCACAAAGTGACCATTCGACAATCGCGCGTGCCCACAGCACAATATGCCCCATGACCCGATTTATCCTCACGACTTTCGTCCTCGTCCTGGCGACACCTCTCCTGGCCGCGCCGAAATACCCGGACGGGCGGCCGGAAACGAGCTTGCGGATCGACGCAAAGGACGCCGGGCCGGTTCTCCGGCATGGGGGCGGGCCGGGGCGGTGCGATGTGCTCGGGGCTCGCGATATCTGGGTCTACGAGGCCGACGGCACCTACTACATGCACTACGACGGGGCCGGTGCCAGGGGCTGGCTCGCCTGTCTGGCCACCAGCAGAGACCTCACCAACTGGCAAACCAAGGGCCCCGTGCTCGATTTCGGAGCCAGGGGAGAAATGGACTCGGCATCGGCGTCCTACGGAGTGACGTATTTCGATGGCCAGACCTGGCACATGTTCTATCTCGGCACGCCCAACACCTCTCCAGCGCCGGACTTGATCCCGTCATTTCCGTATCTCACGCTCAAGGCCAGGAGCGCGTCGCCGGCCGGGCCGTGGATCAAACAGAAGGATGTCGTGCCGTTCTCCACCAAACCCGGCACCTATTATTCCATGACCGGCAGTCCGGGGCAGGTCATCAAGCACGATGGCGAATACCTCATGTTCTTCGCGGCCACCACAAGGAAGGCCGGCAATCCGTGCGTGCAACGCACGCTGGGCATCGCCCGCACGAAGAACCTCGACGGCGCGTGGGTGCCCGACCCGGCGCCCATGGTCCCGATCGAAGAGCAGGTTGAGAACTCATCGGTCTACTACGAGCCGGCCAACCAGACCTGGTTCCTGTTCACCAATCACATCGGGCTGGACGGCGGCGAATTCACGGATGCAATCTGGGTCTATTGGACGCAGGATCCAAACAAATGGGACGCGGCTCACAAAGCGGTGGTGCTGGATGGCAAGAATTGCACCTGGTCGAAGAAATGCATCGGCCTGCCGGGCGTCGTGAAGGTCGGCAATCGGCTGGCTGTCCTCTACGATGCCCCCGGCGGCGACAGCACCAGCCACATGAAACGCGATGTCGGGCTCGCGTGGCTGGAATTGCCTCTGAGCCCGCTTCGCTGACTGAATCAGCCCGGATATCCAACCCATGTCGAACAATACAGATCATCTCGCCGAACGAGTGCTACAGCACGTGTCAGACCGTCTGCGCGCCGGCCGGCGCGAAGAGGCGGCCCGCCTGTTTCTTGACGGCATGGCCCACGGTGTCCTGCCCGACGACTCCGAGCTTCTCGACGCCATTCAGCGATTCATGGGCCGCGATCTCGCTTTGTCGCTGGTTCTCGCCTTCGCCGATTTCCGCTGTTTCTATTGCCGGCAAGGGTTTGAGGAATGCCCGCATTGCGTGGGGACCGGAACCATCCCGGAAACGGATCAGCCCTGTGGACGATGCCTGGGTCTGGGACACAGCCCCTGCGACTTCTGCGGCGGCTCGGGGCGGGTCACCTACAGCTTCGCACCGGCCGGTCTGCGCCCGGCCATCGCCTCGTGCCGGAGCAAGCTCGCCCTGGGGAATGTCCGCAAGCTCGACGAAACGAGCAGTGCCGCCTTGGCGCGGATGGACAGCACCGAAGGCCGCGGCCGCCTCGTCAAACTATTCCTGGACTACGACCGCGAGCTTGCCTCGCTGCGCGATGCCCTGGATATCGCCCATTCCCTGCGCAGGAAACACCCGGCGGACAAGCACTTCACGGAACATCTCTATCTCACCAGCAGCCGGGCGGCCGTCGCCGCCATGCGCCGGATGCACTCCATCCTCGAACTTCTCGCCGACGTCTCGCAGCGTTCGGCCAAGACGCTGGAAAACCCCGAGGCAAGGGAAATCGAGGAAGCCCGGGCCGCCCTGTTTGACGACAAGGCGGCCGAGTTCGCCCGGGCCATCCACCACAGACCATCCCTCTTTTCGTGGCGGTCGTTGTAGCGCCGGCGCCACCTGCCGCCGATCCGCGACCGTTGACGTTTCCACCGCCCTCAGAGAAAGTGGGTCCACGATGTCGCACCGCCTTCAGTTGACCGGCGTCAGTATTCTCGTCCTTCTCGCTCTCGCTGCACGGGCGACCGCACAGGCCGCCACGCGGCCGGCCGTCGCAATGTATCCGCCGACGCAGGACAACGGCCGCTGCTTTCGCGAACTCTTCGAGCAGCCCGACCAATGGAAAGACACGCGGTCGCTCATCAGCTCACTCGGCTATGCCGATCACGTTCTCAACAAGCAGTTCACCGACGCGCAACTCGCGGCCTGGCTGCCGATGCTCCAGCAGTGGGGCATCAAGCTCGAGCTCGAAGTCGGCGCCGTCAAGCCCTGGGGTCCCACCGGTGAGAAGACCTTCACCGTCCAGCGCAAGACCTGGGACCGTGTCCAGCGGCTGGGCGGCCGGATCGACGCCATCGCCATGGACGAACCTCTCTGCTGCGCGCGCAAGGAGATCAAACAGCCGGACGAGTACGCCGTCGCCGAGACGGCGGCCTTCATCAGCCTCGTGCGCAAGCAGTACCCCGACATGCGCATCGGCGACATCGAGCCTTATCCGTTCATCCCGCTGGCCGACCAGATCCGCTGGCTCGACGCGCTGGAAAAACGCCTGGCGGAGATGCAGATTCGCGGCCTCGATTTCTATCGCCTGGACGTCAACTGGGCCGAGTTCACCGTCTTCGATCGCGGCAACTGGCAGGAAGTAAAGAAGCTCCAGCAGCACTGTCGCGCGCGCAAGGTGCCGTTCAGTCTGATCTACTGGGCGTCGGACTATCCGTCGCTCAAGAAGCGTGGTCTGGCCGACGATGCGACATGGTACATTTCGGTCATGCGGCAGGGTCAGGACTATGCGATGGTTGATGGCGCGCCCGATCAGTACGTCATCGAGAGTTGGATCGGAGCGCCTGCCCGCTGCCTGCCCGATTCCGCCGAGTTTAGCTTTACGCGGTCGGTGTGCGATTTTGTGCGCAAGTTCGCCAAACGGGACAGCACGAAGTAACGCTGCGGACGCACCGTGGGTACAATGGCCGGATCGCAGAGGTATCAACGAAAGGAACATCCGATGTCCCCCAATCGAATCCTCATGCCATGGGCGCTGGGTCTTGTGCTGGCGCTGACCCTTCCCGCGGCGGCGGAAATGGAACTGGCGACCAATTTCTGGAACATGGCCTGGCAGCGCCCGGCCGACGCGTTCTGGGACTGCAACGCGGTCAAGGGAGACGACCCTTGGAACCCGCGTTTCCTGAGGAATATCGCCATCTATCGGGCCTTTCGCTTCATGGACTGGGGCGATCACACGAGCCGGAAATGGACCGACCGCAATCCCCGGGCCAATCCGAAGCAGAATCCGGTCGCCTATGAATGGATGATCGACCTCTGTAACCGCATGAATGCCGACATGTGGATCACGATCCCGCATCCAAGCATCAATCGCGACACGGGCGACCAGCCTTGTGACTATGTCGTGCGTCTTTGCATCCTCGCTAAGACGGGTGTGGATATGAAGGCCGTGGAACTCAAGCCGCACCTCGACCGGCTGGCCTCGATGACGGCGGAGGACTTCATCGCCGCCGGCGGA
>JANYKD010000086.1 GCA_025361735.1 Phycisphaerales bacterium
CTTTGTTTCGCCTCAGGAAAACTGGCTTCCGCCGGACAATTTTCAGGAGCATCCGGCAGTGCACATTGCCTCGCGCACGAGTCCCACGAACATCGCAATGGCGCTGCTCGCCAATCTCTCGGCCTATGACTTCGGGTATTCGTCAGCCGCGCAACTGCTCCAGCGCACCGAACACACATTCGCTTCCATGGGCCGTCTGGAGAGACACCGAGGCCATTTCTTCAACTGGTATGACACGCGTTCGCTCAAGCCATTGCCGCCCCGGTACATCTCCACCGTCGACAGCGGAAACCTCGCGGGACTCCTGTTGGTGTTGCGAAGCGGAGCGCTCGAATTGATCGACGCGAAGGTTGTCCCCGCGCGGATGTTCGGCGGTTTGCAGGACACGGCGTGGGTGTTCCTGGACATGCTTCGCGGACCCGGCCAGGCGCGCGACCCGGTTCTTGCCCTGCCCGCGGAAGAGGCCCTGCGAAAGGCCGAGCGCCTTGAAGTCGAACTGAGAAGTCCGCCAACCACTCTCAACGCGTCAGTTCTGCTCTTGCAGCGCGTGGCGATTGGGGCAAGCGATCTTGGGCGCGTCACCGGCCTGGACACGGCGTCTCAATCGTGGGCTGCGGCATGGGAGCAGTGCGCAATCGACCACCGGGACGACATCGTTCATCTTGTCCCGTGGACGTTGCTTCCTCCCGCGCCCGAAAGGCTTTGGCTGCGCGATTCGGCCGAAACGCGCCCCCTGGCCGAGTTGAGGGAAATGCGGGGAACCCTGGACAACATTCCCACTCTCCGCCAGGTCGCCGCGCTGAAACAATCGATGGCCCCGCTGGTCGATGCGGTCCTGGCGGGTTTTGCCGGTCCGGATTCCCGCTCCGGCGTCTCGAGTGAGGATGCGGAGGTCGCCGAATGGCTGGCCAGCCTCCGGCGCGCGGTCCTCGACGCGGCCCAGCGCGCGTTGGAGCGCATACGGGCACTGAAGGCGGCTGCGGAAGGATGCCGCGAGTTCTCGGACATGGACTTTACGTTTCTGTTTGATGAATCGCGCGACCTGCTTTCCATTGGCTGCAATTTCGACGAGCACCGCATGGACTCCGGCTTCTACGACCTGCTCGCATCCGAGGCCCGGCTCGCAAGCTATTTTGCCATCTCGCAGGGACAGCTCGGCCAGCAGCATTGGTTTGCTCTCGGCCGCTTGTCGACCGCATCGGAAGGCGTCCCGGCCCTGCTCAGCTGGAGCGGCTCGATGTTCGAGTACCTTATGCCGATGCTCGTGATGCCGACGTACGAGAACACGCTCTTGCACCAGACCTGCAAAGCGGTCGTGCGGCGGCAGATTGAATACGGAAAACAGCGCGGGGTTCCATGGGGCATTTCCGAGTCCGGATTCAACGCGTGGGACGCCCACCTGGACTATCAGTACCGCGCCTTCGGCGTGCCTGGGCTGGGACTCAAGCGCGGACTGGCCGAAGACCTGGTCGTTGCGCCCTACGCGACGGTCATGGCGCTGATGGTGGCCCCCGAGGCCGCATGCCGAAACCTCGAACGCCTGACGGCCGAAGGGAATCAAGGCGCCTACGGATTGTACGAGGCTGTCGACTATACGCCGTCCCGTCTGCCGCTTGGGGTCGGCAGCGCAACGATCCGTTCCTTCATGACCCATCACGAAGGAATGAGCCTCCTGTCGCTGGCCTATCTCCTGCTCGACCGTCCCATGCAGCGCCGGTTTCAGGCGGATCCCGCGTTGCAGGCAACCGCCTTGCTTCTTCAGGAACGGATTCCCAAGACAACCGGACCGATCTTCCCGCACGCGGGCGAGGCCAACGTCACGCGCACGGTTTCAGCCGAAGCGGAAGGAACAGTGCGCGTCTTCACCGACCCCGGAAGTCCTGTGCCCGAGGTGCACCTGCTCTCCAACGGGCGGTATCACGTCATGGTCAGCAGCGCTGGCGGAGGATACAGCCGGTGGCGCGATCTGGCGGTCACGAGATGGCGCGAAGACCCTACCCTCGATTGCTGGGGCGCGTTCTGTTATGTGCGCGACCTGGATGACGGCCGGTTCTGGTCCATTGGCTATCAGCCGGCGTTAACGACGCCCAAGTCGTACGAGGCGATCTTTGCGCAAGGAAAGGCCGAGTTTCGCCGCCGGGACGACGGCATCGAGACCCATACGGAAATCAGCGTGTCCCCCGAAGACGACATCGAACTGCGGCGCATCACGATTACCAACCGTTCGGATAGACCCCGGACCATCGAAGTCACCAGCTATGCCGAAGTCGTGCTCGCGCCGAACGCCCAAGACGTCGCCCATCCGGCATTCAGCAACCTGTTTGTGCAGACGGAACTCGTGCGGTCCCGCCAGGCCATCCTGTGCACCCGGCGTCCACGCTCCTCGGAAGAGCATCCGCCGTGGATGATCCACCTGATGACCGTTCAGGGCGAGGAGATTGGCGAAGCGTCGTTCGAGACCGACCGCGCGAAGTTTGTGGGCAGAGGCAGAACGCTCGCCTGGCCCGCGGCGATAGTCCTTGATGGACCGTTGTCCAACAGCGCGGGTTCCGTGCTGGACCCCGTGGTGTCCATCCGCCGAACCGTCTGCATTCAGCCCAACGAGAACGCGCGAATAGACGTGATCGCGGGCGTCGCCGAGACGCGCGAGGCCACAACGGCGCTGGTGGACAAGTACTGCGACCCCCGGCTCGCCGACCGCGTCATCGAACTTGCGTGGACCCACAGCAACGCGGAACTGCATCACATGAACGCCGTGGAAGCCGAAGCGCAGATGTACGGCCGCCTGGCCGGCTCGGTGATCTACGCCACATCGCGGTACCGGTCCAATTCCGGCATTCTGGTTCGAAACAGACGCGGACAGTCGGGGCTATGGGGCTATGGGATCTCCGGCGATCTTCCCATTGTCCTGGTCCGCATCCGTGACCGCGAGAGGCTCGATCTCGTTCGCCAGGCGGTCCAGGCCCACGCCTACTGGCGAATGAAGGGCCTCAACGTAGACCTGGTCATTTGGAACGAGGATGACTCGGTCTATCGCCAGGAGCTGCACGATGCGATCATGAGTTTAATCGCGGCCAGTTCCGAGGCGATCATGGTGGACAAGCCCGGCGGCATATTCCTGCGCAGGGCCGAACAGATTGCGGAGGAGGACCGCGTGCTCTTGCAGGCCGTGGCGCGCATCGTGCTTGTGGACGATGCCGGGACGCTGCAGGAACAGGTGGAACGGCGCGGGCGGGTTCGGGCGCCGATGGCGGCGCTCAGACGGACGGAGCGGCGCAGCTCCATCCAGGCGCCGCTGACGATGTTCAGGCCGGAGCGCCGCCGCACGACGCCGCCGGCGGAATTGCCCGCGTATGACCTCGCATTCTTCAACGGTCTCGGTGGATTCACCCATGACGGCCGCGAATACATCGTGATTCTGAGGCCCGGAGAAAATACCCCCGCGCCCTGGGTCAACGTTATTGCCAACCCTCAGTTCGGAACGGTCGTGTCGGAGAGCGGCAGCGTCTACACGTGGGCCGAGAACAGTCACGACTTTCGGCTGACCCCCTGGAACAATGATCCTGTAAGCGGCGGCAGCGGCGAAGCGTTGTATATCCGCGACGAAGAGAACGGCCGCATTTGGTCTCCTTCGCCTCAGCCCGCGCGCGGGACCGGAGCCTATGTCGCCCGTCACGGCTTCGGCTACAGCATCTTCGAGTGCCAGGAGGATGGCATAGCCAGCGAGCTCACCCTGTACGTCGCGCCCGATACCCCCGTGAAGTTCGCGCGGCTCAAAGTAATGAACCGGTCGGGCCAGCGCCGTCATTTGTCCGTCACGGCCTATTGGGAATTGGTGCTGGGCGACTCGCGGGACAAGACGCTGATGCATGTCGTCACGGAGATTGATCCGATTACGGGCACGATCTTTGCCCGAAACGCCTACAATCTCGAATTTGGCGGACGGGTGGTCTTCGCCGACGCAAGCGAGACCACGCGCACGATTACAGCCGATCGCACTGAATTCCTCGGCCGCAACGGAACACCCGCCAACCCGGCGGCCCTCAAGCGCATCCGTCTTTCCGGCCGCGTCGGGGCCGGACTCGATCCGTGCGCGGCCATACTGGCGCCAGTGGACTTGGATGACGGACAAGACAAGGAAATCGTATTCGTTCTTGGGGCCGCCGAATCCGAAGAGCAGGCGAGACAGGTCATTCATCAGACCCGGGGCCTCGCGAAAGCGCGCGAAGCCCTGGAGGGCGTGTGGCGCTATTGGAGCCGCACGCTGGGCGCCCTTTACGTCGAGACGCCCGACCCCGCGGTCAATTTCCTGGCCAACGGCTGGCTGATGTACCAGACCCTCTCGTGCCGCATGTGGGCGCGGACGGGGTTCTACCAGTCGGGCGGCGCGTACGGATTCCGCGACCAGCTGCAGGACGCGATGGCCCTCGTACATGCCGAACCGGTCCTGTTGCGCGAGCAATTGCTTCGTGCGGCCGCGCGGCAATT
>JANYKD010000094.1 GCA_025361735.1 Phycisphaerales bacterium
TTTCCGTGGTTTGGGTTCTTGGCGGAACCATTCTACGGAAGGGGGCCTTAAAAAGCGCGCGATCTTGCCTAGGCTAACATGTTGGTAGATAACTGTTTACGTCAGCGGCCGGTGGCCGATGGTTTGCGGCGTAGCGTGGCATGGGCAAGTACTCTTGCCCGTGGAGAGCACGGGCACGAGTACTTGCCCATGCCACCTCATCAACACGTTGAGATGCTACTCCGACCGTGAGCCCTACGCCGCGCCGGTGGTCCACTTCACCTGCCACTCCATTTTCCCGAGCGGGTCAATCGTGGCGGCCGAATGGTCGCGGATGGAGCGGTCAAGTTCGTCGAAGCGGCCGGTGGTGGGTTCCAGCGATATCTGCCGGTGTTGCGCCCAGCCGCCGGTGCTGATCCAGACGCCCCAGTAGCACTTGAGATTCTCGGGCAAGGCCAGTTCGATTGTCAGCGTGCGTGACCGGGAGGGGTAACGGAGGACGGCCGGTGCGTCGATGGGGCACGACGAGAAGACCTTCCAGCCCTTGCCCGCGGGCAGCGACTCCGGCAGCGAGAGGTCGAGGTCGCCGAGCTTGGGCCAGCGGAAGGCTTCGTCCTTGCGGTCGCCGGTGGCGTCATGGCTGAACCGCCATTCGCCCACCGACGGAATGTCGAGGATCACCGGTTGTCGAAGTGCGTGCAACCCATGCTGGGCCCAGACGAAGCGGAAGGGGAATGGGGCGAGGTTTACCAGCGTATAGTCGGCGAGAACGCTCTGCTCTTCGAGGTGGAGCTTGCGTGTCAGTCGATAGCCAAAGCGCAGGCCATGCCAGACCGTGGTGATGCCATTCTTGGTCGGAACAGACACGGTGGGCAGGCCCCAGAGTTCGCCGTGGTCGGGCGAGGCAATGCCGTCATAGGGAAAGCCCACGTAGCGCGAGGCCGCGACCGAGGGGAAGCATTCGTCCCAGCCGGCACACCAGGAGTCGGCGTAGATCTTGTCATATTGCGGCCGCTGATCGGGGATCTCGACGGGATAGGAGAAGAGGAGTTCGTGGTTGTCGGCCTTGTCGATGAGCGACGCGACTTTTCCGCCAATGTCAGGCCAGACGTCCATGCGAAACGCGTCGTTTTCGATGGTGACGGGGTGGGACATATGGCAAAGATTACCGCGCCACAGCGTCGGATGGTAGAGAAAAGTTGCTGCAGACTAATCCTCGTACGGGGAGAGGAAACTGCCGTCCGGCAAGCCCGTTCCGAATACACCGGCGGAACTGACGACCATCCGTTCGCGTTTCCCTCGCAACTCGCGGTAGGGGTAGTCCTGGGGTGTGCCCTTGACGGGCGCGGCCGTCACGCTCTCCGGCGGGCACCAGAGCAGCTTTCCGGCGGCGATCCACTTGTCCAGATCGAAATCCCACGGATCGTTGTCGAACGAGAATTCCGCTTTGCCCATGGCGGTGACGTACGAGTGGTGCTTGGCCGGCCAGTTGGCCGCCAGTTGCTGAACCGGCGGCCGCCGCTCGGCGAAGTAACCGACCGTATACGCATCGCCGAAGGGCAGAGGCAGTTTGGCGATGACCGCTTGCATGGTGTCGAATCCCAGCAGCCGCGGGATGACATAGGGGATTTCCGGCCCGGTGAACGCGTCGAAATCTCCGCCGCGCGGCGTTTTGCCATTGAAATTGACGGCTCCCCGCAGCGTACAGAAATGCCGGCAGGGGAGGGGATGATCGCGCTTGCTGTCCGGGTTCCACCACTCACCATCGAGCCCCCAGGGGTCCATGCGATAGAACAGCGGGACCTGGTCGTACGGGCAGCAGGAGACCGCCTGCAGGGGCAGGCGCTCATAGTACTCCTCGGTCATGGCACGCATCTGCCGCCGCAGCGATTGTCCGTTGGCGAAATCCCCGCTGTCCATGGCTTTGTTGTAGCGGAGGGAGATTTCCGCGATCTGGGCGACGAATCTGTTACGTTCGTCCGCCGTGGCAAAAGGTGGTGGTCTCATGCTGCAGCCTCAGTCGACGTTGATCTTCTTCACCTGGGCCTCGAACTCGCCGTACGCCGAGTCCCAGTCGAGGCCGTGATCGAGATAGAACGACTTCATATCCTCATTGGTGTCAAAATGGTATACCTCGCCATCGGGGCCGTAGACGGTCACGCCGTTGTTTCCCTGCGGGCCGCGGTTGACGCCGGCTTTTTCCTTGTTGCGGTCGGGCCACTCATCGTGGGCGCCATGCTGGAAATTCTTGGTGCCCATTTCCTTGTTCATTTCCGCACGGATGCTCTCGGAGTTCATCAGGCGGCCGTCTTTGCCGTAGACACCGTGGAGGTCGACGTCCCCGTGGATGGCGCGTCCCTGGGCGTCGATCACCAGCCAGCCGTCGTTTTCGCCGAGCACGGTGAAATTGTGGCCGGTGATTTTCTCATCAAGGAAGTGCTTGTAGCGTTTGTCGAACTCGGCTTGGTTCGCCTTGAGTTCCGCCTTGGTCATCGGTGGAGGCTCGCCCGCCAGCGAGTCCAGTGTCCGGAATCGTTCGTCGGTGCTGTTGGGGAAGGTGACCAGCCCCTTGGTGGGATCGGTCTTGCTGGTCTTGGCCTTCATATCCTCGCCCTTGGACGTGGTCGGGTAGGTCTTGCCGGTGGGCGTGGTGTAGTCCTTGCCCATGCGCGCGACGGAATCCTCGTTGCCATCGCGGACAAAGATGTAGACTTCCTTTTCCTGGGCCTTGGCGAGCAGGACCTCGTGGTCGCGGGGGCGAAGGCCACGCTTTTCGGGAGGCCCCGCTTTCTTGTAGGTGCGCTGCATCTTGCCTCGTATCCGGGGCTTGATCTTGCTCGCCGATAGATCGTTTTCCATCTCCTTCTGATGGTGCTGGTCCTTGGTGGTGGTGGTGTTCTCGCCTTTGTTCGTGTGCGTTTCGACGACGGGCTCGCCCGTGAGGTTCACTTCCTTGCCGGGCTGCCCCAATTCCTTCAGCTTGCTGCCGGGCGTATTGCCGTGGCGATCGGCCACATTCATGTGGTTGATGTCCTCCACGGTTCCCTTCATGGAGATATAGGTCATGGTGGCGGCGATCGCGGCGCCTTTGAACAGCTCCACGAGCCTGCCGGTGCGCTCTTCCGGCGTGAGCGACGAGTTGTTCATGATCTCGTCGTATTGCTGCGCGGTGTCCACCGCCACCAGCACACCCTGCACGCCGTCGGTCGCCACCTGGCCGATGAGGACGGCCTTGACGACCTGTCCCTGGGCATTCTTGGCCAGGACAGTGGCTCCTTTGGCCCAGGTGCCGGTTCCGGCGAAGCAGTTGGCGACGATGGTCAGGGCGTCGAAGGCGTCGTCCTTGGCGTTTCCAAAGCCTTCCGCGTGGCGCTGCCCGATGTTGATGATGGCCGCGGCGCTGGAGGAGAAGATCGCGGTCCAGATCATGGCCGACACGACCTGCGAGCCGGGAACCGGAGCGATCAGCGTGACGACTCCGGCAATGACCGAGGCGGCCAGGGCGATGCGCTCCAACCATTTGGCGGCGGTGTCCAGCAGCCTCTCGCCATCGGTGTCAAACTGAAGCACCGTCTCGCTGGACCGCGGCGGCGAGGGAATGAAGCAACGCACCGCGCCGGCGGGGTAGCGGTTGTCCTTCCAGGCCTCGATGAGGTTGGCGATCGCTTCATCCCCGGTGACGCCCTTGGCGGTGTAGACGCCCGTGTAGGCGCGATCGACCGGGTTCGTCCAGTCAACCAGAACCCATTCGCCCGTGCTCGGCCGCCGCGCGATGAAGATGTTCAGGCGGCTCTTACGCTGGCTGGCCTTATCGATGTGTACCGCGTTGATCGTGTATCGTGTGCCACCCTGGCTCTCGGACTGCAGGTCGCCCATATGGTGGATGTACTTGTCGTAGTGTTCCAGCAATGCTTCGTGTTCGCGCTTCGCTTTCGGGCTTGCCGGAGGGTACTTGGCGGCGACCGCCTTGAGCGTGCGAACATACCGGAGCACGATCAGGAGTGTCGCCCAGATATCGATGACGCCGGCGGATTTGGCTGCGTTGAGCTCGGGGGTCAGCAGCGTCTCCACTGGCTGGACGTCGGTATGAAAGACGATGTCCTGGGTCTCGCCGCCGTGGTGGACGGTGCAGACAACCGTGTATCGTCCCAGGTCGTCCCAGGTCTTCTCTCGTTCCCAGAACTTCGTGTCGTACTGGCCCATGTACATCTGATGGACCTGCACCTTGTTGTCGTCTTTGCGCACATCCCGTTCGTCGTACCAGTACCACTCGTAATAGGGATCGGGTCCGCCCAGCCAGGGGCGGTGATACCGCACGCGATATGTGATATGCGCGCCCGGGGAGACGGTCTGGAGCGGAGGGTCGGTGACGCCGTAGAAGTTATCCATTGGTGGTCACCCCCTCGTCGGTGGCGGGTGGCGGAGGCAGGGATGGATATGCCGGCGGGGCCGCCGTGGGCGCCGATACTCCATGCTCGTCGTAGACCTGGTCCGGCGGAGAACCCAGAGTCAGCGTCTTGCCGCTGCGGACCTTCAGCTCCGCCAGCAGCATCAGTGTTTCCATGCGCCCCACGGCTTCGTCGTCGGTGATCTCCGCGTAGGCGTCCTCCACGAAACCCTGGCCGGAAAGATCGTTGTAGTACTTGGCGTACATGTCGATCATCCCCTGGACTGTCTTGGGATCGTGCTTGAGGACGCGGAGAATTTCCTGCGTATCGCGGCGCTCGAAGGCGTCGCGGGCCATGGCCGCCAGGGACTTCTGCAGAATGTCCGTGTGATCCTTGTACTTCACGTCGATGGTGCCCGGGACGGGTTCGAGCAGGTGGTCCATGCCGCCGATCCCCAGTTTGCCTGATTTCCTGGAGTCATCCGAAAACGTGGCTTCGTAGTCGACCTCGGGAATGCGCAACTCCCGCTCGTTTTGCAGAATCAGGAAGAATCGCCATACGGGTTTGGCGCGCACAACGTGCTGCTTGCCCGTCGCCAGGCCGGTTTCCTCCCATTTGGTGGGGATGTAAACGATGCCCGGCTTGTCAGTGTCGTCGAAGACGTAATTGAGGCGGTCGTGAGTCTTCTTCGTGCAACCGACGCGGTTGTGGAGGGCCTGGTTGATCGCGTCGGGGTAGTCGGCATTCCAGTTGAACCGGGCCAGATCCTGCCATTTCATGCCGGCCTTTTGTGCCAGGCTGTCGAGGGTCTCGCCGGCCTTGACCTTGTGAGCCTCGATCTCGGCGATGCGGCGGATGGTGTTGTCGGAGGGGAACGCATCGCTGGGGAATCGCGGCGGGTCGGTTTTCTCGCCCATGGCGACGAACGCGAACGTGTCATCCAGCGTCGCGTTCTTGAGGTCGCATCGCGCGTCGCAGGTGCCGGGCTCGATGTCCTCGACGCGAATCAGGCCCTCGTTGTCGGTCGTGTAGAAGTTCTCCTCACCGGAGGGCAATTTCACGGCCATGCGCACCCACGGCACGGGCTGGCCCGTCAGGTCGTTGATGACCAGGATCTCGATCCAGGTAAGCTTCTTCTTGATGGCCTTGCCCTCATCGGGCGTGGCTTCTTCCGGGGTGGCCTCGATGATGGCGAAGCGCGGTTGGTCGGGCCGGGCGATATGGATGCGGCCGGCCAGCAGGCGCTGGGCGAGCAGGCGGATAACCTGGTCCTCCGCAAGGCTCGCGGGCGTCGTGGCGACGGCATCCTGTGCCAGGAGCATGCGTAATCGAGCCATCGCAACCGGGTCATGTTCGTAAGGCTTCAGCAGCCGGATGGCGTGGCTGACGCTGTGGATTTCGATGAAATCCAGGAGCGCGGGCTCGCCCGGTACCGTGAGCACACGCAGTGAACTGTCCGTGATGATCAGGACATGTCGCATGGGGTCTGCTTCGTCAATCGCGTTTCACGAGCTTGCGCGCCTCGGCCAGGGCGGTCAGTGTCTCGCCGTCGATCCTTTCCGCGTTCTGGTGTTCAAAATTGTCGAGAATCTCCGTCTTACGCAACAGGCCCGCGACGCGGATCGCACCCAGTCGCGCCCGGCGTTCATCGTCTTTCAAAAAGTCCTGGAGTATCCCGTCGGTATCCGGAGCCATTCGCCGAGTCAGGCCGTAATAGACCGCATCGGCGTTTCCGGCGAGCAACTCGCGCCGGCCCTGCGCGGTTGCCTGGGTCCGGTCACCCTGTCCGATGACCAACGCGACGAGGTTGTCACGCTCGTTGCCGTTGGGCGGCGCCGCCCGGCCGGCGCCGCCAAGGATATCCACGACCTTGGCGATTTGGTCCGGCTTCCAGTCGGGCAAAAGCAGGGAGGTCTTGGCGGCGTCTTCCTGGAAGAAGGGGATTCCGCAATGCATGACCTTCAGGAGGTGGGGTTCCAGGGCATGCTTTTCCGGCGCGGCCTGGGCTGCGGCGACGTAGTCCCGGACGAGCTGGAAATAGGCGTCCTTCCGCTCTTCCGGGACGCCGATGGGGGACGAGAGATCGACCAGGAAATACCGCCCGGCCTCTTTGCCGTCCTTTCCTTTTCGGAGCAGGAGAATGTAGGTTTTGTCGATCGTGGTCTGCGGCGTTTCCTTGTTGGCGAATACCACGTCGTAGGCGATGGCCTTGTCGACGCCGGCGGCCGGCTTGAAGACTTCGCGCACCTCGGCCTGCGCGCGCACAAATTTCTCGCCATCCACCGTGACAGGGTCTGCGGTGCGAACCGAAGCGGCCAGGATGGTATCGGATTGATTGATGATGTTGACGAGCGTATTGAACATGTTCCGATCACTTTCCGCGCGCGCGGCGCCGCAGGAGACGGAGGTAAACACCAGGATGAGGAGGATGGCACGCATGGGGAGTCAGGTTAGTTGTCCTTTCGATCAAAGGGGATGCTATCGCGAAGATAGGTGGTGTTGGTCGCCGAAAAGTGCTGGGTGACGCCCGTCGTCTCGACGCGCCGTGAGAACGCCCGCGTACCGCCGGCGTCGACGATATTGGTGTTGTTTGTGACCTTGTTGTGGGCGCCGGCATCGCCGTCCAGGGGCGAGGTCACGGTCGTTCCGCTGATGGTGATCTTGTTATTGGCCAGCACGCGAGACGCCACGCCAAACGCATGCGCGGCCTCGTGATTGGTGGTATTGCCCACCATCATCACAAACCGGCGCAAGGCGCGTTGCAGGTCCGCAGCGCGGGCGGCCGGAACCGCTCCAGGGCTCGTGGAGACGACGGTGGCCAGACCGTCGTCATCGAACGTGAGAGTGATATTGCTCTTGTCGGTGGCATCGGCCGCTCCGGTGACGACGCCCGTCCCGCTGATGCTGCGCGCCGATGCCGTGCCGATCGCGGCGGCGCTGGCGGCTGCACCGACGCCCAGCGGCTTGAACGTCGCCTGGAAATCCGCCTGATCCGTCGGGCCGATGGCGCCGCCCGGCCGATTGAACAACATGAACGTGCCGGGGAAGATGTCCACATCTGCGCCTAGCCCCTCGAAGAAAGCGTAGAGATTGTCCGAAAGCGGAGCCGGGCCGTCGGGTGTGGAGCCGAACAGACCGGTAGCTCGGGCGCCGCCGATGGTGAGGCGTATCGATTGACTGTTGGTGATGGACGCATCTGAGATGAACCGAACGTTGATGCGGTTGGTGAGCGTGGCATCGCGGATCAGGTAATCGCGCCCGCCGAAGCGGCGCAGCGCTTCCTCCAACTCCGTCTGGAACACGCCCAACCCATACGCAGCCAGATCCACCGGCCAGTTAGCGTTGAATTGCAGGTTGCAGAGCTGCGGCACGGAGAAATCGACGTCGGCCGGCCGGGTTTTGGCGACAACCTTGCCGTCGATATCGACCAGCGTCACCTGATCCACCACATACAGACCGTGGACCAGCACATCCCCCCTGGACATCGAGTTCATGGGAATGTTCACCACCGCGCCGCCGTTGTTGTTGGTGGTGGTACGATTTGAAAATTCCTGGGCGATGGCGACTGTCGCCTTGCCATCCCATTCCAGTTGCACATTCAACGGATCGTCGCCGGCTACGATCGCCAACTCGATTCTGCCGCATAGCGTGAATGCGTCGTTCTTGTCGGCCGGATTGGCGCCGGCCGGGCGGTTGGTCAGTCGGCCGGCGTCCAGACGTACTTTCCCGCTGAAGCCCGGCGGCAGTTTCTCGACCTTGACATGGAACTTGATCTTCTCGCCCAGCCGTGGCGAAAAATCGTCGTCCTCGGCGAACGTGCCGGCTTTATCCGACGTCTGAATCTTGACGAAACTGATTGTCGGCTTTGGCGGGGGAGGTGGTGGAATGACCGGTATCACCGTTGGAATGAAGATTTTGGGATTGTTGACCTCGCAGACCGCGGCGTTGCATTTGGCTCCTGCATGGCAGTCCAGCTTTGGAAGCTGTTCGGGCAGGAAATAAAGCAACTCGACGCGGCGGTTGATCCGGCTGCGGAAATTGTCCACGCCGCGCTTGTCGATGGGGAAGTTCTCGCCGCAACCCACGGCCTTCTTCGAGTCGTCGACGAATTTCACATTGCCGCGCAGGGCTGCCAGTTCGCCCGCGTTCTTCGCCTTGGCGGCATTTTGCAATTCAAGCATGTAGATGTCGAAAAATGCGCCCCAGGTCTCGGTACCGACGACGCCGTCGACGCCAATGTTCCGGCCGAATTCGGCGTTGAATTGCTCCTGAAACGCCTTGGTGGCGGCCGTGGTTTTCGGCCCCTGCTTGTTGTCGATCTCCCCGGGATCACAGTCCATCCCGCGGTTTTGCGCCACCCACTTGAGGATCAACTGATGATCCTCGACCTTGTGCCGGGCCTTGGAGATATTCACCCATTTGTCCCGGTCGCCCATCAACGCCGCCAATGCCGAATCGGCCCGTTGCTGCGACAGCGGCAGGTTGTACTCGGCCGACCCGCTCGTGTCGGTGTGCCCGGTGATGAGCATCTTTCGTTCCGGGTGCTCCTTGGCAACACTGAGCGCTCTCGCAAGCACATGAAACGCGGTGACATGGTTCTTCATGTCCGGGTCGGGGTCGTCCGTGAAGTAGTCCGGCAGCAGCACGGCGCTGTCGAGATGGAAATGGGCGTCCTCCAACTCGATGACCCAGACGCGCTTCACATCGGGAATGGCAACCGCGCGAATGACATGGCGTTTGGCGGTCGCGAGTCCGGTTTGCTCGAACTTGGCGGGCAGTCGCAAGATCCCGGGCTTGTCGGCGCTGTCAAGCTGATAGGTTCCTGCCGCATCGGTCTTGGTCGAGCCGACGACCAGGCCGACTTGCTCGTTGACGGCCGCGGGTTCGGTGGTCTGGAAGTTGAACGTGGTCAGGTCGTCCTTGCTGATCTTCGCCCTGGCCGCCAGGGAATCCAGCGTATCGCCGGTCTGCACTTTCCGGTCTTCGATTTCCAGCACGCGCAGGGTCGTCGTCTTGTCTGGTAGCGGCCCCGCCTTGTTCTTGCCGCTGGGTTTGTCGCCCATGGTGACGAAACTCATCGTCGTGGGAATCTCGGCGCCCTTGGCCTCGCAACGTACATCGCACGTCCCCTCGTCAATCTCATCGATGCGAATCAAACCATCCGAGTTGGTCGTATAGAAGGCCTCGTTGCCATCGGGCGTCTTAATCGTCAAGCGCACCGGCGTGACCGGCAGGTCACTGCCATCCTCGACCACCCGAACCTCGATCCAGGTCAGTTTCTTCTTGACCGGGGCCGGTTCCGGGCCCGGTGGCGCGGGTGGCGGGTCTTTCTTGTCGTCAAACACGCTCGGGGCGTTCGTCCGGTCGATCTGTTCGGCCACGATCACGCGCTCCTGGGCAATGTGCCTCGCCACCTGATCGAGCATCTCCAGCGCCGTCAGCTTCTTCAGATCGAGCTTCTTTGGCCCGGGCGGCTGGAACAACCCCAGATCGCCCAGCAGAACTCGCAGGCGCATCATCGCAGCCGGGCGGTACATGAAATCCTTGAGAAATCGCTTGGCCGCCCGCTGGTTTGGCAGCCGCTTGATAGCGAACAGACCCTCCTCGTTCCGATGGGCCACTCGCAGCCGACCATGATGGATCAGTAGCAGCCGACGCAGAAAGACCTCTCTCTCACGCGATAGCGGACCCAGCCGACCATTCGGACAACCACAGTTGGCTATCTGTATATCCTACGGCACCCGTTTTCAAGAAGGAACCTGTTTAGGGCTATGTTGCTAAACTCCGCCCGGAATTGCATCTATGCCATTTCTGGCGATACTTTTCCTTCCATGTTCTCCTGGCTGATCAGCCTCTTCAGTGGTTCAGATGATGATGGCGCCCTGGGCGAGCGTGGCGAGAACATCGCCGCCCGCTACCTGCGGGACAAGGGATTCACGATCATCGTCCGCAACTACCGCTGTCCCATCGGCGAGATCGACATCGTCGCCAAACAGGAGCAAACCCTGGTCTTCGTCGAGGTCAAGACCCGCGAGGAAGATGAACCCCGCCCCGAGGATCAGGTGAACTCCGCCAAGCAGCACCAGCTCACCCGCGTTGCCCGTCACTACCTTGGCCGTTACGGCCACCCGCAGCCTCCGGCCCGTTTCGACGTCGTGGCCATCGTCTGGCCGCCCGGCCGCCAGCCGATCATCCGGCACACGCCGCATGCGTTTGAGGCGACATTTTGAAGAAGGAGTTGATAGTTGATGGTTGATAGTTGATAGTGGAAGATGGATACTGGCCATCCGCAGGCACCACCCAACTATTGCCCGAACTATCGACCGCCAACTGCCAACTGCCAACTGCCAACTACCAACTATCAACCAATGATCGACTCCCACACCCATCTCACGTACTCCCAACTTTCCGACCGGCGTGACGCCGTTCTCCAGAACGCCCGGCAGGCCAACGTCAGCGGCATGATCACCATCGGCACCGACATCGCGGATGCCGAGAAAGCAGTTGCCCTGTGCCACCGGTTCCCGCACGTTCGCTGCGCCATCGGCATTCACCCGCATCATTCCGCGGAGGCCACCGACGAGCATCTTGCCCGTCTGGCCGAGCTCGAATCGGACCCGGCCGTCCTTGCCCTGGGCGAAATGGGACTCGACTACCATTACGACTTCTCGCCGCGCGACACGCAGAAGCGGTTCTTTCTTGCCCAACTCGATCTTGCCTGCCAGCGCAACCGGCCAATCGTCGTCCATTGCCGCGAAGACATTGATGATTGCCTGGCCATTCTGCGAGACTTCCCGGCCATCCGCGCCGACTTTCATTGCTTTACGGGATTCAAATCCGAAGCCCGGCGCATTCTCGATCTGGGGCACATGATTGGCCTGACCGGCGTCGTCACCTACAAGAAATCCGACGAACTCCGCGAGGTCGCCGCCTTCATCCCCGACGCCCAACTGCTCATTGAAACCGATGCCCCATACCTTGCGCCCGAACCGGTTCGAAAACAGAAGAACAACGAACCTGCTTTCCTCATCCACACGGCAGCCGCCATTGCCCGCATCCGCGGCGTAACCCTGCAGCATCTCGACGAAATCACCACCGCCAACGTCGCCCGTTTCTTTGGCTGGACGGTGCCGGCGTAGTCCGCGATCGCGGGCGTCCTCGCCCGCTTCGAAACGCGGCCCAGACTCCTATTTCCGTTTTACTACTTTTGCCTTGACATTTGCTTTCGCCTTGATCGCTGGCGTGTGCTTGCTGACCGCGGGTTTCTTGACCGGTGCTGAGGCGGTGCTGGTCGCCGCCTTTGTTTTCGCCGCCGCAGGCGCCGCCAGTAGCAGGGGACCGGCGCTGGCATTCTCGCCAGCACCCGTGTTCTGCGAAACAAGGGCAAAGTCATCCATCGTCACGATGCCATCGTGGTTCAGGTCGCCTTCGAACCACTGCGCGCCGCTTCGCCCCATATTGGCGATAATGTTCAGGTAGTCCGATTGATCGACTTTGCCATCGAGGTTGGTGTCGCCGGCATAGGTGTGCTTGATGAGCAACTGGCTGAAGTTGCTGCTCGTGGTCAGTGTCTGGCCGCTCCAGTTTGTCAGGTGCAGCAGCGCATTGTCCACGAGGCCCGAAGCTGTGGGTTGGCCGGACGCGAGCGCGGGCGTGCTCATCAGGATCGACGGACCCGTGCCCATCGCGCCATTCCGCAGCCAGAGTTGTATGGTCGTCAGCGGTGTGGTCCCGCTGTAGTCCAGGATCAGGTCGTTGTCGCACAGGTCGAGTTGGCCGCCACTGTCGATCAACAAGCTGCCCGTGCGCGCAACTCCCGCTCCGGCGGCCATTGTGACGCTGGCGCCAGCCTGAATGTGAATTCCACCCAGGTGCTGCGCGGTGCTCAATGTCACTGCCGCTCCCGGCAGAACCTCCAGCATGACGTTGGTCCCCAATGTTGCCAGGTCCACATTGATGCAATGCGTTCCGGTCGGAACAGTCAACAGGCCGCCGGGCGCGCCGACGGAAAGGTGTACCGTCGTCGGCGTGGCGGCCCAGGCAATTCCGTCCGATGCGCTCCAGGTGAAGGAATCATCGCCCAGGAAATCCACGGCGGGGATGTACGACAGCGAACTCAGTTCTGCCGCGGCTATCTCCTGTCCGGCGGTGACCGGCACGCCGCCAAGCATAAGTGTTCCGTGTGCTGACAAGGCGGGCACCTTGACCGTCACCAGTGCATCCCCGGGATCCTGATCCGAGAAAGAACCGGAGAAGTCGGCCGTGGCGAAGCTGAGAGACCCGCAGAACAATACCGCACGCGTGAATGACGCCACCGACGGCGCATCGTTCGCATTGGTCACGCTGATCGTGAAGATCTTATCGGCGTAAAGCCCACCCTGATCCGTCGAGCGTATGCGAATGCTGTAGCTGCTTGCTGTTTCGTAGTCGAAACTGGCAGCGGTCAGCAATTGGTTGCCGCTGATGGTGAAGGAGGCGTTGTTTGTCGACCCCGTGCCGCTCGCCAGCGAATACGTGAATGTCGTGCCGACATCGGAATCGGTGGTGGAGAGGACGCCTACGACCGTTCCCGTCGGCCGATTCTCCGGCACGCTGGCTTGAGAGAGCAGGATGTTGGGAAGCCGAATCGTGTTGGTCGTATTCACGGTGTTGCTGGCATTGCCGAAGCCGTCAAACGCGACGGCGTAATAGGTGTACGTCCCGGCCGACATACCGCCGGTCGAGGCCGCATAGGACCAGCCATCCGAGCTGGCTGTATCCTGACCCACCTGCGCATCCGATCCTGCCTGAAGTCCCAAGATACCGTTGGTTTCGCGATAGAACGTCACTTTGGTTGCTGTTCCCACCACGTCCTGGGCCACGAGGGTCACCGGCGCGCTCGCGTAAACCGTGTCTGGCGCCGCCGCCAGCGAGCCGACACTCGGCGGCCGGATGGTGTTGGTGACTTGAGCCGCCGCGCTGGCATTGCCGGTCCCGTCAAGGGCTACGGCGTAGTACGTGTACGTGCCAACCGCCATCCCGCTGGACAGAGTCGCAATCCACCATCCATCTGAACTGCTCGTATCGGCTCCCACCTGTATGTCCGATGTGGTCTGAAGGCCCGGTGTTGAATTGCTTTCACGGTAGAAGTTCACTCTCGTCGCCGATCCCAGTACGTCCTGGGCAATCAGCAATACCGGTATGCCTGAGTAGTTTGGGTCAGGGTTGGCCGTCAACGAACCGATGCTCGGTGGCCGGAGCGTGTTGGTGGTCTGGACCGTGTTGCTGGCATTGCCAAAGGCGTCAGCCGCGACCGCGTAGTACGTGTACGTTCCGCCTGCAAGGCTACCCGTCGAGGCCAGCCAAGACCAGCCATCTGAGCCCGTCGTATCCTGACCGAGCAGGGTATCAGTCGGTTGAAGTCCCGGCGTGCCGTTACCCTCGCGGTAAAACTTCACGCCTATCACGGGTCCCAGGACACCGATCGCTGTCAGGTTCACGTTCAGGCCGGAATAGGCGGGGTCGGAGGTGTCCGCGAGCGAACCGATGCTCGGCGGCCTGATCGTGTTCGTCGTCGCTGCCGTGTTGCCGCTATTGCCGAATGAGTCAGACGCCACCGCGTAGTACGTGTAGGTCCCGGCCGCCATTCCAGTGGCCGAAATCACATACGACCAGCCATCCGTGCCGTTCAGGTCTGAACCGACCAGAATATCCTGTGCCGGCTGAAGACCCGATATGCTGTTGCTCTCGCGATAGAAGGCTACTTTCGTCGCCGTTCCCAGGACATCGTGCGCGACGAGAGTCATTGGCACGCCAGGGTAGACCGGATCAGCCGCGTCTGTGAGCGAGCCGACGCTCGGCGGCTGAATCGTGTTGGGGGTCTCGACCGTGTTGCTGGCATTTCCGAATCCGTCGAGCGCAACGGCATAATACGTGTAGCTTCCGATTGCGATTCCGCTTGTCGAGGTCACAATGGACCACCCATCCACACCGTTTGTATCCGAACCTATGAAGGTATCCTTCCCCACCTGGAGCCCCGACGTGCCGCTGCTCTCGCGGTAGAAGTTCACTCGCGTCGCCGTTCCCAGAACAGCCTGTGCGGTCAGGGTTATTAGCGTTCCCGAGTAGACCGGATCGGGTGTGCCTGCGAGCGAGCCGATGCTTGGCGGTATGATGGTGCTGGTGGTTTCCGCCGGGCTGGCGGTCGTGCCGGCCTGTTCCATGGGGATGGCGTAATAGCTGTAGGTCCCGGCCGCAAGATTACCGGTCGATGCCACCACCGACCAGCCATCCACGCCGATGATATCGGAACCAATCAGCATATCCGATCCCACTTGAAGCCCCGGCGCGCCATTGCTCTCGCGGTAGAAGTTCACGCCTGTCAGCGATCCTTGGATATCTGTCGCCGTGAGCGTTAGCGGTGTGCCCGCAAAAGCCGGGTCCGGTGTGTCCGTCAGGAGCCCGATGCTGGGCGGTCCAACGGGTATGGACGGTTCGATTACGCCAACGGTCTGGGCCGCGTCACTGGCATTGTTTATCGCATCAGTGGCGACGGCGTAGTACACGTATTTGCCGGCGCTCATGCCGCTGGTTGAAACGACGGCCGACCAGCCGTCGGAGCCGTATGTGTCCGCACCAACCTGGAGGTCCGACACCGTTTGCAGCCCCGGGGTGCCGTTGCTCTCGCGGTAGAATGCGACCCTCGTTGCCGGCCCGAGAATGCCTTGGGCAGTCAGCGTCAGGGGTGTTCCCGCATAGGCCGAACCCGGACCAACCGTCAACAGGCTGACGCGTGGCGGTCGGACGGTGTTGGTGGTTTGCACCGGGGTACCGGCATTGCCAAAATTGTCAGTGGCAACCGCGTAATACGTGTACGTCCCGAACACAAAGCCATTGGTCGAAACCACCAGCGACCAGCCATCCGAACCCGACGTGTCTGAACCGATGAAGGGATCCTGTCCCGCCTGAAGTCCGGGCACGCCGTTGTTCTCGCGATAGAAGCTCACCCTGGCTCCGGTGCCCGCGACGTCCTGCGCCATCAGGCTGATGGTGCCAACGGAGTATGTCGTGTCCATCGTGCTCGTCAGCGAGCCGATGCTTGGCGGGCGGATTGTGTTGGTGGCCTGTGCCGTGTTGCTTACATTTCCAAAGCTATCGCTGGCAACTGCGTAGTACGTGTACGTCCCAACTGCCAGGCCACCGGTCGTTGCCACCAACGACCAGCCGTCCGAAGCGAACGTGTCTGAACCAAGCGGATTGTCCTGCCCCACCTGAAGTCCCGGTGTTCCGTTGGTTTCGCGGTAGAAAGTCACCTTCGTCGTCGGACCCACAACATCTTGCGCCAGGAGCGTTATGTTACTGCCCGAGTACGCCGGATCGGCCGTCGTCATCAGGGAGCCGATGCCCGGTGGTCGGATCGTGTGAGTGATCTGCGCTGCGTTGCCGGCATTGCCAAAGCCGTCGGCCGCAACGGCGTAATATGTGTATGTGCCGCCCGCCAGGGCAGAAGGCGAGGTCGTGCACGACCAACCATCGAAACTGCTGGAATCCATGCCCAGCGCCGTATCCGATGTCGGCTGAAGTCCGGGCGTGCCGTTGCTCTCGCGATAGAAACTTACTTTGGTTGGCGTTCCGACGACGTCTTGCGCAAGCAGCGTTATTGGGGTGCCGGAGTAGGCCGAGTCAGTCGTGGTGATCAAGGTGCCGATGCTCGGCGGCCGGCTCGTAATGCTGATCTGCGCCGCGCCGCTGGTATTGCCGAAACTGTCGGCGGCAACCGCGTAATACGTGTACGTCCCAACCGTCAGGCTAGTGGTCGATGCCACGAACGACCAGCCATCCCAATTAGTCCTTAAACAAGCGTAGTCTGTTAGCTCATTATGTAGCACAATAGATACGTACCACAACTTTCCGCGCCGGATCTCGTG
>JANYKD010000137.1 GCA_025361735.1 Phycisphaerales bacterium
GCCGCCGGCAACCGCGCCGATTGGACCTCCAACAACCTGAATCAGTACGACTATGTCTTTGGCGACAATAGTTACCAGTTGCCATATGATGCGCGCGGCAACCTGAAGAGTGATGGTAACCCGGCAACTGACGATCTGGCTTTGCAGACGCAGTACGATTCCCAGGACCGCCTGACTGAGGTGATCCGGGGCGGGACCAAGGAACAGTACGAGTACGACTATCTCAACAGGCGCACGGTCAAACGGGTGTTCACCCGAAACGCCGGCGGCATTTGGGAAGAGGTGAAGACGCTGACTTTTGCCTATGACGGCAATCGGCTGATGGCCGAGTTCGTTCGATACGAGGGGGATTCGGCCGCCCAATTGCTGCGGTCATACGCCTGGGACACCGATGGCACGCTGCTGTCGGTGTCGACGTACGACAGCAACGGCAATCTCGACAAGACGTACTTCACGATCAGCAATGGCGATGGCGATGTGACTGCCCTGGGCGAGCGTCTGGCGGACGACCGCCTGCAGGTCGCCGGGTATTACGACTACAATGCATACGGGAAACTGCTGGATGCCTCCGGGGCCGCCGCGATTGCCAATCCCCTGCGCTGGGGGACGATGTACTATGACGAAGGGACGGGCCTGTACTGCGGCGGGAACGGCCGGTACTACAGCCCGACACTGCAACGCTGGCTGAGCCGCGGGACCTCGTCGACAAATCCCTACGTGTTCAACAACGACAATCCGGTGAACAAGGTGATTCCCAAGGGCTTCGGCGCGCCGCCGGAGACGGGGCCGTGGACCAAACCCTACACCCCGGAGGAGTTGTACGAGCGGCAGATCGAGTATTCGGATGTGACGCAGCCGGCGTGGGTTCAATGGACCAGTGGCATCTCCGCCGGCGTGGGCGTGGTGGCGCTGACGGCGGCCGGCGGCTGGGCGCTGGCGCCTTTCTTGGCGCCTCATGCCTTCCAACTGGCGTGCGTTGGCGGCGGCCTGCTGGTATTCGAAGGAGGTGCTGGATACAAGATGTACGGGGACATGCCGGGAGCGGTGGCCCACGCGTTCGCCGCGGATCGGATATTCGAAAGCATCACGAACAGGAGTTGGGCGAATGGAGATGACCTGAATCGGGATGGTTTTGAGCGCGGATTTGGGTTGGTGACCGGGGTGGCGCAGAGCGTCGGCTCGCTATTCGCGGCCGCTGGAGTGGCCGATCTGGCGACACAGAAGTTCGCGGGCAGCGCCGGGTGGATCGTGCCGCGCTCGCTGGCATTGGCCGACGGCGGTTCAATAGCCATGCCCGTCGGCGCCACCGGCGCCGCAGGCGGATCGGCTGCCGCGTGGCGAGCGTACACAGGCGGAACCGGCGCGGGGCTCGGCGGATGGATCGGGAACGCGGTGTTCTCGATGGGAAATGATCGGGCATATCGCGACTTCCGCGTCGGTACACGGTATGACGATATCGATCCGCAAGATGCCCCATTCTGGAGCGAGAATGGTAATCTTCAAGATCACCACTTCGCAACCAACAAGCATCCTCAATACACACCGTTCATGCAAAAGATAGCCAAGAAGTACAATTTGAGACTTGGCGGTCAATGGAACCGTGAACTGCTGCCGCAAGCTGGGAACCATCCGCCCGAGTACCATGAATGGGTCTTGCAGAGGATGAAACGCGCCGATCAACTGGCCGGTGGCGATCAAACGGAGTTCTTGCGGCAATTTGCGCGACTCGTAAAACGTCCGGTGCGTGAGAACCCCGATATGCTTACATGGAGTTACTGGCGCCAATGAAAACGATGAAATCGCAATTCTACTATATTCATGGAGAAGACAGCCCGCAACTCGGAGTTGCTTATGCGCCGGCAGGCCTGGACGAGGATCTGATTCCGGCCGACGCATATGTCACCTCCTGGAGTCCCGTTCGGTTGTCTCTCCTTCGCGGCACCTTCACCGACATTCTTGGCTGTGATCTGATTTGGCGCCTCTGTTCGGCCAGAATGCGCGAGGCAATCGACGCCATCGCGACGCCCCGAGACGGTATTCAGTGGCTCAAAGTCCTCATTGAAGATGAACATGGCCATGAGCAACCATACTTCGTCCTTCATGTCCCTCGGGCGTCAGACGTACTTGACCCGGAGCGAACGATCTTCGACGAAGATGGACAGATTCGAAGGGCGGTTCTAGACTCAACGAAGGCGAGGGGTTCGCATGTTCTAAGGTTGCCAGGAGACACATTCCGGAGGATCGTTTCCCTCGAAGTGAGGCGCTCGTTGGAGACGGCGAGATGTTTGGGGCTCATCTTCTCGCCTGTACCGCAGACGCCATAACGGCACCAATACATTCTATGATCGCACACGGTTTTGTGACATCGTTAGCGGAAGCTGGCCGGCGAACCAGCGCCAGCAGCTACATCACGGGCGCAACCGATGCCACCGGCAACCTCCAGACCGCGGACAAGCGGAGCACGACATCCTGGACCTACAACCCGGCCACCGGGCAACTGTCCACCCAGAGCTACGGGAACCCCGCCACGGCCGACATCAGCTTCGGATACACCAGCGCGGCCGGGCAGTTGCAGACCATCGCCCGTCCCGGTTCGGTCGGCACGGCCGGCTACGCCGCCGGCACGGGCGAGATGAATAGCCTCAGCTTCTCCAACGGCGGCGCGAGCTACTCCATCGGCCGCGACATCTTCGGCCGCACCAGCCATGTCACGCAGACGCAGGGCGGCCAGTCCTTCACGATCGACTACGCCTACAACAACGCCGGGCAGCTCACCAGCGAAACACAGCCCTGGCTGGATGACGGCATTGCCGTGGACCGGTCGTATTACAGCGCCGGCCAGGCTGGCGGGTACATCGGAGCCCCGTGGCTGGTCCAGTTGATCGGCAACTATCTCGGGCCGATCACGGTCGAGAGCCGCGACTACCAGGCCGGCCGGGTGCATGCGGTATCGACGCAGGGCGCATCGTTCCAGTATCAGTACCTTCCCAACAGCGCGGCCATCGACACGGTCACGGCATCGACCGGTCTTACCGCCACCTACGGCAGCCTGGTGGGAACCGGCGATCTGTCCTCGGTGAACACGGACAGCAGCCATGGCACCGTCTACGCGGTCGGCTACGGCTATTCTCCGGGTGGGCTGACCAAACGGGTGGATATCGTGCGCACGCTCCCGGACCAGACCCTGACGTCAGTCCACTACGACTACAAGTACAACAACCAGAACCAGGTTCGCGCCTTCACGATTCAGGATTCGGTCCACTGCCCGGCGGCCTGGACATACGAGTATTCCTTCGACGCCTCCGGCAACAGGAAGGAAGACGGGTTCATCGTCAACGCCCAGGGCCAGTATACGCAGGTCCCGGAAGATCCGGCCGACGTGAACAGTGACGTGCGGCTGTCGCTGTCCTACGATGGCCGGGGGAACATGACAGGCTACGGCAACCTGATCATGGAGTACGATCCGCAAGACCGGATGACCGATGATTCCGGCGCGGTCGTGGCGGCGTACGAATACGATCCCTTCGGCCGGCCGCTGTGGACCGAAGATACCACCGGCGGGATCTGTCCCTTCCGCTGGGGAACGATGTATTACGACGAGGAATCGAGTCTGTACTTTGATCAGAGTAGCGCACGCTACTACCAGCCGGTGATCGAGCGTTACCTGTCGCGCGATCCGGCCGGCGGCCTCACTCCGTATGGCGTGAATCGGCTCCGGCCCACGGGCTTCGGGGCGCTGGCGCAGTCGGAGTCGTGGAGCAATCTCTACAGCCCCCAGGAGTTGTACGAGAGCCAGATCGAGTATTCGGATGTGACGCAATCAACGTGATCCGTGCGTGTAGGTGGATTCGGACAAATGGTCCTGGGAGCGGTCGCGGCCTATGCGACGGCGCCGCTGGCGATGACGGGCTGGGGGGCCGTGTTCTTCGTATCCGCCCTGGACAACGCGACGGCCGGGCTCGAGACGCTCTTGACGGGGAAATACCAGCAGACGGCGACGGCGTCATTCATTTCCGGGCGGTTCCAGTCCCTCGGCTACGACAAGGAATCGTCAGACCTGGCCGGCGAAATTGGCGACATGGCGGTGGGCATCATCTCCGGCAGCGCCGTGGCCCGGCTGGCGAACGAGAACCCGCTCGTATTGTGGAACCGTGTCACCGGGCGCTGAAAACCAGCCAGTCGTGGGCGCTTCAAAACCAGCCACTTTGAGACCAAGGAGATTTGCCGTTTACGGTTCGTTCTTTTCGCGAAAAAGGAGCGAACGGTCAGA
>JANYKD010000156.1 GCA_025361735.1 Phycisphaerales bacterium
CCGGCATCTGCCAGTTGGACAATCAACGTCGACCTTGACCAACAAGCCGAAGGCGAATGCGTCGGCCACGGATGGGCTCACTTCCTTGCGTGTACCCCACGGCCAGACCCGCGCGTCGGAACACAAGTCGTACAGAACCCGACTGCCGAAGCTCTCTACGAATCTGCGCAACGCCACGATGGCATTCCACCCGACGAACAATCCGGGGCAAGTGTCGGCGGCGGTTCCAAAGCCTGCATCGACATTGGTGCCATCACCACCGCCCACTGGTCTGCTCACATCGCCGATCTCACCGCCGCACTCAACATCGGTCCGGTCGTCATGGGCACCAACTGGCATGACGGGATGTTCACCCCCGACACGAATGGCCAAATCCATGTGACCGGGAAGGTTGTGGGCGGACATTCTTACCTCATCCGCGCCCACGATCCTCTGACGGACCTCTACACGATTCATAACTCTTGGGGTACCAGTTGGGGGACGAACGGTGAAGCAACGATTAGTGGTGCGGATCTGATCGTGTTGCTCGCTGCGAATGGTGAGGGTTGGGTTGGTATCAAACCATGATTCGTGGTGAGTGCGTGGACTGCGGTCCTATTGAACTCGCGAACGTGGTGGTACACGCCTGGTCGGATTCGTTCACCTGCTCATGGACTTGTACCGCGTGTGGCCTTCCAGGAGCGAAGGAATGTTCCCCGCGGATCGCTGGACTGTTACGCAACGTTGGCTGCCCGTTGGATAGGGTGACTGTCTACGAGGAACGCGGGTCGGGTCCGCCCATCGGCTGGGATGACGTGCTGGACATGGTCGTCGAGTTACGTGGGAACGACTGGTGGAGCGAACTCATCATCGACTAACAACCAGGTTTCGATATCCCTTGCCTGCCGATGTAATATTTACCGTGTGGCCTGAACCTCAGGTTCAACAGCTGCATGACCCGGCCTGAACCTCAGGTTCAACATCCGGAGTTGTGAGGCCCTCATTGTCCTTCGGGATGGTGGGGGCCTCTCGTCGCGTCCGGACCCCCACCACACATAGGCACACTTCCCGTGATTCCGCAAGAACCTGGGAAATAACATATTTTCGGGGAATCCTTGACATCCTGGAACCAGAAGGTCCATACTCTCACTCGTGCATCCCGAAGACGAATGGCTCACCTCGACCGCAGCCGCCGAAATCCTCGGCGTCAACGCATCAACCCTCATCAAATATGCTAACGAACGCCAAATCGCGCACCGAGTCCTCCCATCCGGACACCGCCGATTCCTACGATCCGACCTCACCGCGTTCCTCACCAAAAGTCGAGTGAACACCACCACAGGCGACGCCGCATGAAAACCGTTCATGTCTCGCGTGGTGAAGCGGCGATGATCCTCAACGTTGACCGTCGAACCATCGCCCGACTCATCCTCACCGGTGAACTCACCGAATCACCATGGGACCTTGTCGGCGGGTCGCGGGTCACCATGGACTCGATTCGTGAACACATCGCACGGGAGCTCACCCGACCCGGCCAGGGAACCCCAAAATATGGGACTCCGTTCGAGTTGTATCACGCACTCGCTCATCCGACCGACTGTGCGCATATTGATCGGCTTGGCCCCGCCCGCGGTATTCTGATCGGCCTCACCGTCGCCCTCACCGTGTTCACCGTGTTTGGGCTCACGATCTGGATCACCCGATGAGACGCACCGGGCATCTCACGGCAGCAACGGAGGGGCACGGCCCGGCAAGGCGAGGCAAGGCCAGGCGTGGCATCTCATGGCAGCAACGGCGCGGCATGGCACGGCGGGTCTCGGCGTGGCCCGGCGCGGCATCTCACGGCAGCAACGACGTGGCAGGGCCCGGCACGGCGGGACGCGGCGTGGCATCTCACGGCAGCAATGGATCAAACATAACCAAACAACCAAAGGGCACAACATGACGCAAACAACCGAACCAATCAACATCACGGACGACAACGCAACATTCCGACTCGAACGACTCGAACGGCGCGTCTTCGAAATCCCCATCCTCGGCACCGCACCACTCATCGTCAACCAGTGGTCAGCGAAAGCCAAAGAGATGATGCTCGAAGCGCAACAAAC
>JANYKD010000536.1 GCA_025361735.1 Phycisphaerales bacterium
CCGGATCCTGGCCCTCGAAGGCCACCTTCGCGGGGCCGTCCGCCGCGAACTCCACGGTCTTGAGAACCAGTTCCTCCTGCAGTTCATCCGGATAGCGGGCGCGGAACGCACGGCGTGCCAGGCGGATATCGAGATCGAAGGCAACCTTGAGCCCGAGCGTGTGCGCATAGCCCACCGCCTTGCCAATCTGGTCACGGACCAATGGATCGGTGATCTCTCCTTTGGTGATGCGGAGGCTGGTCGAAAGCAGGGTATACGGCGTATGCGTGGCCGCCGCGTCCAGAAATGTCTTGTGGCCCTGTGACTCCAGTACATCGTCCTTCCAGAACCAGGCACCGATGACCGGTGGCCAGTCATTGCCGACAGGCCGCACGGGCGCTTCCACCGCGGATATGCCAGTTGCTGCGACGAAGGCGGCAATCAATATCAGATATCTGGTTCTCATTGTTCAGGTCGCCTTGCCGGTTGGCTGTTGGTCGCATCCAGAATGGCCCTGGCGATGGCCATGAAGATGGGATCGGCCCGGAACTCGACAACCCCTTCATTTTCGCCGCCACGTCGTATGCGGCGCACTGCTTTTCAAAGTCAGCGATGATCCCGACCATCACCTTGAGCTCCGTGCTCGCGGTTATCCATGAATGCCGTTTGCATGTCAATGCCAAACAAAGGGGTCGCAGTACCGGACGAAGCGGAGCCACGCGGATGAGGATAAGACAATTCTCCTTTTGCGAGCTTGCTTGGCGCAATCCCCGTCTCATTCCCCCGTCTCATTCCCCTCGCCGCTGTCAGGGGTGCCCATCCGCCGATTTTGCATTCTTCCACCGGCAACTAACAACTTTCAACGATCGACTACCTCAATCCTTCGCCTGCCTGACCGTGATCCCCACCACATTGCACACCGCACGTTCCAGCGACAGCGAAATCGGCAGTTCGTGGCCATCGGAGGGACGATTGATGACGTGGTATTTTCCCGTCCCGTGATCGCGCATCACCAGCGTGGTCGAGCCACCGCCATCGAGATTTAATGCGGTCCAGCAGTCCAGCCGGGTCATCTCGGCCGCAAGTTGCGGCAGTGTGAAGCCGGCCGAGTAGTCAGGCCGCCGGCCATCCACGATGAGAATCGTCAGCCGCCGGCCTTCCTTGTCCAGGCCAACGGCCGTCCGCGGGGCGGCCACGCCCGGCGGGGCAACGACCTTGCCGTTCTGTACGAGCATCGGGTTGCCGCCCACGATCTGCCGGGCATCCGCGGGAACCGCATCGAGTCGCTCGATCGACACTTTCCCGCCCTCATGCACCACCAGCGCATAGGTGTTGCCCGCGTGCCAGAGCTTGCCATCGGTCATCGCCGCGCCGACCGGCCGCGAGGCGTTTCCCTTGAACCACGCGAACTCCTTGCCGGCCACCATGCGCTTGTCACGGCCTTCGAAGAAGTCGCCGTTGATGGCAATATCGAAGCGCTCGCGGCCGGCAACATCGGAAGTCTGCAGCAGTGTCGTCGGCCAGGCGGCGTCCGCTGGTTGCGGTGCTTCACCGGCCGGTACTACGCGAATGGCGACCGACGGGTCGGCCAGATTGATGGTGATCGTGTGCAGATGCTGTGGAGGATTGGTTCGTTCGATGTGGTGGTAGGTGACAGCCTTGTACGGTTGCGTGGTCGGGAATCCCACCGGGATCTGGGCGCAGGCGGGGAGCCACACCAGCAGCGCAAGCAACGGAAGAAGAGTTCGTCGCAACATCGTTTACTCCGCGTTCAGGGGCGGCGTCACTCACTCCGCGGTCGCCCGCCTCTCAAAGTGCCGGCCCCTCGGGCCTCTCGATCAGCGATTCTCGATTTCCGTGGCCTCACGGCCACCGCTACCAAAGTTAACGGCCCTTCGGGCCTGCGGAGCTGATCTGGCGCGGGTGCCGAGATACAACATTCCGCATTCAGCATTCCGCATTCAGCATTCCACTTTTCCATTTTGCATTTTGCACTCTCCCCTCACCACCACCGCCACCACGGCTTGCAGACGTTTTTCCGCGAAATGTCCAGCACCTCGCCGATTCCCTGTCGCCCCAGCCGCTCGGCCAGCGCGGTGGCGCTGTGCTTGAGCTTGTATTCGATTTCCTGCGCGAACAGTGGGATCACGCTGAAGAACGCGATCGTGGTGTCGTCGTCGATCCTGAGCTGCCGGAAGGGCGGCTTGGCCACCACGGGATAGCCGATCATGGCGCCGCACAGCCGCGTGTTCGGCGCGTACGGCAGCGGCGGGTCGCCGTTGGGAACCGTGTGCCCAAAACCCAGCCAGGTGCCGTGCTCATGGGGCAGGCGTGCGAGCGTCCGCAGCAGCCGCACCGGCCAGAAGACACGCTCGTCCAGGCCCGTCCAGTCGGCCGCTTCCAGTGGCAGCGGCCAGTCCGGCGGCAGGCAGAGCATCAACTCGGCAAATCGCGGGACGGCCAATCCTTCGGGCACGTGCATCGGACGGTCGCTCGTCCCGCTGGTCACCAGGGCATGGAATTTGCGCTTGGGCGACGGAGGGACGATGTGAATATCCAGGTGTACGAGATCGGACACCAGTTCGTGGTACACCAGTTCCGGCGAGCCGATATGTTCCTCGATATGGGCCGCGATACGCTGGGCATTGGGTCCCGTTTCCGCGGGCTGCAACGGACGATCAGCCGGCGTATGGTGGACGACAGCGCTGCGCGGTGGCTGGGGCATGGCGTGCTAGGGTTCGATGTTCTCGTGGCCTTCGTGGTGCCGCAGTTCTTCGTCATCGTCGAGATTGAGGTCTTCGACGCGCGGCCGCTGCGGATTCTGCTGGTGCAGGATCTGGTGCTTCGCCAGTTCCAGCCGGCTGATGACGTTCTCCATGCTGGCCGGGCGTTTCTCCGGCCTGGGGATGACGCAGTCCATGACCAGATTGGACAACGGCAACGGCACCTGCGAATTGAGTTCGTTCGGCGACTGCACACGCTCGGCGACGACAAACGCATTGTCACCTCGGCCCGCGGTGTACAGCGTGGGGATGTTCTTGCCGGTCATGGTCCAGTAGATGGTTGCGCCGAGATTGAAAATATCCGTCTTGTGGCTCACCGGGCGGCGGTGAACCTGCTCGGGCGCGATGTAATCGGGCGTACCCTGGATTCGCTCCTTGATCGTGCCGATCTTGCAGGACTGGCCAAAGTCGATCACCTTTACCACGCCATCCTCGGTACGGAGGATGTTATTGGGTTTGATGTCGCAGTGGACATAGCCGAGATTGTGCATGGCGTGCAGACCCAGCGCGGCCTGAATGAAGGTGTCGATGGCTTCGAGGATGTTACGGGGCTGGCGCACATCCAGCGCCTGGCCGCTCACCAGTTCCATCAGCAGGAACGCCTCGGTGACCTTGAGCAGCATCTTCTTGTTAATCTTGAGCTCGTACGTCCGGCGCAGGTTCACGTGATTGAATTGCTTGGAGATCTCGAATTCCTGCTGCATCTGCTCGACGAAGCGAATATCCTTGGCATCCTCACGAACCACATGCTTCAGCGCATACCGTTTGCCGGTCACCGAATCGGTAACCTCGTAGATGACGCTGCCAGCGCCTTCGCCAAGGCGTGCAATCACGTCGTAGTTGAGTAGTTTCTGGCCCATGCAGTTGCCTACCCTCCGGCCATTGCCCGAGTTGAGATAGAATAGAGAAAACTCCCCATGAAGGCAAGTGTTAGGCTGGGGCATTCCCGCAAGGGGCGAGAGAAGGGTGTTCAAATGCCTTACTTGAGCACATCCCGGCCGAACTCCGCCCGCGGGAAGCGCTCGCCCAGCCCGGCCGGGTCGTCCTTTACATCGCGGATCAGAATCCGCTGTGCCGGGATGCGGAAGCGGCTTTGCAGCGTGCGGACAAGTTCGCCCAGGCGGCGAACTTGTGCGGTGCTGGGTGCTGTCTCATCGAGGTCGCCGACGAGGCAGATGCAGACGCTGTTGGGATCGAAACTGGCTCCGTTGGGGATGGCGGCCGCCTGCTTGTGCCAGCGGGGGGAGATAAGGATTTCTCCGTCGTCGGCCCCTTCGCCATTGCCGATAACAAAGTGATCGTTCAGCCCGGCACTGTCGGCCGGCAGCGTCTGGGCGTCGCCGGTGACCGTCTTGGACTGATGGATGTAGATCGACTGCCATCGCGAATTGGTAACCCCCACCTCGGTCCGGAAGATCCGGTCGAGCGGTTCGATCGCCAACAGCGAAGTCAGCTTCAGCGGAGCCGGGGCAAAGACGAGGAATCCGATGCTCACCAATGTGAGTATGCCCATCAGGCCTGCCATGATGGCCGCACGTTGGCGCGACGGACGGCCTTCAGACTTTGGCCGGCTGGAACTGCGAGATGTGTTGCTCACGAAGATTCCGGTGTTAATCCATTAACCAACCCGACCCCATCCACGATGAGTCGGGGACAATCCATTGTTCCATCGACCAATTCGCCCACCACTCTACACAAATCGTTACGGTACAGGAAGGACTGGAGCGGTCGTTGGAGCGGTCGTGGGCTGGGTGGTGGAGGCAACGCGAATTCGTTCGAGGATGCCCGGTATGGCCGGATTGGCCGGATTGGCCGGGCTGAGCTGCCGGGCACGTTTGGCGGCAGCGAGCGCGTCGGTCGGCCGGCCGCGAGCCAGGAGCAGTTCTGCCAGCGAGAGATACTGCGGGGCGAGGTCGGGCCGCAGGCTCTCGGGATAGGTCTCGGTGATCTCCAGGCCGCGTTGCAGGTGAGCGATTGCGGGGTCGATCTGTCGATGCGCCGTGTAATACGCCACGAGAGCCTGGTGCGTCGGCAGGTAGTCCGGATTCAGCTTCAACGCCTGGGACAACAGCGACTTGTCCCAGTCGTGCCCCACATCCTGACGTCCCAGGGCCACCATGGATATGTAGCTGCGAGGATTGACTCCCAGCGTATGGCGCCAGAACGTGGGGTCGTCGGTCCAGTTCGTCGTTTGCAGTATCGTCCGGATGGCCAGCAACGCCAGGGAAAGACCCGCGACGACGACCGCCGTGCGTGCCCGCAGGAGGCTCAGGCCGTACGTCGCGGCGATGGCAACGCCCAGCATTGGCAGGTAGATGTAGTGATCGGCGACGGTCGAGTAATATTGAAACATGTGCGGGCTGAGCCCGAGGATCGGCAACGCGGCGAGCACGAACACGGCCGCGCCCAGACCGACCAGCGGACGGCTCCGGCGCGTGCGCCAGAGCAGAGCCCCGATCGTCGCCGGTACCAACCATGTGAACCAGCCCCAGCCGGACGACATCGCCACCAACGGCGTGCGGCCGTAGTCGATGGCCAGATCAACAGGCCAGACCAGCTTGAACGCATAGAACGCCAGACTGTCGGCGGCGACCAGCGGGCGCTGCCACAGCCCGACAGTCGGAATGGCTGTCGCCGGCATCCAGTGGCGGGCAAGCAGGCCGAAGACCAGTGACAATCCGAACCAGGGGGCCAGTTCTAGCATGACCTGTCGAAATGGGCGACGGCACAGTCGCCAGCCGAGCAGGGCCACCGGCAGCGAGGTGATTACGCCCATGGGCTTGGACAGGATCGACGCCAGCAGCGCCAGCATTCCGAGAGCATAGAACAGTCCCCTGTATCGCAAATCCTGACAATCGCCACCGGTCCGCCCGGGTTTGATTGCCTGGGGCTCCGGCCGCTGGGCGTCGTTCGCGTAACAGAGGTACGCCAGAATCGCGGCCAGTGCGAACAGGCCGAAAAGCAGATCCTTGAGCCCTGACGCCCAGGCAACAGGCTCGACCTGCAGCGGATGGATCGCGAACAACAGTGCCCCCGCCGCCGCCAGCCATGCTTGCGATGGCGCGAGTTCGACGTCTCTTCCTCGCGTTTCTCGCCTGGATGCCACGGCTGGTCTGCTGCGGAGCGTGTCCTCAGACCGCAGACACCGCTTGCCGTCGACAGTGGGCGACGCGTCACGGGCATGCTCGAACCGCTGACGGATCCATAAAATCCGCGCCAGGATGAGATACACCAGGAGCGACGACAAGGAATGAACAAGCACGCTGACGCCGTGATAGATCCAGGGATTGAGCGTGCCGCCGCGCTCGTCAGGCCGCGTAAGGCGGGCGAGTGGCGAGAGCGCTGCCCAGACAGTGCGTGTCAGCGGCAGATACTCGCCGTTCTCGGGGTGTGCCCAATACCAGGCGGTCTTTTCGATGCTGGCCGGATTGAGCCGCGCATTGTTGTAGATCGTGTCGCTGTCGTCCCAGGAGACAAAGTCGTTGGTCAGCACCGGCGCGTACACCAGTAGCGTCACGATCACCACGACCCACATGGGCAGGCGGGATGTGGGCATGATAGAGACCTGCATGAGAGAAGGATCGAATCCCGAAATCCGAATGACGAATCAAACCCGAATCCCAAACGCCCTCTTCCGGCCATCGCTCCAGCCAGCCTTCAAGCATTCGTTATTCGGATTTCATTCGTCATTCGAGTTTCGGTTTTCGTCATTCAACTGCGGCTCTGCCGCAGTTACCTACTCCCATCCTTTACCGCTCTTCTTGGTTCCGCAGATGTTCACCTGGATGCCCAGCGCGTCGGCCATCGCTGCCTTGACCAGCATCGCGCGGTCCGCCTCATCGGCGCTGTTGGCGTAGGCCACCTGGATGTGGTTGCTCTTGTGCTTGGCCATCATCTGATCGCGGCTGGTGCCGTAGGTCACGGCGTGCATGATCGGCCACTGCGGCGTTGTTGCCTGCCAGCGGCGGTTGGTTTCCTCGGCCGGCAGTTCCACGACGCCCGCCCGGCCCAGGTCCATCTTCAGTTTCCCATCTTCAACGAACAGGCGTGACCAGACGATCTCGCCCGGCTTGCTGATGCCCTTGATGGTGCCGCCGCCGAGGCGGAAGTACATCGCAGGCTGCCGCTCGGAGGAAGCGCCGGCCCAGCCGCCAGCGAAGTGCGCGGGGGGCACCGAACCGGAAATGAGGAACACCCAGACATAGTCTTCGACTGTGCCGGACTTGTCCGGATCGCCCCAGCGCAGGTCGTGCAGCGTGTTCTCGACCGGCTGGCCCATGGCCTTGTGTACGCGATACGTGAACAGCCCGTCCACGCCGGCGCACTCGTCGACTTCATTGAAATTCGGAATCGGCTCGCCGGCATACAACACCCGCTTGCCGTCGCGGCTCTTCACCGGCGGGCGGTCGGCGTTGTTGAGCGTGCCCTCGACCAGGTCCGACGCGGGCAGCAGGTCCTTCAGACCCTGCTGATACTGGATGCCGATCGTCGCACAACCGAAATCATCGGCGATGCGGACGGCGGCCACGTACATCTTGCACTGCAGGAGAATCTGGTTGTCCGTGAGGTCCGTCTCCTCGTTCGGACCGGTGACGAACTTCATGCCGCGCTCTTCCATCCACCTGCGAACGGCCAGGGCTTCGTCATTGCTCACCTGGGTCGATTCATAATACAGAGCAGACTGGCTCAGGCGTTCCTTGTACACGCCGATCGGGTTCATCAGTTCGTCCGGGATGATGGCGTTGAACATGCCCATGCACCCCTCGTCGAACACGCCCAGGATTGCCTTCTCGCGCTGAAGCTGCTTTGCCAGTGCCTCGCCCAGCTTGCGCTCGGCGCCGCCGACCTTCACATGCTTGAACTTCACCACATGGCTGGTCTTGTGCTTGGCCTCGCCCTTCTTCAGCCAGGTGCGCAGGTACGTCTTGAAGTAGTCATCGGTGAAGTCTTCCGACCAGATCGTCGAATACTTCACGCCCGCCTTGGTCATCGATCCGTTGAGATTCAACATCCCCACCAGCCCCGGCCATGTCCCCGACCAGTTCGCCACGGTCAGGATCGGCCCGCGATGGGTCATCAGCCCATGCAACACGTGATGCGAATACTGCCACACGCACTCGGCCACGATCAGCGGCGCATCGGGGTCGATGCCCGTGAAAACCTCCATGCCTTCCTTCTGCGAGCCGATGAATCCGTGCTTCTCGGCCTCCTTGTAGGGATGCGCCCGCACCAGGTCGTAGCCCTCGGCAGCCAGCGCCGCCTTGAGCGTCTCTTCCATTTTCGCCTGTTCCGGCCAGCACTTCTGGTTGGCCGATTGCCGCAGGTCACCATTGGCGATCAGTTGAACCTGTTTCTTCGGAAGCTTCGCCGCTTTTGCAAGAGTCGGAACTTTGTATGAGGCCATTGTGTTCTCCGGCCGGTGTCGGCCTGTAGAAACCCACGGAAACCCCCGGCGCTGGACATTATGGCCGGGTACGAGGGGAATACTAACACGTTGAGGCTCGAATGGTAGGGGTCGGCGGGCCGTTGCAAGCCTCTGCGGCAGGGCCATCGAATTTGGCCGCTGAAAGTGCTGCCAGTGCCCTCACTGGCAGAAATCCGGGGGACGAACCTGCCGGTGAGGGCACCGGCAGCACTAAATGCGATGGCCTTGGCCTCTGCGGCTCCCAGGCCGGCGCCATCACTTGCGATCGCCCGGCGGACGGCATATTGCCGACGCGGGCAGCACCAGGCGAAACACAGTCCCAGCCCCGTCCGATGTCTCGAAATCCACTTTCCCGCCAAGATACTGTTCGCCAAACAACTTCATCGAGTACGTCCCCAGGCCTCTGCCGGACTGTCGCTTGGTACTGAAGTTCCGCTGGAAAATGCGCCGACTGGACTCCGGCGAAATCGACTGCCGATTCCAAACGCACAGTTGCAGGCCGTCGTTGAACGGCTCCGCATACACGCGCACATCTTCACCCTCGGCCGCGGCTTCCAAGGCATTAACGACCATGTTCCCCAGCACCCGCATGATCATGGCCATGTCCGTCTTAAGCGTGAGATCGGCCGGTGCCGGCGCAAACAGCAGCCGCTTGCCTTCGGCCGCCGGGTGCGACTCGAAATTGAGCCGCAGTTCGGCAAACAGTTCCGTTACCAGCACCTCATCCTTCAATTCCGACCGCATGGCGCCATGCGGGTCCGTCAGACGCCGTTGAATGTGCAACTCCCGGGCCAGCCGCTGCGACAGCGAGCGAATCGGCTCGGCAAGTTCCTCGGCATGCTTCCGCGGATCCCGAGCCAGCAGCGACCCCGCCGCTTCCAGGCTCATGACGATGTTCGCCAGATCGTGGAAGAACACCCGCTCCACGGCGGCCGCGTGCTGCTGCCGGGTAATATCCTGAAGAAACAAGATCAGAAAACGCGACCCGGCGAAGCGCACCGGCGCACATCGGACGTGCAGGAACAGATCCTCCGGCTTCCCGTTGCGCCCGACGGTGATGGCACAATCCTCTTCAGTCGGCACATCGTTGACCATGGCAGACACGATCGCGATGGCCGCTCCGCAAGTGCAGCAGGTCGCGGACGTGCCGCAGCCCCCGCCGCAGTCGCGGGCGTGCGCGCAACCCAGCGCCTCCCCCGGCCGCAGGCCGATGACTCGAGCCCTGTCCTGGACTCCCAGCCAGCGCAAAAAGCCGTCATTGACGCAGAGAATCTGCCGCTTCTAGTTGAGCACCGCCAGCACTCCGCCCGCCAGCCCGAGCAGACCATCCACAATCGGGTTCTTGGTGACCAGGGATATCTGAAGGCGCAATTCCTCATCGCTCGATCGTTCCGCTGGTGCAAAGTGGCTGATCATCTCCGACACCTCCAGGAAGCAGAGTCGCGCCTGCGGCCGTCTGGTTCCGTAATCTCATGGTAACCCAACGAGCCAGACAGGGCCAGCCAAAACCTTCGACGCGAAAATGGCCGCCCCTGCTCACATCAACATCATCACCCGCGACCCCGAGACCGAACGCATCATGCAGCGGCAGCCGTCGCGGAATCTTCTGCAGCAGGAACAACTGGAAGTCGACAACATCCGCCGGTCAATCCCCCAGCCCCCACAGCCGACTCCTCCGCAGAACATCCCCGACCCCGCCCCGCCGCGGTAGGACAGGCGATCCGGCTTGCCTCGGCATGTGAATCTCGGCCTCCGTGAATCCCAGGAAATCGTCTCTTGGAATCCTCCCGCCCGAGTTGCTATTATCCCCGCCATGGAGCTTCTCCAATCCACATTGCCACTCCCCTGCCGTCGCGGCAAAGTCCGCGATGTCTACGATCTCGGCGAGACCCTGCTCATCGTCGCCACGGATCGTATCTCGGCCTTCGATGTGATCATGCCCAATGGCATCCCCGACAAAGGCAAGATCCTCACCGCCATCAGTCTTTTCTGGTTCGAGCGCTTTGCCAGCTTCTTCCAGAACCATCTCATCGCCACCGATGTCGCCGACTACCCGGCCAAAGTCCAGCCCTTCGCGGACCAGCTCCACGGCCGCTCCATGCTCGTAAAGAAAGCGGCCGTCATCCCCATCGAATGCGTCGCCCGCGGCTACCTCGCCGGCTCCGGGTGGAAAGAGTACCAGAAGACCCAGAGCGTGTGCGGCGTGGCTTTGCCGCCCGGTCTGCGACAGTGCGACCAGTTGCCCCACCCCATCTTCACCCCAGCCACCAAGGAAGAGACCGGCCACGACATCAACATCTCCTTCGAGGAAACCGCCCAGCGCATTGGCAATGAAACGGCCGGCACACTGCGCGATCGCACGCTCGCCCTCTACTCGCTGGCCGCCGAATACGCCTCCGCCCGCGGCGTCATCATCGCCGACACCAAGTTCGAGTTCGGCCGCCTGCCCGACGGAAAGATCATCCTCATCGACGAAGTCCTCACGCCCGACTCCTCCCGTTTCTGGCCGGCGAGCGTCTACCAGCCCGGCCAGGACCAGCCCTCCTACGACAAGCAATTCGTCCGCAACTACCTCGAAACGCTCAGTTGGAACAAGACCCCGCCCGGCCCCGTGCTGCCCCAGGACGTAGTCCGCAAAACCCGCGAGAAATATCTCGAAGCCTACGAGCGCCTCACGGGTGAACCGCTGGCCCTCTGACGATCGAAACCTTTCCGCCCTCGCAGCGTCCAAGGAATTCGGTGGATGTCCGATCCACGCGCGATCTCGTTTGAAAGGACGCCGATGAAGACAATCCTGGAACTTTGCGTCTCGCTGGCCCTCTTTCTGCAAATCGCTGCGGCACCGGCCGCCGCCGACAAGGCCAAAGGCGCGCCGGCGACCCAGCCCGCCGGCCTGGCCAAGGCGGATGCACTGGCCGCGCTTGAGCAAAAGCTGCTCGGCACCTGGCGCGGTCTTCCCTGCGAGGGCGACTACACCTTCAACCCCGACGGCACGTACACACTTGCGAACTTCACGCCCGGCCAAAACACGCTCACCGGCACCTGGTCCATCCGCTGGGACGCCCTGCCGCCGACGCTGCTTCTGAACTGCAAGACCTCCGACTTCAAGAAGAAATTCCCCGACTGGCCTGAGTACGAGTACCTGGGCAAGACCCAGGAAGTCAAACTCCTCGAACTCAACAACGACACCCTCCTCTACCGTGCCCCCGGTGCCGAAGGCACCTGGCACGGCCGCCGCCCCGAGAAGTAGCGGGGAATGAGCGAATGTTCGGAAATTCCTGGGTGGACCGGCAAATTCCGGGCTCGCGTTCCGGGGTCATGGCCCCGGCGCCCTCGCGCAGGGGACAGTTCTAAAGCAATTGAATAGCGAACATTTCTAAAGCGATACGGCACACCGCTGCTGCTTGGTGGTGACTCCACATCGTCCTCACGCTACCATCCCGCCTTCGCCCCGAGGACCCAATTTGATTCTGTCCACCATCACCGTCTACGCCCACCAAGTCCTGGAAATCGTCGCCTATGCGGCCGGCTTCCAGCTCTATCTCTACCTGCGCCGGCGCTGGCCACGCGGGCCGAGCCTCACGGCCGAGCAGACGGCGTGGATCGTCATCGGCGTTATCTTCGGGGCTCTCGTTGGCGCCAAGGTGCTTGCCTGGGCGGAATCGGCTCCGTTGTACTGGCAGCACCGAGCTGACTGGCGGATCCTCATCGGCGGCAAGACGATTGTCGGCGCCATCCTTGGCGGCTGGGTCGGCGTGGAACTCGTTAAACGCCGGCTGGGGCTGTCGCATCCGAGTGGCGACATCTATGTATTCCCGGTGATCCTGGGCATGTGTATTGGCCGGGTCGGATGCTTTTTCGCGGGGCTTGACGATCACACGTATGGCATCGCTACTTCGCTGCCGTGGGGCGTCGATTTCGGCGACGGCATCCGGCGGCATCCCACGCAGTTGTACGAGGTCATCTTCCTGATGGCCGCGGCCGGTGTGTTCACCTGGCGGCTCCGCACCGCCCGGCAGCGCGGCTGCATGTTCAGCCAGTTCGTCTTCGCCTATATGGCGTGGCGACTTGTGGTGGAGTTTATCAAGCCTCGCTTCACGATCCCGGTCGTGCCGCTCAGCGCGATCCAACTCACGGCGCTGGCGGGCATGGTCTACGCGATTTTTCACTGGAACGACAACTGCTGCGGGAGGCTGGCGGAAGCGACGCAGCGACAAAGCGACGCAGCGACGGAGGGGAATTGTCATGGGAACGCTTGTGGGTGTGATGGCGCGTGCTCATCGGAGGCATCGTGCGGATCCAGTGCGGCGGCCTCCGTCGAGCTTACCAACAGCCTCTGCCCGCATTGTCTCGCCAAAGTCGAAGCCAAACTTATCGTCGATGCCGGCCAAGTGTTTCTCCAGAAGTTTTGTCCCGAGCATGGCTCGCAGCGCGTGCTCATCGCCGACGATGCGGCATACTGGCGGACCAGCCGCAATCTGTACGGCCACCCCCCTACCGCACCAGCTCAACGCCACACGGCCATGCGGCGGGGCTGCCCGTGGGATTGCGGGCTGTGCCCGGATCACGAGCAGCATACCTGCCTTGCCATCGTCGAGATCACCGACCGCTGCGATCTCGCCTGCCCCGTATGCTACGCGTCTTCCGCATCGACCGGCCAGCACCGCTCGCTGCCGCAGATCCAGGCCATGCTCGATACGGTCGTGGCCGGAGGCGAGCCCGTTTCGCCTGACGGCGAAGATGCGTCGGCATACCGACGCCACAGGCGAGACGCCTGTGCTACAAAGGTCGGCGTCGTGCAGATCAGCGGCGGCGAACCGACGCTGCATCCTGAACTATTCGCCATCATCGACGCCGCCCGCGCCAGGCCCATCCGCCATTTGATGCTCAACACCAACGGCCGGCGTATCGCGGAGGATGACGCGTTCGTCCGCCAACTCGGCACATACCGGCCGGGATTTGAGGTGTATCTCCAGTTCGACTCGCTCCGCCCGGAAACGCTCCGCCAACTTCGCGGCTCGGACCTCAGCGACATCCGCCGCCGGGCGGTCGAGGCACTCAACCGCCACAACGTCTCGACCACACTCGTGGTCACGCTGAAGAAGGGAGTCAACGACCAGGAGATCGGCGACATTCTCGACTTCGCCATCGCCCAGCCGTGCGTCCGCGGCGTGACCTTCCAGCCGATCCAAGCGGCCGGCCGGCTCGCCGGCTTCGACCCCGCGGTTCATCGACTTACGCTCAGTGAAGTCCGCCGGGCCATCCTCTCGCAGCACAAGCTTTTCGCCGCACAGGACATCGTCCCCGTGCCGTGTCATCCCGACGCCCTGGCGATGGCGTACGCCATCCGCCACAATGGCGGCCTGACGCCGCTCTCGAAACTGCTCGACCCGCAATCGCTCCTGAACCTGGCGGGCAACACGATCTGTTTCGAGCAGGATCCCAACCTGCGCCAGCACGTTCAGCAGGTGTTCTCGAGTTCCGCCTCGACCGCGTCCGTGGCCAGGCAATTGAAGCTCCAGTGCTGCCTGCCGCTGCTGCCGCAGAGCGGCTCGCCGATCGCCTACGACAATGTGTTCCGGATCATCATCATGCAGTTCATGGACGCCTGGAGCATGGACCTGCGTTCGCTGAAACGATCGTGTGTCCACATCGTCTCGCCCGATGGCCGGCTGGTGCCGTTTGAAACGTATAATCTGCTGCATCGGCCGGGTTGTCAGAAGAGCGACACGGCCGAGACGGTGGTACAATGACGCAGGCATTGGTCCACAACTTGGACCCGAGAGGAGGCGTATGGGTACCGCAATTAAGTTCATCCTCATTTCTGCACTGATTTTCTTCGGCGCGGTGGCGCTCGTCACCGGGTTGTGTTATTCGAGACACGGCAACTGAGCCGGCAACTTGGCTGCCGCGAGAAATGAACGGCATCGTGACACACGCAGTACGACCGTGGGATTGACTGGTCCACAACTCGGACCCCAGAGGAGCCGAATGAGCCCACTACCTCCGCCAGAGCCCCCAGACCAGCCGGCATATCCGCTCGACTACGCCTCGCCTGAATCCAACCGGCCCGTGGACGGCGTGGGATTCGGTGGCCAGGTCACCCTCGGTTTCGTGGCATTCGTCGGGACCGTGGCATGCGGCCTCGTCATGGCGGCAGTGATCGGCTCGGTGACCAACGGGGCATACGGCATTTTCCTGGCCGGGCCGGCCATCGCCGCGGCCGCGCTGCTTCTGCTGAGCATTAATGTCTACCGCCGCCGGCGCTGGACGGGCTTTCTGATCGGCGCATTGGGCGGCCTGGGGCTGTTGCTACTGGCTCTCGGGCTGTGCTTTGCAGTGGTCTTCCGTTGAACCGCGACCGCGCCGGCGGCGAGACTCCATATCGAGTGCAGCTATACGACAGAATCATGGAGAACTCGGACGCTACAGGAAGTCTATGACTCAACCACCCCCACCCCAACGAGCCGATGAATCGGCATTCCCCCTCGACTACGCCTCACCCGAGCTTTATCGGCCCGCGGGGGGTGTCGGACTTGCTGCCCAGATCGCCCTCGGCTTTGCGGCGTTTGTCGCGATGATAATTGCTGGGGTTGCCTTGGCGGCCATGATCGGATCGGCGATGAACCGACCAAACGCCATGGTCCTGATCGGCCCGGCCATCGCCGTGGGGGCGCTGGCTGTTCTGACGGCGACAGCCTATCGCCGTTGGCGATGGAAAGGGTTCCTCATCGGTGTATTGGGCAGCCTGGGGCTGTTGCTCCTGGCGATCGGCCTGTGCTTTGGCGTGGCCTTTCGTTGAATACCGATGTCGCCTGCGACGAGGCGGCGTACGGAGTAAAACGTTGCGGCGGGCTTGTGGATAATTCGATGGTGCGCGAATGCCCCGATGAAAGGGCGCGAATAATTGTCCGGGCACGGAAGGATGTGTCGGAGTACCGACACCATGGGCGAGACGCCCATGCCACGAGATTTTGGCGTCCAAATGCTCTGCACGAGATTCAAGGCACGCCGCGCTACAATCACCAACCGGTCTCGCCATCGACAGCCGTTTCGCGTACCACTACAATTGGTCGCGACAGTTTGGGAAAATCGGGTCGGTAATCTGCCGCAGCGCGGGTCGCACGGTCGGCCGGGTGAGTTGACTGGGAAAATTGGATCGCCTGCGGGTCGGTGGAAAGTGGCGTTTTTGGGAGGCTGCACAATGGCTCAATGGCATTGCACGGTTGGCGGAAAGCAATTCGGACCGGTCGAGCGAGAAATCCTTCTGCAATGGGCGGCCGAGGGACGACTCTCACCCGGCGATCTGGTGTGGAGCGAGGGCATGGATTCGTGGCAACCGGCCGCAACGATGCTGACGGATGCCCATTGGCCGCTGAACTACGCGGCGCCCGCCTATCGCCGGCCAGGGCAGACACCGATCCCTGCGCACGGCGGGACCGGCGGGCAGACGCCCAACGGCACGTTGTGCGCGCTGGCACTGGACAGCCTGCGCGAGAACTGGGGACTGGCGATCGGCTTTTGCGTGCTGGTGGGGCTGTTCACTGTTGTGTTGGGTTGCGTACCCTATCTGGGTGGGATCATCCAACTGTTGCTGACCGG